>DASPVP010000174.1:0-5275 GCA_035622315.1 Candidatus Acidiferrales bacterium | reverse complement strand
TTCGGAAGGCTGTCAACGAGTTGGATGGCGCCTTGACCGCTGCGGAGAAAAGATCGGTGCTCACCGAAGACGCCTGGCTTCGCGAGCAGACGCTAGCTCTTTTCGATGTGAGGTCCCAGCAGCTGTCCTCTCGCGATCCTTCGGTGGCGTTCTCGAGGAGACAGCCAAAACAAGTGGATCCCGGAGCCGCTCTCCTGGTCCTGACGACAAACTCGATAGCTTTAGAAACCTCCCTCGGCGTTCGAGGGCTTTCAGCGACCAACTCTGAGGTGCAAGTAAAATGGCATTAGGGCTTTCCGTCATCGAATTCTTCGACAACAGCGGTCAACAGATCGTGCACCGCTGGCCGGAAGCGGGCTCCACCGACATTAAGTGGGGCAGTCAGCTCATCGTCCAAGAGAGCCAAGCCGCTGTGTTCTTCCGCGACGGCAAGGCACTGGACACGTTCACGCCTGGGCGCTACACGCTGTCCACCCAGAACTTACCGCTTATCACGGGATTGCTCTCGATCCCGTTCGGCGGCACCTCACCCTTCCAGTCCGAAGTCTACTTCGTCTCGCTCAAGGTCTTCACGAACCAGCACTGGGGCACGGCCGAGCCGATCTTGTTCCGCGACAGCGAATTCGCCATGGTGCGCCTGCGTGCGTACGGCATTTTCAGCGTACGCGTGACCGACCCACAGCTCTTCGTGAACAAAGTCGTCGGAACGGCCAACGTCTACACCTCGGATGCGCTCCAGGACTTCTTCAGAAACATCATCGTCTCGCGCCTCAATAACGTGCTTGGCGAGCAAGTCAAGAGTATTCTCGACCTGCCGAAATCCTACGACGCCCTCGGCGCCGTAGGCAAAGCGCGCGTGAAGGATGATTTCGCGCAATACGGCGTCGAGCTCGTCGACTTCCTCATCAACGCGATCACGCCGCCTGACGACGTGCAGAAAGTCATCGACGAGCGCACCGGCATGGGCGTCGTCGGCAACATGGGCCAATACATGCAATTCAAGGCAGCGAAGTCGCTCGAAGAGGCGGCACAGAATCCCGGCGGCTCCGCCGGGTCGGCTGCAGGGCTCGGTATGGGATTGGGCCTTGGCATGCAGATGCCCGGCATGATCAATCAAGCGATGCAGCAGGCAGCCGCACAGGCTGCGCAGACCCAAGGCGCAGCGGCACCCGCGACCGCGACCATCACCTGCGCCAAGTGCCAAGCACAGATACCAGCAGGGTCGAAGTTCTGCCCGAATTGCGGGGCGGCAGTGGCAGCGGCGGGCGAGTGCCCGAACTGCCACGCGCAGACTGCGCCCGGCGCGAAGTTCTGTCCGAACTGTGGCACGAAACTATAGCTAGCGCATGAAATCACACGCCGCCATGTAATTGGTCGGCGTGGCCTCTCTGACCGAACCGCTCAGCGGCCTCATGCGCTCCGCGCTGCTCGGCGCTGCGGACAGCCGGCGCTTGCAGAATTTCATGTATCGCCACGGCATGAGCTTAGGGGCCCGTCGCTTTGTCGCCGGCGAGACCCTCGATGAGTTCTTGCGCGTGGTCCGCGACGTCAACGATCGTGGTTTTGTGGTTGCGGCCGGTCTGCTCGGTGAAGGTGTCGCCGCCGAGCGCGACGCGGCGAACGTCGTCCACGAATACAAGCACATCTTGCGGCGTCTGGCTTCTTTGAGTCTGCGCTCCAACATCGCGCTCAAGTTGACGCATCTGGGCTTGGGCATCGGCGCGAAGCTCGCGCTCGACAACGTGCGCTCGATCGTGACCGAGGCGCAGCAGCTCGAGAACTTCGTGCGCATGGATATGGAGCAATCCGCCTACACGGACGCCACGCTGTCGATCTACCGCTCGTTGCGCGAGGAAGGGCATCGCAATGTCGGCACCGTCCTGCAGGCGTACCTACGCCGATCGGAATCCGACTTGCAAGCGCTGCTGCCGCTGCAGCCCAATCTGCGGCTGGTGAAAGGTGCCTATCTCGAGCCCGACGCGATAGCCTTTCCGAAGAAAGCAGATGTCGACAAGAACTACCTCGCGCTCATCGAGATGGCCCTATCACATCCAGGGTTCACCGCGATCGCGACGCACGACCACGCGATCATCGAGCGGTCGATCGCGCTGATCAACGAGCGCGGCCTCACCCCTGACCGTTTCGAGTTCCAGATGTTGTATGGGGTGCGGCCGAAACTGCAGGAACAGTTGCGCGACCGAGGCTACCGGGTTCGCCTGGCAATCCCGTTCGGATCGCAGTGGTATCCGTATCTCATGCGACGGCTCGCAGAACGGCCGGCGAACCTGTTCTTCTTCTTGGGAACGCTGTGGCGCAGATGAAGTCCGCCCGCGCGCACCTGACGACCGGCGTGCTCGCGGCCACGCTTACGCCGCTTGGAGCGGATGGCGTCCCCGATGCAGCCATGCTCGCGGAGCACTGCCGCGGGCTGCTCGCACAAGGCTGCACGAGCATCGTCCTATTGGGCACGACCGGCGAGGCAAATTCTTTTACTGTGGCCGAGCGCAGGAGCACGCTCGAATCTTTGCTCGACGCCGGATTCGCGTCTGACGATTTGATCGTAGGGACCGGCTGCTGCGCCGCCGGCGACACGCTCGCCCTCACCCGCCATGCCCTGTCGGTGGGCGTGGCGCGCGTGCTCGTATTGCCACCCTTCTATTATAAGAAGGTCACGGACGAAGGCGTCTTTGCCGCCTACGCGCGCGTGCTCGAGAGCATCGCTGACGACCGGCTCCGGGTCTACATGTATCTCATCCCCCAGTTGAGCGGCGTCGAGATCGGTGCCGAGTTCATCGCGCGCCTGCTCGACGCGTTCCCGCAGCAGATCGCGGGTCTGAAGGATAGTTCGGGCGATTGGGCCGGTACCGAGAAGCTTTGCCGCCAGTTGGGTGGCCGGCTGGACGTGCTCGTCGGCAGCGAATCGTTCTTGCTGCGCGCGCTCGAGGCCGGCGCTAGTGGGTGTGTGAGCGCAACTGCAAACGTGAACGCCGCCGACATCGCTCGGCTCTACGCACGCCGTACAGACCGATCTGCATCGCTCGAGCAGCGCGTCAACGCAACGCGCGCGGCGTTCGAACGCTACCCGATGGTCGCAGCGCTGAAGGCGTTCATGGCTGCACGGACGGGCAACGCTTTATGGAACAACGTCCGGTCACCACTCGAACCCCTCAAACCTGAAGAAGGTCGCGAACTCATGGCTGCGGTGGCGCAACTAGCCCGCGCCTAGGCGCGGGCGTGGTCTGGAACTCTCGAAGCGCCAAAATGAGCAGAAAAGCTATCTGCTACATATGCCTTGGCAAACGACCGCGGTACCATAAGATATGGCGCTCGTAAGGGCGAAAAGCAAACCCATGACGAGCCACGAGGCGCAAGATCAGGCGTCGCTTTTCGACGCCGTGTATGCCGCCTATAAGGAGTTCATCAATCCACCTCTAGCGCGCTTTATGAAGCTCGCTGGCTCCGGCGTTGAGGTGCGGGCCAAGGGCTGCTACGTATACGACCACACGGGCAAGGCCTTTCTGGATTTCTGCGGTGGTTATGGTGTCTTCACCCTCGGCTATATGCACCCGGCGGTGGTGGAAGCCGTCCGCGAACAGCTCGATCGCATGGCCCTCTCATCGCGGGTGATGTTCAACGCGCAGACAGCGAACCTGGCCAAAGCGCTAGCGGACCTCGCGCCAGGCGACCTCAAGATCAGCTTTTTCTCCAACAGCGGCACCGAAGCCGTCGAGGCCGCGCTCAAACTCGCGCGCTTGTCCACCAAACGCAAACATCTCGTCTCCACCTTCAACGGCTACCACGGCAAGACGATGGGCAGCCTGACCGCGACCGGTCGCGACATCTTCCGCGAAAAATTCGAGCCGCTCGTGCCCGAATTCGAACACGTGCCTTTCGGTGATCTCGAGGCATTGGATCGCGCCCTTCCGGGCGCAGCAGCCTTCATCGTCGAGCCGGTGCAGTGCGAGGGTGGCGTCGTCGTGCCGCCGGACGGCTATCTGCGAGGCGTGCGCGAGCTGTGCACGAAACACGGCGCGCTCTTCATCGCTGACGAAGTGCAGACAGGTCTCGGCCGAACGGGCTACCTTTGGGGCGTCGATCACGACGGCGTCGTGCCGGACGTCATGACGGCGGCAAAAGGACTGTCGGGCGGCGTCGTTCCTATCGGCGCGACGATCTCGAAGACCGACGTTTGGATGCGCGCGTTCGGCGACGCACCGCTCCTCCACACCTCGACCTTCGGCGGCAATCCGCTCGCCTGCACGGCCGGCTTGGCGGCGCTCGAGGTGCTCGTGCGCGAGCGACTAGTCGAAAAGGCCAAAGCGCAAGGCGCCTACCTCTTGGAGCAGGCGCGCTCGCTCGCGCGGCGTTACCCCGAGGTGATCGCAGAAGTACGCGGTCGCGGCCTCGTGGTAGGCGTCGAGCTGCGCAGCGAGGGCTATGGCGGCGTTATCATCCCGGAATGCGTCCGTCACGGCCTGCTCGTGGCGTACACCCTCAACCAGCAACGCGTCATTCGCCTCGAACCACCGCTCATCGTGACGCGCGTCGAGATCGACCAGGCCATCGGTATCCTTGAGGCCTCGCTCGCGAAGGCCCGCGAGAAGCTCGGAGCGCTTTCCGCCTGATGCCGTACGTCGAGACCACCATCGAAATCAAGGCGCCGGCCAAGAAGATCTACGAGCTTGCCAAGGATATGGAGCGCTACCCCGACTTCATGCCCGATGTCGAGACGGTGAAGATACTCGAGCGCAAGGGCAATGAGACCGTGACGCGCTGGAAGACGCTCGTCGAAGAGGCGCCGATCGAGTGGACGGAGATCGACATCTTCGATGACGAGAAGACGCGCATCGACTATCGCCTCATCGAAGGCGACCTCGACAAGTTCGAAGGCGCGTGGACGTTCACCGAAAACAACGGCATGACGAAGGTCGTGCTGGGCGTCGATTACGATTTCGGCGTGCCCACACTCGCCGAACTCATCGGACCGATCCTGCAGAAGAAAGTGGAAGAGAACTCGCAGATGATGTTGCGGGCACTCAAGGAGCGGTGTGAAGGTGGCTAGCCCTGTCACGATCGAGCGGCCAGGACCGTTCCGCCCATCTTGCGAACCAACGCAATTCCATCGCCTCGCACTTTTTCCGAGGTAGCATTGCGGACGTTCGGATTCCTCATCCACCCCCTGTCGTATGACGACGTGCTGCGGTACGAGCCAAAGGCCGCAGGCAAAGGCATGCCGCTCATCAAGAAGATCCTCGAGTGGATGCCCGCCTACAAG
>DASPVP010000173.1:0-20303 GCA_035622315.1 Candidatus Acidiferrales bacterium | reverse complement strand
GCCGCGTTCAACGCCGCGCCGATCGGGACCGGGCCGTTCGTGCTCAAGTCGTGGGAACGCGGCGGCCGGATGACCTTCGTCGCCAACCCCCACTACTGGGGCGGAAAGCCACAACTTCAAGAGGTCGTCTTCCAAGGACAGCCATCATCCGCGACCGAGCTCGTCGGATTTCAGACGCGCGAGATCGACGCGGGCTTCGACGCTGGCCCTGGCATGCTGCCGGAATACGAGCAGCTCAAGGGCATGCAGGTCGTCCGCTCGCGCAGCCTGCGTCTCAGCGTCGGCGTGATGAATTGCGGGCGGCAGCCTTTTGCCGACGTGCACGTGCGTCATGCGGCCGCATACGCAATCGATCGATCGGCTGTGCTGCGCGACGTAGCACACGGCGCCGGCACGCTCGCCGACGAGTACATCCCGCGGTGGTCGTGGGCGTACACAGCGGACGTGCCGCACTATGCCTACGATCCGGCGCGCGCCGCAGCCGAGCTCGACGCGGACGGATGGCTGCGCGGTCCAACTGGGACCCGCAGCAAGAGCGGCCGCACGCTTTCGATCGTCCTGATCGGAACGGCGGGCGATCAGGCCGGCGCGAAACTCGACGCGATGGTCCAGCAGTATCTGACGGCCGTGGGTTTTTCCGTGACGATCAAGGATTATCCGTACACGCTCATCTTCGACAACGACGGTCCTTTCCGCACGGGCAACTACGATCTCGGCTTTTACACCTACAGCGTCAATTACGACCCTTCATCGCTCGACGATTTCGGCTGTCAGTATTTCGCGCCGAACGGCGGCAACAGCATGCACTTCTGCAATCCCGCGACGGACCGGCTCGAGGAAGCAGCCCTCACGATCACCGATCGCGCGCGTCGCAAAGCCCTGTACGCGCAGATCCAAAGCCAGCGCATGGCCGACCTGCCCATGATCCCCATGTACTTCCGCGATCGCATCGGCGTCGTGAGCGATGCGCTCGATCACTACACGCCGTCGAGCGGGATCATCCCGCAATGGCAAGCGTGGCAGTGGACCATGCGCTGATATCATACGACGACGCGCAACTGTGCGGCTCGTCACCGATGGCTCTCTAACCCGGTCGCGAATCACGCTCGATAGTCAAAGAGAGGACCCGATCCGAGGTCCTTTCACACGATTCTCGAGGACGTGCCAGCGTGAATCCCGTCATCGGACTTTGCTCACTCATCGCAGCGGTGACGCTGCCCTTCCTCGCGCCCGTGCCCATGCAACAGCCCGACGATCCGGTCGCGGGCGTGCGCGCGCGCCTCGTCAATGAGATCAACGAACACCGCAAAGCTGCCGGCCTGGGCGCGCTCATGCTCGACCCGCTCGCGCAGCGCGCGGCGCAATTCCAAGCGCAGGACATGGAGTCCGCGGGCGTCATGCGCCATGACGATTCTGATGGACGCTCGCCGATGGAGCGCTATAGCGACCTCGGCGGCCACGCCACGCTCTACGGTGAAAACGTCGCGTATTACGGCGACTCATTCCAAGAAACGGACGCGGTGTGGGCCGCGGTGGAGAAGCTCGACGCCATGATGATGGCGGAACGCCCGCCGTCGGACGGCCATCGTGAGAACATCCTTTCGCCGGATTACAAAGGGATCGGCATCGGCGTCGCTATCGGGCCGAACGGCATCTACATCGCCGAGGATTTCGTCACTCCCTAACACCCAGTGTAGCTTCTCAAACGACAGGTACCGCGTGTCTTTGCGCCAAGGCATCATCTCGTCATGAGCCTTCCGGCGCGTCTCGTGCGCGACGCTCGCACCCCGCTCGAACGCGCGGCCTTCCCCATCACCGAACGGTGGGTGTACTGCAACCACGCGGCGGTCGGGCCGCTGCCCCGAACGACGCGCGACGCGGTCGCGGCGGTGCTCGACGCGCAGATGCTCGAGGGCTGCGCCGGCATCCTGGACGTCGAGTCGAATCTCGAGTCGATCCGCGCGCAGACGGCTTCCGCGATCGGGGCCACCGCGGATGAGATCGCTTTCCTGCGCTCCACGTCTGACGGTGCATTGCTCGTCGCGGGCGGTCTCGACTGGCGCGAGGGCGACGAGATCATCCTTCCGGACAATGAATTCGGCGCGAACGCGCACCCGTGGCTCAACTTGCGCGATCGGGGCGTGTTCGTGCGTCTGCTCCGCGCGCCGCAACGGATGACTGTGGAACAGCTGGAACGCATGCGCACCAAACGCACGCGCCTCGTGAGCGTCTCGTACGTCAGCTTTCTCGACGGCTATCGCCACGATCTTGCGGCGATCGGCGCATGGTGCCGGCGCAACGGCATCTTGTTCGCGGTCGACGCGATGCAAGGGTTCGGGCCCCTGCCGCTCGACGTCACGGCATGGCAGATCGATTTTTGCTACTTCGGCGTCGCCAAATGGCTGCTCTCGCCCCAAGGTCTTTCAGTCGTCTACGTGCGGCGCGAGCTTGTCGATCGGCTGCGGCCCGCGCACTGCTCGTGGCGCTCGCTGGAGAGTCCGATGACGTTTCTGGACTACGCGCAACCCTTCGCCCCGGGAGCCCGGCGCTTCGAAGGTGGCACGATCAACTATCCCGCGCTCATCGGGTTTTCGCAGAGTCTGCGCTTGCTGCAGGACGCATCGTTCGCGTCGATCGAGGCGCACGTCTTGGGCTTGAGCGAGCGGCTCGCGAAGCTCGCGCACGATGCGAAGATCGCGGTGTTGAGCGACACCGCACGGGCCTGCAGGTCGGGCATCGTGCTCTTAGGCCTCGGCCGCGAGCCCTTTGACGTCCTCGCGGAGCGCGCGCAGCGCTCTCGGGTGGGGCTCACCATCCGCGACAGCGGCGTGCGGGTCTCGCCCCACGGCTACAACACACCCGCGGAGATGGATGCGGTCGTGGAGCTCTTGGCGTCGTGAGCGATGAAGCGCAACTCGCCCGGACAAAGCAAGAGCGCTCGCGGCGCACCGCTGCATGGGGAAATCCCACGCACAAGGAGCCGCACTGGCCGGCGCAAGTCGCCGTCGTCATCGCGATCGCGCTCTACGTCACGCTGCCGGGGAAGCTGACGTTTGGGCCATGGTGGCTCGTCCCCGCGCTCGAAATCGTGCTGCTCGTGCCGCTCATCTTCTGGCCGCCTCGTGGCATCGCTGAAGGCGGGATGTCGCGGCGCGTGACCGCGCTCGTGCTCATCTGCATCATCAATCTCTCCAACATCGCTTCGCTCGGGCTGCTCATCCACGAGCTGCTCTCGGGCACGCTCAAGGCGCTCGGCAGCCACCTCTTGCTCGGCGCGGTGCAGATCTGGATCACGAACATCATCGTCTTCGCGCTGTGGTATTGGGAGCTGGACCGCGGCGGTCCGGAAGAGCGCATGCACCTCGAGCACAGCGCCCCGGACTTCCTCTTCCCGCAGATGGTCACGCCCGGCAGCGCGCCACCCAACTGGGCGCCTCGCTTCGTCGATTATCTCTTCGTCTCGTTCACGAATGCGACGGCATTCAGCCCGACGGACACGATGCCTCTGACCGCGTGGGCGAAAATGCTCTTCTTGGTGCAAGCGTCCACGTCGCTGCTCACCGTCGCCATCGTCGCGGCGCGTGCGGTCAACATCCTGACCTGAAAAAGACTAGTAGCCCCGCTCCGACTCCGCGCACGGCACCATGATGGCCTCGCTCATGCCGTGAATGAGATGTTTGTCTGCCGGCACGACCGTTGCGAGCACGCCCGACAAGATCGCTTCGTCGCCGGCCACGAAGTAGTACGGGCAGAGCCGCACGCGGCCGTCCATCGTGCGCACCGCGTTCGTGGCGAGGTCGAGGTAGTCGGTGTTGACCCGGCGCGCCTTGTAGTACTGTTGCAGCACTTGCGGCGTCTTGTCGAAGGTCGCGAGGCCCCCATCGATGACGGCCATCCATTCGTCGCGCGTGAGGTCGTTCGCGATATACACGCCGCGGCTTCCCCAGGCGAGCGGTGAGAATCCGGACGGCTTGACGACGAACTGACGCTCCGATTTGGAGAGGCCGTACAACTCGCTCCAATTGCGCACCGGCAGCCCATCGACCGACAAGCCCGCGATGACGCCCTGCGGTGGCAGCGGGTTGGGATCCAGCACCCACGTCTCGGGCATGAGCGATAACAAGCGCCCGAACGATTCCTCGCCGAGCTCCGTCCGCCACAGTCCGTGCAATCCCGGGTTGTGCACGAGCGCGAAGATCAGTTTCTCTTCGAGGAACGCTTTGGGCGGTGGAGTCATGACGACGCGCTTGTGGCGCGCGGCGTAGAGCATGAGCTCCTGCTTGGGGACGTTGAGCAGATCGAAAAGTTCGAAATTCCTGTAGAGCACGTCAACCCGGCGGCGACCCTCGGGCGTGTCGACGACGAGCGCCTCCTCGGTGAAGAATACCTGTTCGGGCAGCACCGCGACCGCGATCGCGAGTCCGCTTGCGCGCAGCGCATCAGCGAGCCACGCCATCTCCCCGCGGTAGTCGTCCGACTCGTGCGACACGACGATGGCCACGACCGGCTGATCTTTGCCGGAGAGCGATTGCGCCATCCGCGCAAATCCCTTGACGATGCCGTCGTACTCGCCGACTTGATCGAAGCCGAGCTCGCAGTACATGGCGCCCATGGCGCCGACGAAACCCATACCCCCGGGGATCGAGTCGAGCTCGGATGCGATCATCCCCTCGTCCGTGAGGATGATGTCGGGCCGGATGACGCCCGGTACTTCGCTCTTGAAACGGTTCTGACGCTCGAGGCGGACGATGTGCTCCGGCTTGCCCAAGTCGAGATACCGGTGGATGAACTCAGGCGCTGTGCCCCGCACGCTCATGAAGTAGAGGCGGTTGACAGCCCGATAGAGCTTGAGCAGATCCTGACCGAGGAGGCGGATTTTGGCGACGGTCGCGGGCGCGAGCGCGAATGGTTGCGGCGAGATTCTCCAAGCGACGTTTTGAGGGTCGCCCTCTTGCGGGCCTGCGACGCCGCGGAAGAGATTCGGTGCGAGGTGATCGTGGACGTATCGAGCGCGATCGAGCGGTGTGTCCTGGGGGCGGAGTTTTGCGCTGCAGGCCATCTGCGGTTAGTTACCTGCGGTGGGGCGCATCGGCCAGCCTGGACAGTGCGGGATCTTCGGCATTGAATGGAAGCGGAAGAGATGTCGGACCATGCGCCCCCGTTCGATTCGCGCGCGAAGGAGCCTTCGCGCGCGCACGAGTGAAAATGGAACGATGCGACCACGGCAGCAGCTGCCAAGGCTGCCTCCTGGACCAGGGAGAACAAAGGCCGGACAATGTGTTCCGACGCACCGGTCGTCTTCGCACGTGCGCTCGCCAAGCGGTACGGCCAGCTCGAAGCAGTCCGCGGCATCGACTTTTCGATCCCCAAAGGCGAATGCTTCGGCTTTCTCGGCGTCAACGGCGCTGGGAAGACGACGACGATGAAGATGATCTACTGTCGCATCTCGCGCACGAGCGGCGAGCTCCTGGTCCTCGGGCTCGACCCGGCGCACGATGCCGTCGCGATCAAGCGACGGCTCGGCGTCGTCGCGCAAGAGAACGAGCTCGATCCGGAGCTCACCGTCTTGGAGAACTTGCTGCTCTACGCGTCGTTCTTCGGTATCACGGGGTCGAAGGCGCTTGCGCGTTCGCGCGAGCTGCTCGAGCTCATGAGTCTTTCCGGCAAGGAGCGCGCCCAAGTCAGGGAGATCTCCGGCGGCATGAAACGCAGGCTGGTCATCGCGCGCGCCTTGGTCAATGAGCCCGAGATCCTCGTGCTCGACGAGCCGACGACCGGTCTGGATCCGCAAGCCAGGCTGCTCGTCTGGGAGAAACTGACGGCGCTCTCCTCGGCCGGTCTGACGCTGCTCTTGACCACGCATTATATGGAAGAAGCAGCGCGTCTGTGCAATCGCGTGGCGATCATCGACGAGGGCCGGATACTCGCGCTCGGCACGCCTTCGGAGCTCATCGCGCAGTTCGCGGCGGCCGACGTGCTCGAACTCATCGATGCGGCAGACGCGGGCTCCCTCGCGGGTCAGCTCGACGGCCTCGTCGTAAGGCGCGAACGCCACGGCGACACGCAGTACTTGTTCTGCGCCGACAGCCGGGTGGTGTTACAGCGGCTGCGCGAACTCGGACAGGATCCGCCCCGGCACGTGGCCCGCCGTGCGACCCTCGAGGACGTGTTCTTGAACCTCACCGGCAGGGAGCTCGTCGAATGAACCCGGTCGCGGCATTCTTCCGGCCGAACGCGTGGCGGGTCTTCCGGCGCAACCTGTATGCCTGGCAGAAGTACGCCTGGTCGAGCGTGGCGATCAACATCGTCGAGCCGTTCGCCTACTTCCTCGCGCTCGGCTTCGGCTTGGGCGCGTACTTCAAGCTGCAGGGCTACGGGTCGCTCGTGCAGTTCATGGCGCCGGGCTTCTTGGGCTTGACGGCGCTCAACACCGCGACGTTCGACGCGGCGTGGGGCTGTTACGAGCGTCGGGTCACGAGCGGCGTCTACGAATCGATGGTCACGGCGCCGGTCGACCCGATGGAGATCGCTGCCGGCGAATACCTGTGGGAGGCGTTCCGTTCGATGCTCTACGGCACGCTGTTTCTGGCGGTGATCACCGGTTTTGGCCTCGTGCATTCCTGGTGGGCGCTCTTGTGCCCGCTCGTCCTCGCGCTCGCGGGCATCGTCTGCGCCATACCGGCGCTGCTCGTGTCCTTCGTGGTGAAGACCCAGGAGCATCTGTTCTATTATTTCTCGTTCGTCGCGACGCCGATGGTGATGATCTCAGGCGTCTTTTTCCCGCTGGACAAATTCCCGCATTGGGCGCTGGCCATCGCGTGGTTGACGCCGCTGTACCACGCCGTGAACATCTTCCGGTCCCTCGTCATGGGGACGGTGGGCCCGCAGACGATCGGGGAAGTCGCCTGGATCCTCGCAGCCATCGCACTTTTGGCCTTCGCGCCGGTACGACCGGTCAAATCCAAGCTCGCGAACTGACCCCTTCGAAAACACAAGGATGCGCTGCGACGACGGTTGAAGCGACGCTGACCTTTGCATCCGTGTTCATACGGAGGCGCTTCATGCTCGTTTTGACGCGCAAGCTCAACCAAGAGATCATCATCGGCGATGACATCAGGATCACGGTGGTCGCCGTCGGCAACGATCAGGTGAAGCTTGGGATCACCGCTCCGCGCTCCATCCCGGTGCACCGCTCCGAGATCTACCGGGAACGGCAGACGCTCGCGCTCGCGACCGCAGGCGGCATGAAGCCGACGACGTCACCTTCGTAGCAGTCAAGATCCCCGCCCGGCGTCAACGCTCCCCCAAAACCGCCCGTAACGTCGAGAGCAGCGCGACTGCGGATTCGTCTCGTTCGCGCGTGCCTGACGCCTCCCGGCCCAATCCTAGACGCATGCTCCATGCGTGCGCGAGACTCGCTCCACGGTAGGCCGACAAGAGCTCGGTCAACGCGGCGCGCGCCGGCTCGCTGCCGCCCGCCATCCGCTCGGGTAGCACGAGCGCGCGGACAAACGCGTGCGACGGCGCATCGTCGGAGGCGCGCACCAGTGCCTCGCACATCTGCAAGTCCGTGACTGAGAGCGCGACCTCGAGAGCGCTTCCCCCAGCATCTATCAGCGCCGGGTGCGCGCTGCTGTCACTTTCGACACCTAAGAGTTTGCGCCAGCGAGGCTCGATCGCAGCGGGATCGCGTGGCGCGCACGCGAGCGCGTCTTGCAGCGCCAGGTGGTCGATCTCGCCCGTCCAGCCGATGTGCCCGAGATGCACGTCTGCGATCGGGCGCCACAACACGATCGCGCCCGCAGGATCGGCGACGGCGTTCTCGCTCGCCACGAGCGCGTCTTCATCCGGCGTGAGGATGGCTTCGAGCGCTGCTTCGGGTGCAAGCTGCACGCGATCGCCTCGATCTTGGCGGGCGCGCAAGAGCAACACGTCGGGCGGGATGTCGCGCTTGGGCGGCGTCACGACGCCCGGCGCCAGCGTCGCAGCCAGCGCTGCACGAACGGCGCTTTCTCTTGCGTGCGGCGCGGCGCGGCGAGCGGTACGATGCGCGTGCGAGCGAGCGCGACGCACGATGCGGTCACGATCGTCGCGTTGCGCTCAGCGGCCACTTCCAGAGCCTCTCGCGCCAGCGCGACGAGACGGCGCGGAAGCCCGCCGCTCTCTCGCCACATCTCGCGCATCGCATCTTCGTCGAAGGGCGAGCGCTCGCCGCGATAACCCGCAGTGCGCAGCCGGTGTTCGACGAGGCCGGCGGCTTCGGATTCGCGCAGCGGCGCAAGGTCGATCCACAAGGCGACGCGATCCGAGAGATTCGGGCGGCGCAGGATCGCGTCGGCAAGCTCGCGCTGTCCGGAGAGCGCGATCGCGAGCAGTTTGCGTTCGTCGAGCTGGAAGTTGAGGAGACCGCGGAGCGTCTCGAGCAATGCCTCGGGCAACATCTGCGCCTCGTCCACCAAGAGGATCGCCTGCCGCTCGCGCGCCTCTTCGAAGAGCGAGCGCTTGAGCGATTCTTTCATCTCGCGGACAGAGCGTCCGGGTTCCAGGGCGAAGCCGAAGCAGTCCGCGGTCGCCACGATGAGTTCGGCCTCATCCGCAAATGACGGATCGAGGATCTGCCCCACGAGATGCGAGGGCGAACTGACGAGCTCTGCCGCCGCCGCGTTGAACAGCGTCGTCTTGCCGGCGCCGATCGCGCCGACCACCACGGCAAGACCGCGACCGCTCGCGAGGCAGTCGTACAACCTGCGCCGCGCATGGGCAGCGGAGAGGGTTTCGAAGTAGAAGCCCGGGTCAGCCGTGTCCAAGAACGGGTCGCGTGCGAGGCCGAAGACTTCGAGGAACATCGCAAGAGCGGGGTTCAAGCGGGCGCAAACAGCCCCCTGGACCTGCCCGGGTCTTGAATCACTTGACTAAAGTGGCGTCCCGGACTACGCTGGGGCTGCGTGACAGGCAGGGCCCGGAGCTGGTGGAAAACATTTGGCCACCAACCGAGGACGACGTGATAAAGCTTGGCGCTCTTGACCTGGTAGATCGAGTGAGCCTGTTAGACACCGGGCAGTTCGAACTCGGCGGTATAGGAGGGGCGCTATTTATCGCGCCCTTTCCCCGTGGTCTTTGCTTTGTGAGGGTCAGGCTTTTGGTGCCGCCCTGGAACCGTCATCGCCACCACATGGTACGTGTGGCCATAGCACCGGACAATCGCCCGGATGAGCCCAAGCTATATACGCCCCCGGGCGAACTTATCGAGATTTGTCGCCCAGAGTTCTTGCGCGATTTAGATTACATGCCCGTAGAAGTCATTTTCAATCTCAACGCTCCGGTATTTAAGGAGCCAGGACACTACGTCGTCGAGGCTTATTGCGACACCGACTTCATGGGATCGACCAAATTTGAACTCAGAGCGCCCTAGAGGATTTTATGGTATGCTAGAGCGCGATGAGAAAACAGCTGGACCCGTTAATCCCGATGGACGATCTCAAGCAGGTCGTTCGGCAGATCGTGGGGGCACCCGAACCGAAGCTAAAACCAAAGACCAAGCGTTCTCTCAGGCAGCGAAAAAAAAGCAAGTAACGCCGTCTCTAGGCGGCATACCGTTTTATTGGCGCGAACCGTACAGGCTATGGACCCTATGGGACATGCTTGATGCCTATGCTCACGGCTTTTGCCGCTACCAACATCGCCTGCAGCGTTTGACCAACGTCTTATCACAACGGCAGTACCGCGCCAGACTGCTACCCGATCGCCAATGGAATTGGGTCGTTCAGGAGATGCGAACGTTGGAACTGTGGGCCAAGGTTCTAAACCTGCGCTCGACCGTGGCAAAAATTAACCGCGTTATCTCCGCAAATAATCGCAAGGCGGGGGATCTGAGCCGCGACTTAGGCGAGCTAGTCGAAATCTGCCTTGACGAGCTAGAATCTGAGAAGTTCCTATATCTGACACCAATTAAGGCTGATATTTACAAGTTCGCATTGCTTGATTGGCATAGGATACTAGAACGAGTCGCCCCGTCCGCCATTTCCGACGGCGAACACGGAGATCAATGTTACGCCCTAGGGCAACCTACAGCGTCTGTGTATCATTTCATGCGCGTTATGAATGTCTTGGTAAACCTGCTAGCAATCCGTTTAGCTGTTTCGCTAACAACGCGGGATGGACGCGAAAAGACATGGGGTCAATTAACTACCGAGATGGAGCACAAAGTCAACGCGTTCGCGCCAGATAATGCGGCGAAGGAGCGTAGGCAATTCTATACACAGGCGGTTGCTCACTTATCAGCCGCGAACATAGCTTGGCGAGGGGATACTATGCACCCGAAAGCCGAGTACACTGACGCGGAGGCTCTGGAGATTCTGCAGCACGTTAAGACGTTTGCCCGGCACTTTTGTGAGGGTTACGACAAGCACACATAGCGGTTGTTTCTGATCTACCCTTTTGCGACTAGCTTTTTGTACGTCAAGCGTTTGCCATCCACGGCCTTAGTCGCCTTCGCAAAACGCGGTCCGTCCATGTTCTCACGCTCGTTAAACCGAAAAACGTGTTCGTTCAGATAGCGTCCTACATGTTCCGGGGCAATATGAATGTACGTCCCCTTCAGCGTACGCTTGAGAACTGACCAAAAGCCCTCGATGGTGTTTGTGTGAGCCTCACCCCGGGCGTACTCTAACGCAGCATGGTTCACCATATCGTGGTGAAGGAAATGCTCCGATAGGTCGGTCCAAGCAGCATCCGTGTGAACGTGCGCATCGGGATGGATGCTTTGAATCATTCGGGCCCTCACATTGCCATGCTGCACCCAAGATCGTGCCTCTCCACCACGCTGGACAAGTCCGAACACACCCGTCTTGCTCGTAAACGGATGGACGATATGGCCTTGCTTCTCTAGTTTGCGAAGGCGCTTGGAAAATCGGTTCTGCCCGCCGATGTATGCCTCGTCCGCTTCAACGTGGCCCGTCATCGGCGCATGTCCGGTCTGACGCATAGCCTCGCGGATGCGCTGCAACATAAACCAAGCCGTCTTTTGGGTGACCTTCAAAGCCCGCCCCAATTCGTGCGAGGATATGCCGTTTCGATTGCTTGCCAAAAGCCAGATCGCCGGAAGCCACTTATCAAGGCCGATAGGCGAATCTTCGAAGATCGTCCCTACCTTGGCTGAGAACTGCTTCTTGCATTCGGCACAGTACCAGCGGCGGTACTTAGGCATGTAGGAGACAAGGTCAGACCCGCAGCCAGAGCGTGGACAGCCAACGCCGTTGGGCCAACGAATCTGGGCGAAGAACTCATGGGCTACCTGCGGGTCGGCGAATTGCCGAACCGCTTGCAACATCGTCTCTGGAATCTTGTGCTTTTCCATGCGAACAGCATAGCAAGAAAAGTCGCTTTAGTCAAGTATATCAAGACCACCTGCCCGGGCGCAATTGCGTGGTGCCCGCGCGGCATGGTATAATGCACGAGCGCAAGTTTAGGGCTAAAAAAGCGCAGGCGGAGGCGGTCGCTTCCGCCCTCTGTGTGTCTGACGCGCCACGCGCGACGACCACGCGGCCCTAGGAATGCGGCGTCCCCGCGTGGGGACTTGACCGCAGAAAGGAAGCCATGTCGACTCCGAGCTCTGTCATCTCCATGAAGCAGCTCCTCGAAGCAGGAGTGCACTTCGGCCATCAGACGCGCCGCTGGAATCCCAAGATGGCGCGCTACATCTTCCAAGAACGCAACGGCATCTACATCATCGATCTGGCCAAGACCGTGCAGCGCTTGCGCGAGGTCTACGAGGCCACCAAGGAGATGTCGCGCCGCGGCAAGATCTTCTTGTTCGTCGGCACGAAGAAACAGGCCCAGGAGGTCGTGCGCGAAGAGGCGGACCGCTGCGGCATGTTCTACGTCAACCAGCGCTGGTTGGGCGGCACGCTGACGAATTTCCAGACGATCCAAAAACGCATCGCGCGCCTGCGCGAGCTCGAGCGTCAGCGCGATACGGGCGTGTTCGACGCGCTCACGAAAAAAGAGGTCAGCAAGCTCGAGGACGAGCTCTCACGGCTGGAGCGCTTCTTGGGCGGCATCAAAGACATGCCGCGCCTGCCTGACGCGATCTACGTCGTCGATCCGCGCAAAGAGCGTATCGCGGTGCTCGAAGCGCGCAAGTTGAAGATCCCCATTATCGCGGTCATCGACACGAACTGCGATCCCGACGAGATCGATTATCCGATCCCGGGCAACGATGACGCCATCCGCGCGGTCAAGCTGATGACCGGCAAGATTGCAGACGCGATTCTGGAGGGCCGCACAGAGGCGGAATCGGGTACGGCCGGCGAGGCCGCGAGCGATGCGGGTGCAGCAGTCGTCGAGCAAGCGGCTCCCGCAGAAACGCATTGACGATGCAGACAAGGGAACGTACGGGTGCCGATGAAACGGAAAATGCACAGATGACCAAGCCCCACGCGCCGAGCGCGGCCGACGTCAAAGCGCTCCGCGACGCGACGAACGCGCCGGTCATGGACTGCCGCAGGGCGCTCACCGAAAGCGGTGGCGACATCGAGCGCGCCAAGAAGGTCTTGGCCGAACGTGGCGAGCAGATCGCGCGCAAGAAGAGCGAAGCCGCCACGAACGAGGGCTTCATCGGGCACTACATCCATCAGGGCGGCAAGCTCGGCGTGCTCGTCGAGCTCGGGTGCCAGACGGATTTCGTCGCCAAGAACGCGCAGTTCCAAAAGCTCGCGCACGATCTCGCGGTGCATATCTGCGCGTCGCGGCCGCTGTACGTGAGCCGCGAGGATATCCCTGAGGGCGTGCGCGCCCGCAAGGAGAGCGAGCTCGACGGCAAGCTGGACAAGTATTACGAAGAGGTCGTGCTGCTCGAGCAGCCCTACGTGCGCGATGAGACCAAGACTGTGGGCGAGCTCATCCACTCAGCCGTGGGCGTGCTCGGCGAGAATATCAAAGTGCGGCGCTTCGCCCGGTTCGACATCGGCGAATCGTGATGAGCGGTAACGGAGCCGGCTTGTCGCCTGTCTACCGGAGGATCCTGCTCAAGCTTTCCGGCGAAGCCTTCGCCCACGCGAGCAACGGCGCGATCGACACCGACACCGTCTACCTCATCGCCAATCAGATCAAAGAGGTAGCCAACGCGGGCGTGCAAGTCGCATGCGTCGTCGGCGGCGGGAACATCTGGCGCGGCAAAGCAGCCGCGCACGCGAACATGGACCGCTCGACGGCGGATTACATGGGCATGCTCGCCACAGTGATCAATGCGCTTGCGCTGCAGGACGCGCTCGAGGACATCGGCGTGCAGACGCGCGTGCAGACCGCCATCTCGATGCATCAGGTCGCAGAGCCGTATATCCGACGCCGCGCCATTCGCCACTTGGAGAAGGGGCGCGTCGTCATCTTCGCGGCGGGAACCGGCAATCCGTATTTCACGACCGACACGACCGCAGCGCTGCGCGCGCTCGAGATCGGGGCGGAAGCCATCTTGAAGGCCACGCAAGTCGACGGCGTCTACGACGCGGATCCAAAGAAGGATCCCAAGGCGACCCGCTTCGACCGCCTCGACTACCTCGAGGTGCTCCAGCGCGGCCTCGAGGTCCTCGACAACACCGCGCTGACGCTGTGCATGGACAACCATCTGCCGATCGTCGTGTTCGAGCTCATGCGCGAAGGCAACATCAAGCGCGTGATCTGCGGGGAAACAATCGGCACGCTCGTGGGAGGGACGCCAAAAGGTGCTACCCCAGCTGTTCCGTGACGGCGAAGATCGCATGCGCAAGGCCCTCGAGGCCACGCGCGGCGAGTTCACATCCATCCGCACCGGCCGCGCGACGGCCGGCTTGCTCGACCACGTGATGGTGGAAGCCTACGGCTCCGAGATGCCGCTGCGGCACGTCGCTAACGTCGCGGTACCAGATCCGCGCTCCATCACGGTCACACCGCACGACAAGTCGCTCTTGGGCGACATCCGCAAGGCGATCGAGAAGTCCGATCTCGGGATCACGCCGAACGTCGACGGGAACACGATCCGCCTGGGGTTGCCCGCGCTGAACGAAGAGCGGCGCAAAGAGCTCGTGAAACTCGTCCACAAGCGGGCTGAAGAAGGCCGCATCGCCGTCCGGAACGTGCGCCGCGACGCGCACGAGCACCTGAAGACGGCGCTCAAGGATCATAAGATCACAGAAGACGAGAGCCGGCGCTCGAACGAACAGTTGCAGAAGCTCACCGACAAGTACATCGCGGAAGTCGATGCGCTCGTGACCCACAAAGAGAAGGAGATCATGGAGGTGTGAGCGTGCCCGAGCTGGGCCACGAAGAGCTGCTCCTGCTCCCGTACCTCCGCGCCCTCGAGTTGCTTGGGGGCCGCGACGTCCATCTGAACGTCGTCACACCGCCGTATCCCGCGCTTGGGATCGGCAATCTCCACGTCGTGCGCGTCCGCCACGAGGGCGAGAGCATCGTGCTCGAGACGAGCTACGACGACTACGAGCGGTTGCCGTGAACTCCGCGGGCACGTTCGACCGGACGGGCGCGAAGCTGCGGCGCGAGCTGACCGCAAAGCGGATCGCCATCGGCGTCGTGGTCGGTATTCTTGGGATCGCGTCGATCGCAAACCCGCTCGCGCTTGCCGCGGTGATCGCCGCGATCGCACTTGCTGGAGCCGTCGAGTTTTCGAACCTCGCGCGACGCGCCGGCGGCGAAGTTTCGCTGCCGATCGCGCTCGTCGCGTGCGCCGCGTATCCCACGCTCGCGTACTTCAACCTCCTGCCGCGCTACGAGTCGGCGCTCCTCGCGTTGCTCGTTCTGGCGTCCTTCGTCGCCGCGCTCCCAGCCAGTCTCGAGCGCTTCGACGGCAGGGTCGCGATGACCGTGCTCGCGTCGCTCTATCTCGGCAAGCTGCTGTCGTACTTCATCATCTTGCGTGCGCTCCCGCACGGCGCGCGTCTAGTCGTGTGGATCGTGCTCGTCGTCGTCCTGACCGACACGGTCGGCATGATCGCAGGCTTGCGCTTCGGCCATCGGCCGCTCGCGCCGCGTCTCTCGCCAGGAAAGACGTGGGAGGGAGCGATCGCCGCGCTTGCGACCGCCGGCGTCGCAGGCGGGGCGATCTTCTGGATCTTGGGCGTGCCTGGTCCGCTGTGGGTGGCAGCCGCCCTGCCGCTCTCCGTTTCGATCGCAGCGCAGTTCGGTGATCTCGTGGAGTCGGCGCTCAAACGCAACGCGCAGGTCAAAGATTCGGGTCACTTGCTCGCAAGCCACGGCGGCGTCTTGGACCGATTCGATTCGTATATCTTCGCCGGGGTCGTCGGCTACGCTGTGCTGCTCCTCGCCGGGATGCGCTAGACGCTCGTGCGCCGCGTCGCGATTTTGGGATCGACGGGATCGATCGGCCGTCAGACGCTCGAGGTCATCGCCGCGCATCCCGATCTCTTCTCGGTTGTCGCACTTGCCGCGGGCCAAAACGTCGAGCTCGTGACGCGCCAAGCCGAAACGTGGCGACCGCGCATCCTCTCGGTGGCGAGCGCCGATGCAGCAGGATCCCTGCCCTCCGCGTTACGCTATCGGCCCGAGCGGATCGCCCATGGAGCAGAGGGGCTCGTGGCCTGCGCGCTCGAGGCCGACGCCGACATCGTCGTCGCTGCCACCGACGGCATGATCGCCTTCCGAGCCGTGTTCGAGTCGATCGGACGCGGCATGCACGTCGCGCTCGCGAACAAAGAGCTGCTCGTCGCAGCCGGGGAGATCTTGTGCAAGCTCGCGCGCACCACAGGCTCGCGCATCCTTCCCGTGGACTCCGAGCACAGCGCGCTGTTCCAGTGCCTCGAGGGCGAGCAGCCGGAACACGTGCGCAGCGTCATCATCACGGCAAGCGGGGGCCCGTTCTGGACCTGGTCGCGCGAGCAGATGGAAGCGGCCACGGCCGAACAAGCCCTCGCCCATCCGGTCTGGCGCATGGGCGCGAAAAACACGATCGATTCCGCGACGCTTATGAACAAAGGCCTCGAGGTCATCGAAGCGAGCTGGCTCTTCTCGCTCGCTCCGCAGACGATCGACATCGTGGTGCACCGTCAAAGCGTTGTCCACGGCTTCGTCCTCTTCACCGACGGCAGCGTCAAAGCGCAGCTCGCCTCGCCGGACATGCGTCTGCCGATAGGATTCGCGCTTGCCTATCCGCAGCGACTGCCGACCGCGGTTGCCGAGGACAAGACCAAAGCGGCGATCGGCCTGCACGACGTGGCGACGCTCACGTTCGAGCCGGTCGACGATGTGCGCTTTCCGGCCGTGCGCCTCGCGTATCGCGCGCTCGCGCTGGGAGGTACGTATCCGGCGGTGCTGTCGGCGGCGAACGAAGCGGCAGGACGGGCCTTCCTACAGCAGCAAATCAAGTTCACGCAGATATGTCCGATCGTGGAGAGCGTGCTCGACGCGCACCGCGCGGCCGGCACCGGCCTCGAGGACGTGCTGGAAGCCGACCGCTTCGGTCGAGATCAGGTGCGCGAAGCCGTCCGCGCGACCCTGCGACGCTAGAGAGCGAGGAACGCGGCAGCGGCCGCGCCACACGATGTTCGACGTCTTGATCCCGAGCGTGATCTTGT
The DNA here is from genome assembly GCA_035622315.1 of Candidatus Acidiferrales bacterium. Taxonomy (GTDB): domain Bacteria; phylum Vulcanimicrobiota; class Vulcanimicrobiia; order Eremiobacterales; family Eremiobacteraceae; genus JAJPHJ01. Next base: position 3,723 of record DASPVP010000173.1, on the reverse strand, counting down.
TCAGCACTGTCCTGGCAGGCGTCGGCAAAGTGCTGCTCTACCTCGCCTTGCTCTCGGTGCTCATCATCTTCCACGAGTTCGGGCACTTCATCTGCGCGAAGCTCGCGGGCGTGACCGTGACCGATTTCGCGGTCGGCTTCGGACCATCCATCGTCGCCGTGCGCCGCGGCGACACGACCTACCGCATCAACGCGCTTCCGCTCGGCGGCTATTGCAAGATGCTCGGCGAGGACACAGAAGGCGCCTCGACCGACCCGGGCAATTTCAACCACAAGAGCGTGGCGGCGCGCTTCGGGATCATCGCGGCGGGCCCCATCTTCAATATCGTGCTCGCGATCTTCATCTTTTCCGCGATCGCCTGGGTCCAAGGCGTGCCCACGGCGCCTTCCAATGTCGTCGAGTCCGTGAACGCCGGCATGCCGGCGGCTGCCGCGGGTCTGCAGGCGGGCGACGAGATCGTGGCGCTTGGCGGCGTGCCCATCCATAACGGCCAGGAGATGCTGCAATATATCCGCGGCCACAACGGCGCGACGGTGCAGGTCGATGTCGTGCGGAAGGGCCGCGCCGTGCGGCTGCACATCCCCGACCGGCCCCTCGTGGTCGTGAACGGCCAGCGTGTGGGGGCGTTCGGGTTCACGCCGCAGTACGTGGTCGAACGCGCCTCGCTGATCGGCGCCGTGGGTTACGGCGTGAGCATGGTCGGCACCGTCGCGGCGACGAACTTCATCGGCATCGTGGGAGCCATCCGTGCGCACGATTCTTCCGTCATCCATGGACCGGTCGGCATCGCGCGCATCGTGATCGGCGCAGAGTCGTATGGTTTTGCCACGGTGGCGTCCATCGCGGGCCAGCTCTCGGTGATGCTGGGACTCATCAACTTGCTCCCGCTGCCGGCGCTCGACGGTGGTCGCCTCGCGTTCTTACTGGTCGAGTTCGCACGCGGACGACCGATCAACCCCGAACGGGAAGGGCTCGTACACCTCGCGGGCTTCGCCCTGCTCATGGTGTTCGTGGTCTTCGTCACCTATAATGACATCGTGCAATGGATCCAAGGTAAAGGCGGCCTATGAGCGAGCAAACACTGCCTCCAGTCCCTGAATGGTCGGGCGTGACACCACGCATGCCGCAGGCGCCGCCGCTGTCGGCGCGCAGACGCTCGCGCCCGGTGAAGGTCGGCTCCCTGACGATTGGCGGCGATGCGCCGATCTCTGTGCAATCGATGACCACGACGCGCACCGATGATTGGGCGGCGACGCTCGAGCAGATCCACGCCCTCGCCGCGGCGGGCTGCGAGATCGCCCGCGTCTCCGTGCCGGACGCAAAGGCTGCGGCGGCATGCGTGAAGATCAAAGAGGGATCGCCGCTGCCGCTCGTAGCGGACATCCATTTCGATCACCGCTTCGCGCTCGCTGCGATCGATGCAGGCTGGGATAAGCTACGCCTCAATCCGGGCAACATACGCGACGAGCGCAAGGTCAAGGAAGTCGTATCGGCGGCCAAGGCCCGCGGCATGCCGATACGCATCGGCGTCAACAATGGATCGCTCGCGCCCGACATCGTGCAGCGCTTCGGCCACACGCCCGCCGGCATGGTCGAATCGGGGCTTCGGCATATCCGGATCCTCGAAGAGCTTGAGTTCTTCGACATCGTCGTCTCGCTCAAAGCGCACGACGTGAAGACGACGGTCGCAGCATATCGGCTCATGGCCTCGAAGGTCGATTATCCGTTCCACCTCGGCATCACCGAGGCAGGCACCTTACGCAGCGGCACGGTGAAGAGCTCGGTGGGGCTCGGCATCTTGCTCGCCGAGGGCATCGGCGATACGATTCGTGTGTCGCTCACCGCGGATCCGGTCGAAGAAGTGCCGGTGTGCTGGGAGCTGCTCAAGTCGCTCGGCCTGCGCGAGCGAGGCGTCGAGATCACGTCGTGCCCCTCGTGCGGCCGCGTGCAGATCGACATCGTCAAACTGGCCGAGAAGGTCGAGGCGATCACGGCCGAATACCGCGCGCCCGTCAAGGTCGCGGTGATGGGGTGCGCCGTGAACGGACCCGGGGAAGCATCCATGGCTGACGTGGGGATCGCCGGAGGCAAGGGCATGGGCCTCCTCTACCGCGACGGCGTGATGGTGCGCTCGCTCCCCGAGGCACAGCTGCTCGACGGCCTGCGCGAAGAGATCGAAAAGGTCATTGCCGAGCGCTATCCCCAGTACGCTTAACGCGCGGCGCGAACTCCCGCTCGTCTGGGCCGTCCTCGCCGCCGCCGCGCTGCTGCGCCTGACGGATGCGTTGCGGCGGCCGCTCCAAGTCGACGAAGCCTACTCGCTGCATCTTGGGGCGCTGCCCCTCGAGCAAGGCCTGCGCGCGGTGGCCGCCCTCGACGTGCACCCGCCGCTCTTCTTGCTCCTCGTCCACGGTCTGACGAGCTGGCATCTTCCCGACTGGGGATTCCGCATCGGCGCGGCGGCCTTGGGCGTGCTTTCGGTCTGGCTGTTCTATCAGGTCGTGCGGCTCTGGCATGGAGAGCAGGCCGCCCTGCTCGCCTCGGCCTTGACCGCCTTCTTGCCGGCATTGATCTTCTACGACACCATGATCCGCATGTACGCCCTGTTTGACGCGCTCGTGCTCGGGGGGTTTTGGGCGCTTTCTATCCTTTATACACGCGATGATCTGAGCGCGGGCGCCCGGCGGGTTCTGTGGTTCGCCTGGACCGCGCTCGCGGCGGCTTCCATCTGGACCCTCTATCTCGGTTTCTTGGTCATCGCCGCGCAGTTGCTCTACGCGGCCCTTGTCAAACGAGATGCCCTCGTAAAGACCGTCGCTGGCGCCGCCGCGGCGATAGCGCTTTGGTCCGCGCAGCTCCATACGTTCGCGGCCCAGCTCCCCCGCGGAGGCATCGCCTTCCCGCTCTTCGCCCAGCACCAGCTCGCGACTGTCTTAGCCATTCCAGGTCAAGCGACAATCGCGCCGCAGACGCTGGGCGCGGGGGTGCTCACGCTTGTCGCGACCATCTTTGGTCTTGTCTGGCTCGCGCTCGCGCTTTTGGGCGGGCTCGGGGGGAACACGCGATCTCTGGCGCTCTGGATAGGCGTCCCAAGCGTCCTGACGCTCGCCTATAGCTTGGCCGCGCACAAGCTGCTCTACGCCGACCGCTACTTTCTCCTCGCGGCCTACGCGCTGTGCGGCCTGACGGCGCTCGCGCTCGCGCGCGTCTGGGCGAAGAACGGGAGCGCGGCACGGATCGCCGGTGGCGTGCTGTGCACGCTCGTCGTCGCCGCCGGATGCGCGTATGCGGTCGAGCCCGATCTCTACACGGCCGACTGGCCTGCGGTTGGCGCGGTGCTGCAGGCCAATCTGCACGAGGGCGACCTCGTCATCCTGGAACAAGGCTCGGGCTTTTTTCCGCTCGAGCGCGGACCCTGGCTCGACCACCATCCGCTCGTGCTCGTGTTCCACCGCGACGATGCGCCTGCCGCGCTCGGGCTTGCGCGAGCGTACCCTCGCGTGTTCTGCGTGATCTTCCAGGCGGGCCCGGTGGACCCGAGCCTCTCCCTCTTGCGCGGCTTGCGCGACACGCGGCAGCTCATCTACGTGTGGGAATTCGTTCGCTGGCTTCCCGCGGAAAGCGCGAGCGTGCTGGTCTTCGAACGGCGGCCTGCGCGGCGCTGATCCCGTCGCGGCAAAGCCCGCTCCGCTCCAGGGTTTTCACGCGGCCGGACGCAACAGC
>DASPVP010000172.1:0-4504 GCA_035622315.1 Candidatus Acidiferrales bacterium | reverse complement strand
GTCAGCGACCGGGTGGATGCGACTCTGACCGGCTCGAGTCTCATCGACCATTGCTGGCAGCGCGGCTTCCCGTGGGATTCGGCGTCGACGTGCATCTACGGACAGCTCGCCTCGAACCTGCTCGCGCCGGCCGGCAACTTCGTGGCCAACCCGCCGCCGCAACTCGCCTATCCATACGGCAGCTGGTACAACAACTCCGAGGTCGGCCAGGAAGGCCAGAAATCGCCGACGATCTGGACGTTCGAAACGACGTTCAAGCTCTGAGGCGCGCATGGCACGAACCTTTCTGACCACTCTGTTGCAGCGGGCGCACGCGGCGTGCGCTGAAAGCCAGCTCTCGGGTCTTCCGGTCGACATCGTCGCCGAAGAACATCGCGTGCGCCGTTTGGGGCGCGCGGAGTTCTTAGCGGGCGCTGCGAGTGCGAGCGCCGCGTTACTTGCCGCGTGCTCGTCCAAACCCGCGCAGACGATCATGCGTCAGGCAGGCGCACCGCGCGTGGTGATCGTGGGCGGCGGTCTTGCCGGCGCCACCTGCGCGTATCGCCTGCACAAGAGCGGCATCCCGTTCACGCTGTGCGAGGCCAACTCGGCGTTCGGCGGACGGACGTGGACGTTACGGAACTTCTTCGACGACGGTCAGCTCGTCGAGCACGGCGGCGAATTCATCTCGAGCGAGCACACCGCGTTGCGCAACTTGTGCGCCGAGCTCTCGCTGCCGCTCGAAGACTTGCGCAAAGCGCAGCTGCCGGGCACGGAAGAGGTCTACTACGTCAAAGGCCAGACGTACACGTGGAGCGAGATGCTCACGGACTACGCCAAGATCTACCCGTCGATCGCCAACGCAGCCAAAGCGGCACCGTTTCCCACGCTCTACAACCGCTACACGCCCGCCGGGCTGCGCTTCGACCGCATGTCGGCGCGCGAGTTCATCGTCTCGACGATTCCGGGCGGCTTGGACTCGAAGATCGGCTGGCTCATGGATCTCGACTGCACGACCGAGAACGGCGGCGAGGCCTCCGATCAGAGCGCGCTCGAGTACATCTACATGCTGGGGTACATGCAAGCCCTCACGACGCACTCAAACCAAGACTTCTATCTGGTCGGGACCGACGAGCGCTACCACGTGGTGGGCGGCAACGACCAGGTCGTGGGCAAGATGATCAAGCGCCTGCCGAACGCGATGGTGCAGCCTGAGCACGCGCTCGTGTCGCTCGCGCGCCAGTCAGATGGCTCCTACAACCTCACCTTCAAATCGGCCATGCAAACCGTGCAGATGCAAGCGGACCACGTGGTGCTCGCGCTACCTTTCACCACGCTGCGCCAATGCGACCTCACCCAAGCGGGCTTCGAGCCGCGTAAGATGCTCTCCATCAACAAGCTCGGCATGGGGACGAACACGAAGATGCACGTGCAGTTCCGCGACCGGCTGTGGTACAAGCTCGGATACAACGGCTATACGTATGCGGACGACGGCTTCCAGCAGACCTACGAGCCGTCACGCCACCAAGCGGGGGCCGCGGGCATTTTGACAAGCTACTACGGGGGCGACTTCGGCGCGAAATTCAAAGCGCCGTCCTTCGCGCCCGCGTTCGCGCCGTACGTCAACGATTTTCTGCGCGGGCTCGAGCCCATCTATCCGGGATCCACAGCGGCGTATAACCTCAAGTCCTACATGGACTACTGGACGGGCGACCCGTGGCACCACGGCTCGTACTCGTACGGGCGCGTGGGGCAGTACACGAGCTTCATCGGCATCGAGCCCGTGCGCCAAGGCAACGTGCACTTCTGCGGCGAGCACTGCTCGATCCAGTTCGGCGGGTTCATGAACGGCGCGGTGGAGACGGGCGAAGCGGTCGCAGCGACGATCAAAAAAGACCTAGGGATGCACGCGGCCGCCTAACAATCTCGGCACGATTTTTTGCTCGCGCACCTTCCCGCCATCCGCGGCGAGGCGGTAGGCGCGTGCCTTGCGTCGCGACGTCACTGCTTCTACGAAGACCCCGTTGCGAAAGCACAGCGCGACATGGTCGTCGGCGGCGTAGCCGCCCGGAAGTTTTTTCGAGCGCACGAGCGCGCGATAGACCGGACGACGTTTGGGCTCGCTATCGTAATGCGGGCAGAAGCTGCCGCGCAGGAAACCCAGACAGCGCAATGGCGCGTAGCGGCCCGGCCACGAGTCCGTGACGCCGCCGCCAAACCAGCACAGCCCACCCGCGCTGTGGCCCGCGAGCACGACGCCGCGCTCGTACGCCGCGCGCATGATCGCATCCAGGCCCCAGGCCTTCCACAAGATGAGCAGGTTGCGCGTGTTGCCGCCGCAGACGTAGATGACATCGTGCGCGAGCAGGAAGTCGCGCACCGAACCGACGGGCAGCTTGAAGACGGAAAGGTGCGAAGGCCTCGCCCCGAGGCGCCTCGCCTGGACCTTGAACTTGGCGATGAAGTGCTCGTCGTCGCCGGACGCTGTTGCGACAAAACATATCCGCGGAGCTTTGCGACCTGTGAGGCCGAGGATGTAGCGATCGAGCTTGGGGTCGGGCTTGATCGTGGAGAACCCGCCGCCGCCGATCGCGATAATCGTCTTGGGCCGGCGCATGGCCTTGCAGTACGAGAGGCGAATGCTCTCCTCCGCCCATGCAGTACACGATCCGCGAACTTTCCCCGCACGAGTTCCCCGTCATCACGGATCTACGCCGCGAGATGATCCGCGAGATCGACGGTGAGGATCTCGACGCGACCACGCCCGGCTGGCGTGACCGCTACGTGGCCTTCTTCGGCGGCCATCAAAGCGCAGGCCGCGGCGGGGTCTGGGTTGTGGAAGACGAGGGCCAGATCGTGGGCCTCACCGCGGCGTACATGCCGCGCAACCACCGCACCGAGATCGTGGGGAGTTCGCAGCTGTACATCTGCAACGTGTACGTCAAACCGCCCTGGCGCCGCAAAGGCATCGCCAAAGCGTTGACGCTGCACGCGGTGGAGTGGGCGCGGCGCAAGGGATGCGATGTGGTCCGTTTGCGCACTTCCGATATGGGGCGCCCGGTGTATGCCTCCGTCGGCTTCGTCCCCTCGAACGAGTTAGAACTCGTCTTGTAAGGAGTCCGAACGTGGAAAACACCCCGTCTCCCGTCTCAAGCCCAAGCCTGCGCCTGCAGGTCTGGCCGTTTGCCCTCGCGTCCGCGCTGACAGCGCTCATCCTCGGCATCATCGCGTGGCCGATCCATGCGATGATGATGGCCCGCGCCGCGGCGCGCTACTCCATGTCGGGCGGCATTTGGCGCGGCCCGGCCGGCGTGCACGCTCCCATGCTCATGCATCATGCGATGGGCCCGTGGCATCTCCTCGGGATCATCGTCGTCATGGTCTGGGTCGGCGTAGGCGCGGCGATCTTCGCAGCGCTCTACAACGCCTTCGCAGTGCGCAAGGCGTAAGAAAAAGGGGCGATTTGCAATCGCCCCCTACATATCCGATCGGGCGCGAGGGGGTCAGCTGGTCGAGGCGAGGTCGGCTTCGATCGACCGCACCGTGTCCGGCTTCGTCATGCACAAGTAGGCGAAGCGCAAGAGACCGATCGCGAGCAGCGCCACAAAGACGTAGGGCAGCAGGTTGTACGGCGCCGCGGGCACTGGGTAGACGCTGCCGATCGTGGCGACGGCGAGCATGACGATCGCGAGGACGGACATGATGACGCTCGTGGCCGACAGCTCCCCGCGCCTTCGCAAGAACATGGGCGATCCGATCGACACTAAGATGTAGGCGAACAAGAATCCGAAGGTGGCGACCGATCCGAGATAGCCGAACGCGTCGAGCAGCGCCACGTGGTTCAACACCAAAGCGAGCGGCGCGACGAGCACCACGATCGCGGAGATGCTGACCGCCACGTGCGGCGTGGCGTGCACCTGGTGCGTGCCGGCGGCCGAAGCGTGCACGAGCCCGTGCTTGGACATCGCGAAGATCACGCGGGCGCCCGCGTTGACGCAGGCAAGCGCGCAGGCGAAGAACCCGACCGTGGCGCCGGCGGCGAAGAGCGTGCCTAAGAACGGGATGCCGGCGAGCTGCGAGAGCACGTTGAGCGGCGCGTTCGACTGCCCGAGCGACACGGCTTGCCCGCGGAATGCGTCGGCAAGCGTGTACGACATGCACGTGAAGAACGCGCCCACTGCGATGACGGTCACGAGCACCGACCGGGGAATGGTGCGCAGCGGTTCACGCGCCTCGTGTCCGAGCGCCGTGGCGCTCTCGAAACCCACGAAGCTGAAGAACGCGAGCACGAGGCCTTGCAAGAGCGCTTTGGGCTGCGTGCCCGCGAGGGCGAACTGCGTGCTGTCGTAGATCCGGCCGGTCTTCGCGTAGAACGCGGCCGCGAGCACGAGCACGATGCCGACCGAGAAGAACTCGAGGCCGAGCATGAACTTCGTCGACAGTTCGATGTCGCGGTAGGCCAAATACCAGGCGCCTACCGCGACCGCGAGCATGACGACCACGGTGAGCCAGAGCGACGGGGTGA
>DASPVP010000171.1:0-9252 GCA_035622315.1 Candidatus Acidiferrales bacterium | reverse complement strand
AAGCGGGCACGCGCGTCGACCGCGATCAGATTGAGATGCAAGACATCGCGAAACGCGGCGACGACTTGCTCCGCCTCGCCTTGGCGCAGCAGTCCGTGATCGACGAAGATGCAGGTGAGCCGGTTACCGATGGCACGCGAGACGAGCGTCGCCGCGACCGCGCTGTCGACGCCGCCGGACAGAGCGCAAATGGCCTTCGAGGTCCCGATCTGGCGACGGATCTCTTCGACGGACTGGTCGACGAACGAGCTCATCTCCCACTGCTGGTGCAGCCCCGCGATCTTGCGCAGGAAGTTGCGCAGGATCAGGCGGCCGTTTTCGGTGTGGCGGACCTCGGGATGGAACTGCACGCCGAAACGCTTGGACTCAGGGTTGCCGAACGCGGCGAGCGCGCAGGTCTGCGTGTGCGCGAGCTTGATGAACCCCTTCGGCAATTCCGACACCGTGTCGCCATGGCTCATCCAGACGAAGAACTGCGACGGGACGTCCAAGAAAAGGAGCGACTGGGCGGCGTCGACCGTCAGCTCCGCGCGGCCGTACTCGCGAATCGAACCCGGGATGACGTCGCCGCCGCACGCGTATGCGAGCTCCTGCATGCCGTAGCAGATCCCGAGTATGGGCTTGCCAGACTCGAGGATCTTGGGATGGACGTGGGGCGCTCCGGGTTCAAGCACGCTGCGCGGACCCCCGGTCAACACGTAAGCGGAGGGCTTGCGCGCTTCGATCTCGGCGAAGTCGGCGTCGGCTGGGAAGATCTCGCAGTAGATGTGCTCTTCCCGGATGCGCCGCGCGATCAGCTGCGCATACTGCGCCCCGAAATCGATGACGGCGACCACTTCTTTCGGTGCGTTGTTCACGTGCAGATCTCCGCAAGCCGGCCGCTGTCGCGCGCCAGGACCACCTCTTTGGCGATGCGCTCGCCGACCGAAAGCTCCCTGCCCCAGCGATATGCGCCATAGGGCGTGTACTTCGTGCCGGGCGATCCGGGGATGCGCAAGCTCACGTCGTAGACGACGAACGACTTCGGTGGACCCGCCGCGATGACGCATTGCAGCGCGAACGGGCCGATGATGCCGGGCGGCCGCAGGCGGGCCGCCGCCTGCACGAACCGCTGCCCCATATCGAAGGCCTGCTCGAGCATCGACTCCGTGATGGTCGCCGCGATGTGGCCCGCTTCTTCCATCGACGCGGTGAACGCCGCGCCAAGCGGCGCCTGATCGATCGCGAGCAGCGAGCGGATGCCGTCGATGTTGGTCTGCCGGCGCGTGTCCGTGCCGAGCAGCTCGAGCTCGTTCAAGATCGGCGACCAAAAGAAGTTGAGGTTGACGGTCGGTCCGAGCACGTATTCCTCGAAGACCGCTCTGGCCAAGCCATCTTCTGTCACCACGCCGCTCTGGAGGTAGAACGCCGCGCGCTTGCGATATTGCTCGGGCGTCGCCGCCAAGAAGAAGGCGCGCTCGAAGCGCACCTTCGCATGCTGTGCCTTGATGAGCGTCAAGCCCCCGATCTCGTCAGGCCCACGCAGGCGTTTCGGGTAGCGTATCTTCGCCTCGTCCAACAAGCGATACTGATTGTCCGCTTCATCGCGCTCCTCTGCCCGCAGTAGCCTGCGCGAGCCGAACAGCGGGGCCATCATCTTCTGCTCTATCTCGTCGTAGCTATGGCGCTCGCGCGCATAGACTTCGAACGAACGATTCGGCACGAAGATCGCGTTGCGGGCGAGCATCTCCCGTTGCAGTCGATCGCCCAGCACGTCGGCGAAGTGGTCGACGACCAGGACCTCGTCGACGCAGCCTGTGCCGTCCTCGCGGGCCCGATAGGCGACCGTGTAGGTCTTCTCGCGCCCGGTTGCGGCGATGACGAGCGAGCGCAGGCCTTGCAGTTTTGCGCCAAGGGAGACGTCGAGCGCGGAGTGGCTGCCGATGCAGGCGAGCGTGAGGCGGCGTGGGTCGTAGGCAGCGAGGGCGGCATTGGGTGCCGTCGCTGCGCGCATCAGTTGGCGGGAACCCCGGGTCCGGGCACGGCCACCGTTTCTCCGTTCTTGCCCGAGGGCGCGTCCGACGGCAGTCGGCTCGACTGGTCCAAGACGAGTTCCAAGCTGTTGGACAAGAGCGCGTTCTTCAGCTCGCGCGCGATGCGCCGGCCGGTCGACATCGGTTCGTCGTAGTTGAGGTACGAGTACGGGGATCCGTCGATGAAGAGATTTGTGCCCGCGACGATGCGCGCCGAGATCTCCATGAGGAAGAACTCCGATTCAGGCGTGACGATCGTCTCCAAGCAGAACGCCCCGAAGAGCCCGCGCTCGGGGCACAGCTGCCGGCTCGTCCGCACGACCGCCTCACCCATCTCGAACGCCTCCGCGAGCAGCGACTCGCGCAGGCTGATCGGCTGGTTGCCGATGACGACGTACGAAGGCGAGAGGGCCCAGCCTTCTTGGTCGGCGAGCGGAATGCGCCCGAGCGAGTCGACGTTGCTCTCGTACCGCCGGTCCATCGACATGATCTCGAGCTTGCCGGTGAGCGGCGAGTAGAAATAATGGATGTAGACGGGCACGCCGAGCACGTACTCCTGCATGATGTAGCGCTGTTCGACGAGGTGCGAGGCGCGCGCCGTGAAATCGTCGGGGTTCTTGACGAAGAGGTAACCTTTGCCACCAAGCGCGCCGTAGAGCTTCACGATGACCGGGCGGTCGATCTCGCTCGCCTTGGTGAACTGGCGCGGCATCTTCAAGCCTGCTTTGGTGAGCCACTCGCGTTGGCGCATGCGATCGGCTTCCCAGTCGAGCACCGCTTTGTTGCCGAAATAGGGGGTCGTCATCCGCTTGTGCTGCTCCATCGAGAGGTAGGCGACGAACGAGCCGTGCGGCACGAGGATGACCTTGCGCTTGTTGAGCTCTTTTTCGAGCTTGGTGAACTCGGCGTAGTGGGGGATGACGATGACTTCGTCGACGAAGGCGAAGCTCGAGTAGAGGCGCTCGTTTGCGGGCGTGACGACGGCGAGGGTGTGGAACCCCTCGTCTTTGGCGCCTTTGAGGATCTGCAGGGCCGAGTGGCTGCCGAGCGTCGCCACGGTGTACAGCGATGGCAGATGCCCGGACTTGTGCCTCATCGAGTCCCTTTCGACGGGAGGCGCAGGCGTTCCCGGACGCTCGCTGCGGTTTGCGCCGGCCTTTGCGCCCTCACTTGTGCGTTTGCTCGCGTGCCTGCGCGAACAGTTCGCTCGCCGTGGGGACGAGGCCATCGAGCTCGCGCGCGTAGCCGTCGATCTGGCCTTGCTGCGCCTGCGTCGGCCCGGTGAACGACGTCGAAAGGATGTGGCGCAGGTAGGCGATCTTGTCTATCAGCTTTGCGGGATGCTGGTAGCCCGCGTTTTCACTGCCGCTGCCATTGCGCAGGCTATCTACGAAAGCGTCCAGCGACTGGGCGAGCGACGGATCGCGCCTCGCCTCGCTTTTAGCATAGCGTAGGGCGGCAGCCACCCAGGTCTCGGCGCGTTCTTGCATTGCTGCGAGCTGTGCCAAGGCATCGTACTGGGCTTGCAGGTCTGAGGCCGTGGCTTGCACCGCGGGGTCGAGCCGAACCGTCAGGGGCTGGGTGGACGACATGCCGCGCGCTCTCAGGCGAACCGTGTAGGCGCCGGGCAAGACCTCGGGGCCGGTGACTATTAGAGGATAGAACACGTAAGAGCCGCGGGCATCCTGATAGGTATGCGGCCAGCCGGGCGGGTCCGCCGTCAGATCCCAGACCACCCGGTTGATGCCTGCAGCTCCAGCAACAGAGAGATGCCGCAGAACCTTGCCTGTGCTGTCTTGGATCTCGATCTGGACGCGCTCTGTTGGACGCTTCGCGTTCGGGTGCGCGGGCGACGCGAGATAGAAAGAGATGATGGCGCCGTATGGTTTGTTGGGCGCGACGAACTCGTTTTGCCCGATGTCGTAGTAGGGCCGCGAAGCATAGCGCCAGGCGTCCACCGGTGCGAACAGCGTCGCCGTGCTGTCCACGGCTGCTGCCAGGCCTTCGAGCGGCGTGATGTCATCGAGGATGGCAAAGCCGCGCCCGTGCGTGCCGATGACGAGATCGTTCGCGTCTGGCTGGAGCTGCAGGTCGTAGACGGGCACGTGATCGATGCCCAAGCGCAGGTCGAGCCAGCGCGCGCCGCCATCGAAGGACGCGTACACGCCGTCTTCGGTTCCGGCGAACAGCAGGCTTGGCTGGCGCGGATCCTCGCGCACGACGTAGGCCCACAATGCAAGCCCTCGTGAGATCTTGGTCCAGGTCTGTCCGTAGTCGCGCGTGACGTAGACGTACGGGCTCGTGTCGCCAAAGCGATGCCGGTCGAACGTGACGTATGCGACGCCTGGGCGCGTCTGGGAGGCATCGATGCTCGCCACCCACGAGCGACTCGGCAAGCCGCCGATGCGCGCGATGAGATTCGTCCAGCTCGTGCCGCCGTCGTGCGTGAGGTAGAGGTTGCCGTCGTCGGTGCCGGCCCAGAGCGTTTGCGCGGACCCCGCATCCTCCGCGAGCGCGTAGATCGTGCAGTATGCCTCGGCGTTCGTGTCGTCGCTCGAGATCGGGCCGCCGCTCACGCCAAGCCACGCTGGATCGCACGGCTGCGAGAGGTCGGGGCTGATCGCATGCCAGGTCTGCCCGCGATCGGTCGTACGGAAGAGGACGTTCGCGCCATAGTACAGCACGCGCGGGTCGTGCGGCGAGACCAAAAAAGGCGAGCTCCAATTGAAACGATATCGGTACGAGCCGGCCCCCGTGCCGAAGGTGATGGCCGGTTGCGGCGAGATGTAGCGCGCCTCGCCCGTAGCAAGATTGCGGACCGTCAGATCGCCGAAGTGGGTGTCCTCGTAGATGATGTCGGCGTCGGTCGGATCCGGTTTTGCGTACTGGCCGTCGCCCCAGTCACTGATGTTGCGCCAGGAGCCACCGGCGACGCCCGTGTCGTTCCACAACGAACTTGGCCCCCACCATACCTCGTGGTCTTGCATTCCGGCCATGATGTGGTAGGGAAGCGCGCGGTCGACGCCCACCCGGTACACCTGCGCGAAGGGCACGGTGTTGACATACGACCACGTGCGGCCGGCATCGTACGAGATGTCGAAACCCATGTCGCTGCCGAGCAGCACGCGCTGCGGATCGCGCGGATCGATCCACAGGTCGTGGTTGTCGCCGCCCGCGCTGACGTCGTGAAAGGTCTTCCCACCGTCCGTCGACAGTCGCAGACTTCCCGAGAGGATCCACACGCGCTGCGTGTCATCCGGATCCACGCGGACCTGCGAGAAATAGAACGGCCGGAACACGAGATCCTGATCCGCGTTCACCGAACGCCAGGTCAGGCCGGTGTCGTCCGAACGATAGAGCATGCCGCTCTTCGTCGGCACGATGGCGTAGACGACGTTCGGGTGGTTCGCGCTGATCGAGAGACCGACGCGGTTGATGAGGCCGCCGGGCAAGCCGTCGTGGCGCACGGCATCGGTGAGCTTCGTCCAGGTGCGGCCGCCGTCCGTGGACCGGTAGAGACCGCTGCCCACGCCGCCGCCGCGGAAGTGCCAAGGCTGGCGCAAGTAGTCGAACGTGCCGGCAAGCGCGATCGCAGCGTTGTTCGGGTCGAACGCCACGTCGCTGCCGCCGGTCGTCGGATTGACCCAAAGAACGCGCTGCCATGTCGCGCCGCCATCCTGCGTACGGTAGATACCACGTTGACCCCCGGCTGAGAACTCGGGTCCCATCGCCGCGACGAGCGCGACGCGCGGATTGGATGGATCGATGGCGATCTTCGCGATGTGCTGCGAGCCGGCGAGGCCGCTGTAGCGCCAGTGCTTCCCGGCATCGCGCGAGACGAAGACGCCGTCGCCCAACGCGGCGGTGTTGCGCGGAAAGCCTTCGCCCGTTCCGGCGTAGAGCACGTTCGGATCCGAGGGGGCGACCGCGATCGCACCGATCGCAGTCGAGTCGCCTTCGTGGAAGATTGAAGTGAAGGTGAGCGCGCCGTCGCGCGATGCGAAGAGTCCCCCGGAAGAGTGGCCGAGGTAGACGGTTTTCGGGTCGCCCGGTACGCCGGCGACCGCGTCGAGCCTGCCGCCCATCACCGCAGGTCCGATCTCACGCCAGGCGAGCGATCCGAGGTCTTGCGCCGTGACCGCGCGGCTTGGGGCGGTTCCTGCCACAGCGACGCCGGCCGGCAGCACTGTGCAAAGACCTGCAAGCGCGAGCGCCTGGGCCCACGGCGTTGGACGATTGTTCTTTGGTTGAAAGATCATCGCGTCGTTCCGGTCATCGCGCTGCGGCAGCCAATTCGCGATACGGTGGCTTCTGACGTATCCGATACGTCTGCGAGACAGGGTTGGCGAGTAGGTTCCGACACGACCACTCAAGCCGCTCCCTCGAAGCGCTGCCTTTTCGGTCGTCCAAGCGCCAGAGCACCGCGCGCTCGAGGCCGCGCAATCCGCCGATGCCGAAGGTCGAGACGAGCGCTTTTACCAGACGCTTGTTGTCCTCGTCTTTGTCGTGCACGAGGACCTCGAAGCTGCCGGCGTCACGTCCAGGTGCGCCATCCGCCTCCACAAAACGCAGCCGATGTTTGTTCGGGTTGAAGATGATCTCCGCCCGCGAGATCTTCTCTGCGACCGCCTGCGCCGCCGGGCCGTCATCCAACTCGAGGAGCAGGTGGTCGGCGCGCTCCACGCGGTCCAGCTCCTCGTAGCCAAGGTTGCGCAGTGCGGTGAGCACGGTGAAGGCGGTGTTGTCGGTGATGATCGGCTCGATCGCGATATCCAGCTTCATGCCGCTTCCGCGTAGTCCGCTGGCACGGTCTTGTCGGCGCCGCGGGCTACCCTCAGCGCATCGAAGACGAGGGTCAGCAGCACGGCGACCGTCAGGTTGGCCACGAGTCCGAAGAGCGCCACGTACCAATGGAGCACGACCGGGCCGACCGTCAGCGCGAACACCGGCTTGAAGCCGTTCGCAAAAGGCATGAAGGTCGCAACGGCCATTCCGGCGAGCCAACCGGCGAGCAAGGCACGGCGGTGGAACCAGCGCGTGTACAGGCCGAAGATGATTGCCGGAAAGGTCTGCAAGATCCAGCCCCCGGCCAACAGCTGGAAATTGATCGCGTACTCGATGTTGCGCAAGCCGAGCACGAACGCGAGCGCCCCGAGCTTGATGAGCAGCGACACGACCTTGGCGTTGTTCGATTCTTGCCGGTCGGTGCACAGCGGGTTGATATACTCGCGGTAGATGTTGCGCGTGAAGAGATTCGCGGCGGCGATCGACATGATCGCCGCAGGCACGAGCGCGCCTATCACGATCGCGGCCGAGCCGAGGCCCGCGAACCAGGGCGGGAACGCGTGCAACAGCAGCTGCGGCACGGTCTCGTTACTCGACGCAGGTTTGATGCCCGCGGTGATGGCGAGGTATCCGAACGTCGCGAGGACGGCGAGCAAGAGGCTATAGATGGGCAAGGCGACCGTGTTACGCCGGATGACGTCTGGGCTCTTCGCGCTCAGCACGCTCGTGATGTTGTGCGGATACATGAAGATGGCGAGCGCCGACCCCAGAGCGAGGGTGATATAGGCGCTGTACTGCGCGGGCGCGAGCAAGATGCTCGAGGGCGTAGGCCGCGTGGCGAGCGCGGTTTGAGCCGCCGAGAAGACGTGCGCCCAGCCCCCGAGCTTGCCAGGGATGACGATCGCCGCGACGATGACGGTGAGGTAGATGAGCGTGTCTTTGACGAAGGCGACGAGCGCGGGCGCTCGCAATCCGCCGCGGTACGTGTAGACAGCGAGGATGATGAACGCGATGACGATCGGCAGGTCTTGCCACGCGCCCGAGCCGGAAAAACCGAGCGCTTTGAGCACGACTTGGATGCCGACGAGTTGCAGCGCGATGTAAGGCATGGTGGCGAGGATGCCGGTGATCGCCACGGCCAAAGACAGGCTGCGGCTGTCGTAGCGCTCGCGCGCGAAGTCCGCATACGTGATGTAGCCGCGATTGCGCGCGATCGTCCAAAAGCGCGGCGCGAACACGAAGACGAGCGGGAACGCGATCGCGGTATACGGCAGGGCGTAGAAAGCGAGGGCGCCCGTGCCGTAGACGAGTCCGGGAACGGCGACGAAGGTGTATGCGGTATAGAGGTCGCCGCCGATGAGGAACCAGGCGATCAGCGTGCCGAACTGCCGGCCGCCGAGCGCCCACTCGTGCAAGAGCTCCAAGTTGCCTCGCCGCCAATACGGACCCAGAAAACCTAGCACGCTCACGAGCGCGAAGAGCGCGATGAAGACGATGACTGCAGGCCACATCATCTGCGGCCACCACCGTGCGCGAGCAGGTACACGATCCAGATGATGACGGCGGTCAGCGCGATCCACACGAATTGGTACCAATAGAAAAACGGAATGCCCGCGAGTGCGGGCTGCAACGAATTGAAGGACGGCGCCCAGAGCATCACGAGGTAGGGCACGACCAGGAGCCAGTACCAGCCGAGACGGGCGGCGTTGCGTCGTTGCATGCCGGCTAGTCCTTCAACGCGCGCGCCAGGCCCGCAAAGAGCAAGGCCGTGGGCGATGGCCGCATCGGGTCAAGACCGCGCAGGCGTGGCTCCTCAAAGGCAAGATTGTAGTTCCAGGCCACGCGTTCGGGGTGCGGCATGATGGCCAACACGTTGCCCGCGTCGTTGCAGACGGCAGCGGCGTTGTGCAGCGCGCTATTGGGCGCGCCTCCGACATAGCGGAAGGTCACGCGCCCCTCGCGGTCGAGCGCATCAAAGGCCTGCGGATCGGCGGTGAAGCGGCCTTCGCCGTGGGCCATCGCCATCTTCATCCTCGTGCCAGCCGGGAGCGCCGCGGTGATCGCGCACCGCGCCGGCGGTGCGGAGAGTTCGACGTCGAGGATGCGGCATTGGAAGTGGCCCGCGGGCAAATTGTGCGCGATCGCGACCGGTCCGAGCAGGCCCGCCTCAGCCACGACCTGGGCACCGTTGCACAGGCCTAACACGAGTTTGCCTCGCTGGGCTTCTTCTGCCACGACCGCGACGCTCGGCGACTTCGCGGCGATCGCACCGGCGCGCACGCGGTCTTCGTAGGCGAAGCCTCCAGGCAGCACGTAGGCGGCGAACTCGCGCAGGCTCGCCGGCGCCTCGCTCCAGAGCACCGCGCGAGCGTCCATGCCCGCGTCGTTGCACGCGTCGACGGTCTCTACTTCGGAGTTGGTCCCTGGAAAGACGAGCACGGCGACGCGTGGCCTG
>DASPVP010000170.1:0-3883 GCA_035622315.1 Candidatus Acidiferrales bacterium | reverse complement strand
GTGCGGCCCGACAAAGGCGACATTCCTGATGCCTTGGGCTTGCGCTGCAGCCATCATGACCTCCGCTTCGCGAGAAAGGGGAAAGCCGCTTTCGACGCACGCTCATGCTTGCCTCTCGCGTCAGCCGGCGCGACGCACCGCGGGGGGTAGCGCTTCGCGGTGGCGCGAAAAAACTACGTCCGATGCATGCCGTTGCGACCCTCTCGGTCAACGAGACGTTCGTCTCCGTGCAGGGCGAGGGAGACCTGATCGGCACCCCTTCCTTGTTCATCCGTCTCGATGGATGTCCGTTGCGCTGCGCCTGGTGCGATACGCCGTACGCGCTTGCCGGCGATGCGGGAAAACTGATGGATGTCGACGCGCTCGCCAGGCTGGCGCAAGGGCATCGGCACATCGTGATCACCGGCGGAGAGCCTTTGGCGCAAGATATCAAGCCATTGGTTCACGCGTTGCGCGACGCGCATATCACCGTCGAGACGAGCGGCACGATCTTCGCCGAATTACCCGAGGTGTCGCTCTTCTCCATCAGTCCAAAGGTCGGCTCGTCGGGTTACGTCCCAAAGCCAATCGTGCTGCGCAAGTATTGCCACAGCGCCGGAGGGCGCATGCAGCTCAAGTTCGTGATCGCGGACGAGCGCGATCTGCGCGAAGCTCGCGAACTCATGTTGTCGCTCGCGACAGACCTGCCGCTCGGCACCCCGATCATATTGCAACCTGAGAACGGCCGGGCGTCAACCGATGGCTATGCGGATTTCCTGCGCTGGTTGACCGAAGCCGTGCTCGCAGACGACCGTTGGAACGATCAGCAAGTACGCGTGCTGCCGCAACTGCACTACTTGCTCTGGCACGGAGCCGCCGGCAAGTGATCTCCGTGTCGCTGCGCTGTCACTTCGATGCCGCACACCAGCTCGTGTTGCCGTACGATTCGCCATGCAACCGGCGTCATGGTCACCGCTACGAAGTTGAGATCACCGCTTCGGCGGACAGGCTCGAGCACGGGATGGTGGTCGACTTCAATCTTTTACGCTCTGTCGTGGACGAGTTCGATCATTGCGATCTGAACGAGCGGCCAGAGTTCTCGGTCACTGGACTGGCCACGACCGCGGAGAACATCGCCATCGTGCTCGCACACAAGCTCGAGGCAGCGGTGGGAGAACGAGTTTCAGTCGATGAGGTCGTGGTGCGCGAAACGCCGCGTTCGCTTGCGCGTTGGCGCCGCCCACCCCAATAACAATGTAGGCGGCGATTGCAAATCACCCCGGCGTTATGTAGGGGGCGATTGAAAATCGCCCCTCGTCTTAGCGGGGGCGGTCTTGGTCGACCGCGATGTCGAGCTTGTCGGCAGCGATCTCAGCGAAGGCGGTGGTCACGGCCTTCTCGGGATTCGCTCCGTCGACTGCGGGGTCGTCGCGATTGACGAGCTGTTGTGCACGCACGCGCGCGGCATTGACGAGCAGATACTTGTTGCCGACGCGCTCCAACAACTGATCGATATCGCCGAAGGACTTCGGCGCTCTTGCATCTTTCATCAGACCAGACTCGTTCTACGGACGGCCGCGGGCGCCTGCCCGAAACCCAGCATGGGCACGTGGTCGGAAAAGACTATTCTTGCAGCAGCATTTCGAGGTTTCCGCGCACGGCCACGAGCCCGTCCTGATTGGTCGCGGTTCCCTCGAACAGCACGAGCACCCCGCGCAGCGAATCCTTGTACCAAGTATCGGTCACCCGCCAGCGCAACTCAAGTTCGTCTCCCTCGCGGACCGCAGCGGTGAAGCGGAACGAGCAGCCGAGGCCGATCGCCGTGCCGCGTTCGGCGAGCCAGGTCGCTGCCATCCCGAGCATCAGCGAGATCGTCTGCTCGGCGCCCGCGATGCGCTTACCGAAGCGCGAGCGCCTGCCAAACGCCGCATCGTGATGCACGGGATTGCGGTCGCCCGAGCGGTTTGCGAAATCCGCGATATCGGCCTCGTCGTAGCGATGATGGAGTGCGAAAGTGTCGCCGCGCGATATGCGCTCGTTCAATGGGATACTCATACAGTCGCTATTAGGGCGAAATGAAGCGGCCGACCTTCAGGTCAGCCCTATGCAGCTGCGTGCAGTCCGATCGAACGCAGGGCCTCGGCGCCGCTGCGGAAGATGACGACGGATTCGGGCAGCGCGGCACGCGTTAGCGCGTCCGCAAGTGCACGGTCCTTGGCGACAAACGCGATGTGCAAGGAGGGACGCTCGGAGATCAGTCTCGCCACCGTTCCGGTGAGCTTGTTGACACCAACCTCATCCACTGAAGCGATATCCTCGAGATCGATGATGAGATCGCTACGGTCGATGTGCGCTGCGTGCACGAGCGCCGTCTGCACGGTGGGCGCGGCCGCGAAGTCTAGCTGCCCCTCGATCTTGAAGAGATTCCAACGCGTCGTCGCGGGTAGCGTCTGCAATATCATCCAACGTCACCTAGCTCACATTATCGGCGGTGGGTTTGTGATTTACACCGATGCAAGAAAATTCTGCACAAATCCTCATCTAGAATAACCAGCCACATCTTGTGCCAGCCACGTCGCCCTGTCCCAAGGCGTGCGGCGGACGTCCCTTGAAGGCCGCGCCATGGACGTCGTGTGCATCATCGGGGATCGAGTCTATCACAGACCCGGTAGTCCATGCCAGGCGGATTTGGACGCGCGGGGCCAGCTCTTGCTTCTGACGGAGGCACAGGCGCACGAAGTAGGCATGGAGCCGTGCGGGTTTTGCATGGCGCCGCACTCGGCCGAGGATCCTATTCCAAAAACGCGCTGAGCGCGGCACGCAGTTTGGCTGGGAGCTCGCGCTTCTCGAACGTCGTGCGATCGATGCACACGAGAACGACTTCGAAGCTGGCGATCCGCAGATCGTCTTTGTTCTTGACCTCAAAGCCCAGCGTAACGGACGTCTTTCCCAATCGCTTGACGAACGCGGCGACCTTCAAGCGCTCGTCGAGGCGCGCCGGTGCGTAGAAATCGCACGAGAAATGCACGCGCGGCAGCCAGCAATTGAACTCGTCGAAGACTATGCTGTAGGGCATACCCGCGGCGCGGAAAAGCTCGGTCTCGGCGACCTCGACGAATCGGACGAACGCGCCATAGCAGACGATGCCGGCGGCGTCGACGTCGCTCCAGCGGACGTACTCCTCTATCTCAAACGACTGTCGGTCGCTCACGTCGCGACCGGCCGTGCGGCCTTCGGCTCGAAACGCGCGGTGAAGTGGCGCAAGGGAGGTGACTGCCAGACCATGCGCAGCCCACCGATGCTCCCGCGTCGTTCGTAGACGTGCGCCATTACCTCGATGACGTAATCGACGTGGCTCTGCGTGTACACCCTTCGGGGAATGGCAAGGCGCACGAGCTCCATGGGCGCAGCGACCTCACGACCCGTCGCCTCATCCTGCGTGCCGAACATGACGGTGCCGATCTCAACCGCGCGGATGCCACCGGCCAGATAGAGCTCGCAGACGAGCGCTTGCCCAGGGTATTCGAGCGGCGGTATTTTGGGCAACAGCGCGGCTGCATCGACGTAAATCGCGTGTCCGCCCGGCGGCTGCACGATCGGATAGCCGATCTCGGTCAGATGTTTTCCCAAGTACGCGGTCGAGGTGATGCGATAGCGCAAGTAATCGTGGTCGACCACTTCGCGGAGGCCGATCGCGATGGCTTCGAGATCGCGTCCGGCGAGGCCACCATAAGTTGGAAAGCCCTCGGTGAGGATCAACAGCGTCGCTTCTTGTTTGGCAAGCGACGGATCGTTCGTCGCGAGAAAACCGCCGATGTTGACGAGCCCATCTTTTTTTGCCGACATCGTCGCCCCATCGGCGTACGAGAAGAGCTCACGCGCGATGTCCTTGACCTGCTTGTCG
>DASPVP010000169.1:0-3901 GCA_035622315.1 Candidatus Acidiferrales bacterium | reverse complement strand
CGGAAGATCGCCGCGGAGAGTTCGAGGATGCGCGCGAGGCGGTCCGCCTGCAGCCTGCGCTCCTCGGCCAGGGCTTCGACGTTCGAGTAGAGCCGCTTCATCTCGAGGTTCTGCTCGGAGAGCGTGTTGGCGCGGCTCTTCTCGGTCGTCACGATGTGCACGTTCTCAATGGCGGCTGCGGCGAGGCGCGCGAACAAGGCGATGTTGTCGATGGTCTCGTCGGACGGCACCTTCTTGTCTGCCGGCGCATCCGGCACTAGCAGGCCGATGACTTCTCCGGACGAGCTGCGCAAGGCGAAGATCAGGGTATCGGCTTCGTGCCACGCTCCTGGACCAGCACGTCGCGTGTTGACTGCCTCCGGATCGTGACAGCGAGCGGGATCCGTGTACCACGTCTGCCGTTCGACCGGCGCATAATACACGGACGGCCGTATCGCAAAGCGCTTGTCCGTCTTCAAATCGAGCAGCGCGAACGGCACGCGCCTTCCGCTCAGCTCCTGTTCGCCGCGCTTGGGATACCCGCGCATCGCAGTGTACACGTAGGTCTCGCTTTCGCGCTCCGCGATGAGAATCGCGCCTGCCTGAAACCCGAACGATTGGATCGTCACGTCGAGCATGCGATCCATGAGCGCGTTGAGCTGGCGCTCGCGCAGCAAACTGACCGCAAGTTCGGTGACTTTCTTGAGTGTGGAGGCCTGCACGTCGGCGTGCGCGCGCAGTTCTTCTTGGCTGCGCAGCGCGCTCTCAAGCTTCTCCTGCTGCGACGCCAGCGTTTCGCTGCGGAACGACACCCCGCGCACGAAGTGACTGACCGCAAGGACGCACAACCACAGAATACCGACGTCGAAGATGAAGCGGCCGGTCTGCGGCTCGCCGGCGGGAGCCATCCAATGGAAGTACAGCGCGGCGGTGAGCACGAGCGTGCCCAAGAGCGCTACGGCCGCCGCGCCCAAGATGCGTTCGCGCACGCCGCCCCAGATGAGAGGCACGAGCAGCGCGATCCAAACTTCGGGCAAGCTCGGCAGGTATAAGACGACCGGCACGATGAGGACGAGGGTGTCCAAGATGAGGAGCGTGGCCCCAGCGACGCGGATCTGATCGGCGCGCGTCGCACGGCTCACGACGGTCGCCACGGCGACGCCTTGTACGAGCCAGATCACGAGGATCGATATCTGCAGCCAACGCGAGTACTGCCAAGGCAGCACTGCGAACACGACCGCGGCCACGCCGATGGAAAGCAGCCTCGATTTGAGGATGCTGCTCTCGATCCAACGAGCTTCTTCGACCGAACGGCGAAAAGTGGAGTTCGTCATCCCCTGCGGCGGGGGTCCCAAGAAGGGGCCGCCCTAGAAGATTATCGGCAGACTCGTGGGGTGGTCGCAATCTCGCAGGTCACGCCCGCGTCAGTGCACGGTTCAAGCCCCGTCAAAGCCGACCTCGACCCTGCCGTCGGGGTGGACGATCGTGGGCACCTTGAGGCCGCCTGAGAGCTTGACCATGGTCGCGCGCGCCGCCAAATCGTGCTGTACGTCGATCTGCTGGAACGGCACGGCGCGCTTACGGAAATCCTCCATGGCCGCCGCGCAGTACGGACAGCCGGGCTTCGTGTAGATGGTGGTCTCAGCCATAGCACCCCTCATGAAGGGAGCGAACGCCCGCGCGTTGGACGCAAGCGCCATGCGCATCATTTCATCTCCGGCGGCGCCGAAGCCCGTCGCCGCCTACAGCCAAGCCGTGGAAGCTAATGGCTTCCTCTTCACCGCGGGTCAGCTCGGGATCGATCCTGCGGCGGGTGCTCTTCCCGCCGGCATCGAGGCGCAGGCAGAGCAGGTCTTCGCCAACCTGCGCGCGATCTTGGATGGGGCCGGGTCACGACCGGATCAGGTCGTCAAGGTCTCGATCTTTCTCGCGGATCTCTCGCACTTCGCCGTGGTCAACGCCGCGTACGAACGGTTCGTAGGCGCGCATCGCCCCGCCCGGACGACGATCGGGGCTGCCGCGTTGCCACAGGGCGCGTTGATCGAGGTCGACCTCGTCGCCGTCGCTCCGAAAAGTTAGCTTCTTCTCTGTCCGCTATTCGTGCTGGCTCATCTTGGCCTGCACGCCGGCGAGCATGTCGCGCGCCACGCTGAAATCGGGCTGCGAGGCCAGGGCCGCCTTGTATTGATCGGCCGCGAGGTCGTACTTCTGTTGCTGCTCGTACACGATCCCGAGATCGAAGTGCAACGCTGCGTACCTCGGCGCGACGGCGATGCCCTTGATGAAAGCTGCCTCTGCCAGGTTGAGCAGGTTGTGCGTGAAGTAGATGCTGCCGAGATTCTGATACGCTTGCCGCAAGCGTGGATCGAGCGTGAGCGCCTTCTCGTAGGACTCCACGGCCGGTGTGAACTGATTGAGGTATTCGTACGCGACGCCCATGTTGTTGTACGACTGCGCGAAATCCGGATCGAGACTGACTGCATACTGCAGCTTCTGCAGCGCATCGTCGTACTTACCTTCGCCGATGAGCTCGACGCCCCAGTTCATCCATGGGTTCGCCGATTTCGGCTCTTCTAAAATAGCAAGCCGATACTGCATGATCGCGTCTTGCCATCGACTCGAGTCGCCGTAGACGATCCCAAGCCCGTTGTGGGCATCCGCAAAATTTGGGTTGAGGTCAAGCGCGGTCTGGAACTCCTCTTGCGCGAGACTGTATTTCTGCTCGGTCTCGTAGATCGTCCCCAAGTTCACGTGATAGAGGGCGTTGCCGGGATCGCGCGCCACGTCAGCCTCAAATTCGTCTTCAAGCTCCGGCAGCCGGCCCTGGTCGTCGTAGACCTCGATCAGATTGTGGAAGCCCGCGGCAAGCGGAAGGCTCTTGCGAAACTCGGAGATCGCGTCGTCGTAGCGGTCTTGTGCAGCGTAGACGCCGCCGAGGCGGTTGTGCACCTCTTTGTTCGTCGGATCGTGCGTGAGGACGATCTGATAGGCCGCGGCTGCTGCATCGTAATTCTCGAGCCGGTACTGCACGTCGCCCAGCAGTTTCTCCAAAGCCATGTCGTCCGGATACAGCGACACCGCCTGCAGAAGGATCTGCTTTGCAGTATCGTTGTGGCCTGCATCCGCCTCGGACTGCGCTTGCGACAAGAGCACCGCAGCGGTCGGCTGGCTCGGACTTGCGGCCGGCGTCTGATCCGCGCGAGCGACGCTTCCACCGTAGACAAAGACTACGGTGACGAGCATCGAAGCGATGAGGCTTTTTCTGACGTCCATCGGTCCCTACAGTATAGCGCGGTGACCTTCAGGGTGCAATTGGCCGCTCGCAGCGTTGGACCGGCTGTCGAAACCTGCGACGCTGTTTGGGCACAAATGCAATCCGCGGCACAGCGCCGAATCGGCCGATTATGAAAAATCCGATCGGAATAGGCCTTGCGGCCTGCGGGCTGCTCCTCGCTTGCGCTGTTTTGTGGGGTTGCCCCAATCCCAATTATATCGGCGTCCAAACCTTCGGTGTCGTGCAAGTGACGTGCGTCCAGGCGAGCAATAACCAGCCGGTTGCCGGAGCGCTCGTCCAAGTCGATGGTCAGACTCCTCAGTCCCAGACGAACTCGGCCGGTACCATTCTCGTTCCCGGAGTTCCGATCGGTTCCAACATCCCAGTCAACTGCAACGCGCCCGGACTGACGGGGACCGCAACGATCCCGTCGCTTACGGCGACGAACACTTCGAGCGATCCGTTGCCGATCACCGTCCAGATGACGCCGGGCTAACCACCGCCTTTTGCCGGAGCTCCCCGAACTCGAGCTGCTGCGCACGGCGCTCACCACATACGCGTCCGGGAAGACGGTCTTGGCGGTCATCCCGAATCCAGCGCGCGCATTCGTGATCCGTTATCCGCCGATGGACTTCGTGCGCGATCTCA
>DASPVP010000168.1:0-4595 GCA_035622315.1 Candidatus Acidiferrales bacterium | reverse complement strand
GCTCTGGTCGATTGTGTGGCGCGTCTTGCCCGACTTCGACACGACCCAAGCCTGCGACACCGAACATCTTCCCGTGCGACTCGGCACGCTGATCGCTCCGCTCGGCGCGACCGGCGACGCGATCATGTCCGCGCCGTCAGGGTACTCCGTCACCTCGGCGCGTCCGTTTCCCGACGGGGACGGCGCGCTCGATCGCAGGTACGTGATCGTCGGCACTGCGCGCTGCGATCGACCACTCGAGACAATGGTGTGCGCCGATGCAGAGGACGCGCAGCCAAGCGGACCCGAGATGGTGGCGTGGGCGCTGAGCGACGTGTTGCAAGGCGAGGGTCCTCGCAACGCGGTGCAAGCCCGTTACGAAGCACGTCCCCAGAACGGCATGCTCTTGGTGCTCTTGCCGGCGTTCTCCGCACTTGTCGTCCTCGCGTTCGCAGCCTGGTTCTTCCTCTTGCGGCGCTTCCAGCTGCGAAGCGCGCGCAGCTGGCTACCCTGGATCTCGGCTGCGCTCGCGGCGGTTGTCGGTTTCATCGCCTTCGCGGGTTTCGAGGCGTGGATGCTCTGGGGAGGCATGATCCAGCCACAAGTCACCCTCATCTCGCTTGGCATGATCGTCGCGGCTGCACTGTGCGGCGTGCGCGGCAATCAGATCGAATGGCAACTGCGCAATGCCATCGACACCACGGCCGCTCCCGAGCAGCACGACTACGACGTCTTCATCAGCTACGCGCACGAAGAATTGACGTGGGTGCTCGAGCATGTCTACGATCCCTTCCGCAACGCCCGGCGCCAGGACGGCAGCAAGTTGTCGATATTCTTCGACACGTCGACCATCCGGGTCGGCACAGCGTGGCAGGACAATATCGCGCTCGCGATCGATGGGAGCAGGTTCATCGTTCCGGTCTACTCCGAGGCATACTTCCAAAAGCCGTACTGCCGTTTTGAGATCAAGCGAGCGCATCGCAAGTGGATCAATGCCGGGGAGCAGTCACGCTGCGTCTTGCCGATCATGCGCGGTCACCCGGCGATTCTCAAGACGGTGGACGACATCCAAGCCGTCAGCATCGACGACCAGCCCGACATCGTCGAGCGGATCATCGCCGAGGTCGTGAGCCGGCTGTCATAGCCAACGCCAGGAGCTTTCGACGTGATTGAATTTGCCTTGTTTACTGCAGTGGAGATGCGCGTTGGCAGGATCGTGACCGCGGAGCCTTTTCCCGAAGCTCGCCAGCCCTCGTACAAGTTGACGATCGACTTCGGAGCGGACCTAGGTTTGAAGCGCTCAAGCGCGCAGCTGACCGAGCTATATTCAAGAGATGAGCTCGTGGGGACGCTCGTGATTGCGGCGACCAACCTCAGGCCCAAACGGATTGCCGGCTTTCACAGCGACGTCTTGGTCTTGGGCGTGCCGGATGCCGCGGGAAACGTCGTGCTGTTGCGACCCGAGCGGCACGTCGATCTCGGCGTTCGCGTGTTCTAAGAGGATGGGTACAGTAGCGAAAAAAGCTAGCGGCATCCAGGTGTACCTGGTCGACGGCACCTACGAACTCTTCCGGCACTACTACGCTGTGCCATCATCCACTGATGCAAAGGGTCGAGAGATCGGTGCGGTCCGCGGCGTGCTTGGTTCGGTTTTGTCGATACTTGAGGGCGGCGCGACGCACATCGGGGTCGCGACCGACCACGTCATCGAGTCATTTCGCAACGAGCTTTATCGCGGGTACAAGACGGGTGCGGGCGTGCCAGCGGATCTGTTCGCGCAGTTCGCTCTCCTGGAAGAGATGCTCGACGCGATGGGTGTTGTGGTTTGGCCGATGGTCTACTTCGAAGCAGACGATGCGTTGGCTTCCGCGGCGGCTAAAGCGTCACGGGACCGCCGCGTCGCGCGCGTGATCATCTGCACGCCCGACAAGGATCTGAGCCAGTCCGTCGTCGGCACGCGTGTCGTGCAACTCGACCGGTGGCGCGAACTTGTCCGCGATGAGGGCGGCGTCATCGCAAAGTTCGGCGTAGGCCCAGCATCGATTCCAGATTACCTGGCACTTGTCGGTGACAGCGCTGACGGATATCCTGGCATCGTCGGATGGGGCGCGAAGGCTGCGGCCGAGACGCTGTCGCGGTATGAGCATCTCGAAAAGATCCCAAAAAATTGGGAGAAGTGGCACTCATCAATGACCAGAGCGCGATCGCTCTCGTCCGCGCTGTTCGGCGCATGGGATGAAGCGCTGCTCTTCAAAAAGCTTGCCACTCTGAGGCTGGATGTGCCGGTGTTCAAAACCGTCGAGAACCTCCGCTGGAAGGGTCCGCGATCGAACTTCGATCGGCTCGCTCAGGGACTTCGGGCTGCGAACCTCTCGCGCCGCGCAGCGGCATTGGTCGCGCCACCTTCAAAGAACGTGAAGCGCCAGGCCAAAGACGCGCGTCAACGCCTGTGATCGTCCTTGAGGAGCCGCGATCAGGAATTGGGGGCCGGCGGGTTTTGGCCTGGTTGCTGGGCCTGTTGCATAAGCTCGTCGATCGTCGCCATCTGGTGGCGCAGCAGCTCGAGTGAGTTCGCATCTGCCGCTTGATTGCGCATCAGGTTGGCGTTTTGCGATCGCAGATCCTCAAGTTCGCGTCGCAGTGACTCCGCTCTGAGGTGGTCGTAGGCCGCGCCCGCAGGCTCTGCGAGGCGACGTAGCGTGCGGATCTCGTCGGGATCGAGCGCTTCACCGCCCTTGTGGCCGCCGTACAGCGCGAAGGCTTCGAGGCGGTGGCCGATCACGATCGGCACCGCGAGCAGCGGCTGTTGCAGCCCTTGCGGAATGTCGGTGCGCGGCCAGCGCACGTCGGTGACGCGCAGCATGTCGAGTTCGGCCTCGAGGTGGACCACCAGATTGTCGTTTGGCTCGAGCGAAGTGGCTGAACCGTCGTTCCAGCCACACGCCCGGTAACGCTTGAACTGTGAATCGCCGTCCCTGCGGAACAACGC
Source organism: Candidatus Acidiferrales bacterium (assembly GCA_035622315.1). Lineage (GTDB taxonomy): Bacteria > Vulcanimicrobiota > Vulcanimicrobiia > Eremiobacterales > Eremiobacteraceae > JAJPHJ01. The sequence goes on along the minus strand of DASPVP010000168.1, from coordinate 1,627 downwards.
GCACGAAGCAAGATCCAGCGCTTCAACGGGCTCCGCGACCAGCGCCTCATCCACAAAAGAGACCGACGGCGAGTGTGGCAGCGCCTTGGCGACCCGCGCGAGGCGCTTCTCGGCGAGGTGCCGCCGCCGGAAGAGCACGCTGTCGACGAACCTGTCGACGCGTTCGTGCATCGCATGCAACCAGACGCCCATGAACAGCGCGGTGAGGATCTCCAGCGTGAGCGCGAGCTTTGTCCGCTCGAGCAGCTTGCCTACAAAGAGATCGATGAGCGCGAATGCGGCCACCAAGATTGAGATGAGGATCGTGTAGACTAGCGTCCGGCTGATGATGAAACTGACGTCGATGACCCGATGGCGGACGACACCGTACGCGACGGCGAAGGCGAAAAACGTCAGGGCGACTCCGGCCAACACCGGCATGATGATGATGTTCACCGAGGTGTAGAGATCGTTGACGACACCTCCGATGACAGTGACGCTCACCCACACGGTGAACGTTGCGATGACCGGTATCAATCTCTGGCGAGCGCTGCCTTGCGCGTGGATTCCGGCACTCACGAACGCGGCGAGCGCGATCACACCAACGGCTGCGGGGATGTATTCGAGCGCCAAGATCGTCCATGCCGCGGGAGGATGTGGCGAAACCATCAGGATGGACAATGCGTACGCAAACAACGCTAGATAGAGGACGGCCAACGGCACTGCTGACGCATCGAGCCACCGCAGCAATCCAAGGGCACTCCCGCTCGGAAATCGGCAGGCGAACACGAGCAGGGCGGACCAGAAGAGCCCGATCGAACTAAAGCCGACGGCGGCAACTACCACGTAGGTGTCGAGGTTCATGACCGCAAGAACCGCGTTCGACAAAACTGAAAACAGACCGACGAGGAGAAACGCCCACGTCATGCGGCTTGGGCGCAGCAGCACGAGGACGACCCCGATGAGCGCGAGCAGCGCGCTCGCGAACACGAGCGGCAACGCTGCCGCGACCTGCGCTGAGGGTATGGCGTGCAGCGTCACGGTGCGCGGCTGCCCTTGATGGACGATCGTGAACGTCAGCGGCGCGCCGGCATACGTCGCTTGCGTCAATACGGTATTGATCCGCCCTAAGAGCGGCATGCTGGCAAAATCGATTTGGTCGCCTGGCCGAATGCCGGCGTCCGCGACGGGACTTACGGGCGTGACGCTAATGACGGTCGTGCCGTCTGCGGCCACGTTCCAGCCGAAAATACCGACCTTCGTGCGCGACGGCCATACTTGGAGCACCACGCACGCGATGACGATCGCGGCGACAAAAGAAACGCCCACGACAGTGACGAGCCGGGGCGTAGAAACGTCCGGCGTGCTGACTGACACGTGGGAAATTTCAGGGCGTGGCCGTACGAGGCCTTGCCCTGCCGGCTCGCCGGAAGCTGCTAGCGACCGGGCCCTTTCATCGTGCGCCGGCGGCAGCTTGAACCACCGACAACGGTTTAGAGAGGTCACCGATCAGTTCGGGACCGACGATCTCGAGCGGCGTGCTCCCGTAGCACATTAGCCGATCGTGGAAGTCTTCGAGCGACCCGCGATCGCCCATCACGCGGAAGTACTCGTGCTCCAGCAGGTCGATCTGCTGGCGTCCGACCGT
>DASPVP010000167.1:0-2577 GCA_035622315.1 Candidatus Acidiferrales bacterium | reverse complement strand
GAGCGGCTGCTCGTGAGCGTCGGCTACGCCGGCATCAGCACGCGCAAGATCGCGGAAGAGGCGGGGTTGAACCACGGGCTCGTCCACTATTATTTCGGATCGATGCAGGAGCTGCTGCTCCAAGTGCTCGAGCGCTACACCAATCGGCTGATCTTGCGCCAGCGCGAGATGTACGCGGCCGACGTCCCCTTCATCCAGAAATGGCGCAGCGCGATGCGCTTCCTCGACGAAGACGCGGCAAGCGGATATGCCAAAGTCTGGTACGAGTTGCAAGCGCTCGGCTGGAACGACCCCGCGATCAGCGAGCGGGTCGCTAAGGTCGATCGCGCGTGGTTTGAAGTCGTGACCGAAGCGATCGATCGCGCGATGGACGAGTACGGTCTGGACCGCAAGGAGTTCCCGCTCAAGGCGATGGTCACGCTCATCGGCACGTTCAACGTCGGGATGCATCTGCGTATGCTGTCGGGGATCCGCAGCGGGCACAAGGAATTGCTCGAGTGGATCGACCGTTGGCTCGTGACGCTCGAAGCGCGCAAGTCCAAAAGGAAGTCTGGGTCGTGAGAGCGCGCCTGCCGGACCGTGAAGGCTTCGCCCAACGCGACGGCATCAAGATCCACTACGAGATCTTCGGTGAGGGTCCGCAGACGGTGCTCTTGCTCCCGCCATGGTCCATCGGGCACTCGCGCGTCTGGAAGCTGCAAGTGCCGTATCTCGCGCGTCATTTCCGCGTAGTGACCTACGATCCGCCGGGCAACGGCCTGTCTGACCGCCCGCAGGACCCCAATGACTACACCGACTGGAAGCGCGTGGCCGACGCGATGGCCGTCATGGAGGCGACCGGGACCGAGCGTGCCATCATCGTCGGGATCTGCACCGAAGCGTGGACCGCGACGCTCTTGGCCGGTGAGCATCCGCTCGCAGCGCAGGGCTTGGTCTTCTTCTCACCCGTGTCGCCGTATGGTGAAAGCCTGCCGGATCGCGAGGCGAGTTCGTTCGACGATGTGCGCGAGACACACGAGGGCTGGGAGAAAGAAAACCGCCATTATTGGATGACCAACTACAAGGATTTCCTCGAGTTCTTCTTCGCCCAGGCCGCGTACGAACCGCATTCCACGAAGCAGATCGAGGATTCGGTCGGGTGGGGGCTCGAGACCGATCCCAAGACCTTAGCTGCGACTGTCGATGCACCCGAATATCTGGGGACCCTCAAGCCTGATGACCCACAGGTCGCCGAACTCTATCGCAAGATCGAGTGTCCGGTGCTCATCATCCACGGGACGTGCGATAAGCTTGTCTCGCCGACCCGCGGTGCGGCCGTCGCTGCGGCGACCGGTGGCGCCTACGTGTCCGTAGAGGGGGGCGGACACCTTGTGTGGGCGCGCCAGCCGGTGCGCGTCAACCTGCTGCTGCGCGACTTCTTCGAAAGGGTCTTCCACGATCGCGAGGCCGACGGATCTCCGCGCCAAAACGGAGATGGCGTACAGCCCCGCAGGTTCACGGTCGTGCGCGAACGGCCGCGCCGCGCGCTCTTCATCTCATCGCCGATCGGTCTTGGCCACGCGCAGCGCGACGTCGCCATCGCCGAAGAGCTGCGCCGCCTGCGGCCCGGTTTACAGGTGGATTGGCTTGCGCAAAATCCAGTCACGAAGGTCTTGGAGACCCGCGGCGAGCGGATCCATCCGGCGAGCCGCTTCTTGGCGAGCGAGAGCAAGCACATCGAGAGCGAGTCGGATGAGCACGATCTCCATGCGTTCCAGGCGATGCGGCGGATGGACGAGATCCTCGTGAACAACTTCATGGTCTTCCATGATATCGTGCGCGATGAACCGTACGATCTGTGGATCGGCGATGAGGCGTGGGAGCTCGACCATTACCTGCACGAGAACCCGGAAGAGAAACGCTCGCCGTATGTCTGGATGACCGACTTTGTGGGCTGGTTACCGATGCCGGATGGTGGCGCGCATGAGGCGTTTCTCACGGCCGACTACAACGCCGAGATGATCGAGCACATCGCGCGCTATCCCAAGCTGCGCGATCGGTCGATCTTCGTGGGAAACGAGGACGACATCGTCGCCGAGCGCTTCGGTCCGGATCTGCCACAGATCGTCGATTGGACGAAGCAGCACTACGATTTCAGCGGCTACGTGACCGGCTTCGATCCCGCGGCGTTCGCCGACCGCCCGAAGCTGCGCGCTGAACTCGGTTACAAACCCGATGAAGTCGTGTGCATTGTGACGGTCGGCGGCTCGGGCGTGGGCGTTCACTTGCTGCGCAGGATCATGCAGGCGTATCCGCTCGCGAAGCAGCGCATCCCAAACCTCCGGATGATCGCGGTTGCCGGACCGCGTATCGACCCCTCGTCCCTCCCGTCCTATGACGGCCTTGAGGTGCGCGCGTTTGTGCCCGACCTCTACCGGCATCTGGCTGCGTGCGACGTCGCCCTCGTGCAAGGCGGCCTGACGACGACTATGGAGCTCACGGCCAACCGCCGGCCGTTCCTCTACTTTCCGCTACGCCATCATTTCGAGCAGAACTTCCACGTGCGCCATCGCTTGGAACGCTACGGTGCGGGCCGAT
>DASPVP010000166.1:0-4081 GCA_035622315.1 Candidatus Acidiferrales bacterium | reverse complement strand
GATCTTGCGCTTCTGCGCCACGTAGACGCGCACGAGTTCGTTGACACCCGGCGACAGCTCGTCGCCGTTCTCGCGCTTGAAGACCTTGACGTCGATGACCTTGCCCTTCTCGCCGTGCGGCACTTTCAAACTCGTGTCGCGCACTTCGCGGGATTTCTCGCCGAAGATGGCGCGCAACAGGCGCTCCTCGGCGGTCAGCTCGGTCTCGCCCTTCGGGGTGACCTTGCCCACAAGGATATCCTCGGGGCGCACCTCGGCGCCGATGCGGATGATGCCTTGCTCGTCCAGATCCTGCAGCGCGTCCTCACCTACGTTGGGGATGTCGCGCGTGATCTCTTCAGGACCGAGCTTCGTGTCGCGGGCCTCGCACTCGTACTCCTCGATGTGGATCGAGGTGAAACGGTCGTCTTTGACGAGGCGCTCCGAGATCAAGATGGCGTCCTCGTAGTTGAAGCCTTCCCATGGCATGAACGCGACGAGCACGTTCTGGCCGAGCGACAACTCGCCGCCATCGCTCGACGGACCGTCGGCGATGATCGCGCCCTTCTTCACGTTGTCGCCCTTGGCGACGATGGGCTTTTGGTTGATGCACGTCCCGGCGTTCGAGCGCATGAATTTGATGAGCGGATACGCCTTGACATTGCCTTTGTTGTTCTTGATCTCGATGCGCTCAGCCGTGACCGACTGCACCTCGCCCGACTCCTCGGCGACCACGACACCACCCGAGTCCTTGGCCGCGCGATGCTCCATACCCGTGCCGACGAGCGGCGCCTCCGGGCACAAGAGCGGCACCGCCTGGCGCTGCATGTTCGCGCCCATGAGGGCGCGGTTCGCATCGTCGTGCTCGAGGAACGGGATGAGCGCCGTCGCCACCGACACGATCTGTTTGGGCGTCACGTCCATCAGATGCACATCCGCGGGCGCCGCTTCGATGTATTCCTCGGCATAACGGCAGACAACGCGGTCGCCAACCAGGCGGTTGCGCGCGTCGAGCTCCGAGTTCGCCTGGGCGATGCGGAATTGGTCCTCTTCGTCCGCGGTCAAATAGATGATGTCATCGGTCACGACGCCTTTGCGCACGATCCGGTACGGCGTCTCAATGAAGCCGTAGCGGTTGACGCGGGCGTACGTCGCCAGCGAGCCGATGAGGCCGATGTTCGGACCCTCCGGCGTCTCGATCGGACAGATGCGGCCGTAGTGGCTGTGGTGCACGTCGCGCACCTCGAAGCCCGCGCGCTCGCGCGACAGGCCGCCTGGACCAAGCGCCGAGAGCCGCCGCTTGTGCGTCAGCTCCGCGAGCGAGTTGGTCTGGTCCATGAACTGCGACAGTTGGCTCGACCCGAAGAACTCCTTGATCGCGGCGACGACCGGCCGGATGTTGATCAACACCTGCGGCGTGACCGTCTCGATGTCTTGGACGGTCATGCGCTCGCGGACGACGCGCTCCAACCGCAGCAAGCCCACGCGGAACTGGTTCTGCAAGAGCTCGCCGACGGAGCGCACTCGGCGGTTGCCGAGGTGATCGATGTCGTCGATGTTCTGCGTGCCTTCCACCACTTCGATAAGGTAGCGGATGACGCCGATCAGATCCTCACGCGTGAGATGGCGGACCGCCTTCTCCTTGACGCGCCCGTGGCTGTCTTTGACGTCTTCGAGGCGCGGCGGTTCGACGTTCAAGATCGCGAACTGCTTCTCGAGCTTGCGGTTGAGCTTGTAGCGGCCCACTGATCCCAAGTCATAGCGCTTCTCGTCGAAGAACGTGTTGCGCAAGAGCGTCTCTGCGTTGTCCACGTTTTCCGGCTCGCCCGGACGCAGCTTCTTGTAGAGCTCTTTGAGCGCGTCTTCCCGCGTCTTGATGTCCTTGTCTTTTTCCAGGCAGTTCAGGATGACGGGCGATACCTCGCCCGTGCGCGGGTCGGCGAACAGCGCCTTGAGCGCCTCGTCGCTTTCGTACTTCTTGTCCAGCGCCCGAACGAACGTCGTGGCCATGATCTTGCGGTTCTTGTCGATACGCACGCCGATCGTGCCTTCGGTCGTGTCGTTCTTGCTGCCGTTGTCCGTCTCGAACTCGATCCATGCCCCGCGGTTCGGGATCACGGTCGCACGATAGATAGGCCGCCCGTTGGTGTCCGTGTCGCCTAAGAAGTAGACGCCGGGCGAACGGACGAGCTGGCTGACGATCACGCGCTCGGCGCCGTTGATGACGAACGTACCCTTGTCCGTCATGAGCGGGAAGTCGCCCATGAAAATCTCTTGGTCAGGAATACCTTTGATCTCACCCGACTCGGACGTGATCAGCCGGACGCGCACGCGCAGCGGCGCGCAGTAGGTCATGTCGCGTTCGCGGCACTCCTCGACCGAGTACTTCGGCTCGCCCAAGCTGTGTTCGCCGAACTCAAGGATCAGGTTGCCGGTGAAATCTTTGATCGGCGAGATCGAGGCGAACGCCTCGCGCAGCCCTTCCGTGATGAACCAGTGGAAGGATTCCTTTTGCAGTTCGATCAGGTCCGGGATGTCCAGGACATGCGGGATCTTGGCGAACGAATAGCGTTCTTTCTCGCTCGCAGTCGGACGGCCGTCGGCGGGACTCTCCGCGGCTTTGATGACGCCCTTCGTCTGCGTCAGCGTCTCGAGCGCGGCGCGAGGATCCGTAAGACGAGCCAAGCGCGCGATGGGGCGCGGCGAACGAGCCCGAGCGATGCCGCGGGCAAGCACTGTGGTGCGTCGCTTGGTCGCGGGCTTCGCCTTTTGGGCTTTGGTCGTCTTTTCTTTGACGGCTTTCGGTTCTTTGAGGGCGCGCGAGGACTTCGCGGCTGTCTTCGCCTTGCCGTCTTTGGATGCGGTCTTCATTCTTGCGGTGTTACCTTCGCAGCAAACCGCGCGTGTGGCCATCGCGCGCGGCGGGTGTTGACGTGTCTTATCTGCCCGTTAGCGTAGCTTTGCCGGTGCACGCGATCGCGTCGCGTTTTTTCGCTTCTGCAGCGAGAGATGGGTGAAAGCGTTAGAAAGATGCCGGAGTCAAACAAAATCGGACGATTCCGCTCTGCCGGTCCGGTCTGTCAGGTCGCCTCAGCTGACGAGATCGGGTTCCTCTAGCGTTCGTCCAGGTTGGGCACAGAATGAAATTATAGCACAAAGGTTCGCTTAGTCAACACTACCCGGTGTGGACTCCGTCGGCGTCTCGCGCCCAGTACCCTGGTGCGCGGACCAGAGCGTCCACCGCCTGGCTGCATGGGCCTATATAATGGAAGCTACTGTTCCCGTTTAACTGTCCCGCAGTGAGTCGACTCCAGCGGGTCCAAGGGCCCGCTCGAACACGCTGAGCGTCTGCTGGGCCGTCTCATCCCACGTCCTTGAGCGAGCGTGTTCCTCGCCTCTCCTTCGAATGTCGGCTCGCACGTCATCCGGGGCCACGGCTAGCGATGCGATGACCTTCGCAAGCATCAGTGCATCCCCGGGCGGGAAATACAAAGCCGCCGAACCGCCGGCTTCGCGCGAACTCGGCGTGTCTGCCGCGACGGCCGGCGTGCCCGCTGCCATCGCCTCGACGATCGGCAGACCATATCCCTCGTACTCTGAGGGATACACGAGGGCTAGCGCCTCGCGATACAAACGCGCAAGCGCTTGATCGTCCACCCACCCAACCGAACGAATCCTGCTCTCGCCAACGGGGGGGAAGACCTGCACTTCGGTTCCTTGCCCGGCGAGCACGACGTCCACCGCTGAAGCCCCAAAGGTGGGCAAGAGCTTGAGCGCATCGAGCAAAGTGAAAAAGCCCTTTCGCGCCTCGAGCGCGCCGACGAAGAGCAGATACGGCGTTCTGTGACTGCTTTGTACTGCCGGCTCGCGCTCTGCGAAAACCTGGCTCACACCCAGATGGACGACATCGATGTCAGCCGGATCGATCTTCAAGTGCATCGCGAGTTCCGCGCGCGAGAACGCAGAGTCGGTGATGATCCGCACGGCCTTTGACGCTGCAACGCGAAAGGGTCGCTGCTCTCGTTCGCTGACTTGTGGGTCGGTGGGCGGCATGGAAAAAAGGCTCGCATCGTGGAGCGTCGCCACAGCTGGAACCGACGAG
>DASPVP010000165.1:0-4397 GCA_035622315.1 Candidatus Acidiferrales bacterium | reverse complement strand
GGGATCGTTGAGCTCCGAGAACGCGTTTGCGATCTCCATGTTGGCGATGAACATCTCGAAGCGCTCGACGATCTGCGGATCGTCAACATGCCGCTTCGCAAGCGGCGAGATGAGCACCGGATAATCGGTGATGAAGGTCGGGTTGACGAGGTGCGGCTCAACCGCGGCTTCGAAGAGCTTGTCGATGACGTGGCCGTGACTCGCGCCCGGCTCGACGTGGAGTTTGAGACGCTTCGCTTCCGCCCGAGCCTTCGACTCGTCCAACACATCAGCGCGAGAGAGTCCTCCGAAGTTCTGCATCGCATCGAAGTATGTCATCCGTGCGAAGGGCGCTGCGAGGTGGATGTCCTTGCCCGCGTACTCGTGTTTCTCGCGCACGCGCGCGGCGTCGGCCGCAGCCATGACCATGCCCTCGCACAAGCGCAGCATGCCCTCGACGTCCGTGTACGCCTCGTACAACTCGAGCATCGTGAACTCCGGGTTGTGCGTACGGTCGATCCCTTCGTTGCGGAATGTGCGACCGATCTCGTAAACCCGCTCGATGCCGCCGACGATGCAGCGTTTGAGGTTCAGCTCGGTTGCGATGCGCAGCTTCAACTGGATGTCGAGCGCGTGCGAGCGGGTCAGAAAAGGACGCGCGTTCGCACCGCCCGCGATCGCGAGCAGCACGGGCGTCTCGACCTCGACGTAACCGCGCTCGTCCAAGTAGCGTCGCAAGGCGGCGATGATCGCGCTGCGCGACAGCATCGTGTCGAGCACCGGGCGATTGACCATGAGATCGACGTAGCGATGTCGATAACGCGATTCCGGATCGACGAGCCCGTGCCACTTCTCCGGCAACGGGCGCAGCGACTTCGCGAGCACCGCCGCTTCCTTCACCTCGACCGTGAGCTCGCCGGTTTTGGTGCGAAATGGCGTGCCGCGGATGCCGATCATGTCGCCGCGATCGAGCAGCTTGACGAGCGAGAAACCATCGCCCATGGTCTCTTCACGGAAGTAGAGCTGGATGCGCGCGGTCTGATCCGCAAGATCGGCGAAGAGCGCCTTGCGTCCCATGCGTCGCAGCGGTTGCAGCCGTCCGGCGAGCGCTACCGTTTCGTTGCTATGCTCCTCCACCGCGAGTCGTTCGAAGGTTTCGCGCGCCGAGACGATGTCGTGCGTGCGCTCGAATTTCGTGATCGCGAACGGATCGCGACCGGCTTCTCGCAGCGCCTCAAGCTTCGCGCGGCGCGTCTTGATGAGTTCAGCTTCGTTGCCGCCGGTCTCGTCAGCCGGGGTCACTTGCTTTTGAGCTTGGACCCGCGGCGGTTGGCGCGAATGCTGATGATGCGCAGCTGGATCTCGCCTGAGGGGGCGCTCGCCGTCACCGTCTGGCCCGGCTTCGAGCCGACGAGCGCGTGCCCGATGGGCGATTCGTTCGAGATCTTGGCGTTGGGCGGGTCGCTTTCGGCGCTGCCTACGATTGTGTACTCGTTCTCCGACCCGCTCTTGAGGTTGCGGACCTTGACGGTGCTCCCCAGATGAACCTCGTCTGCCCCGCCCTCGCCCTCATGGATGATCTTCGCGTTGCGGATCATCGCCTCGAGCTTCATGATGCGGCCTTCGATGAACGCCTGCTCTTGTTTCGCGTCCTCGTACTCGGCGTTTTCCGAGATGTCGCCGAACTCTTTGGCCTGGCGGATGCGGTCGTTCACCTCTTTGCGGTGAACGGTCTTGAGCTCCTCGAGCTCGGATTCGAGCTTGCGCAGGCCCTCTTCGGTGACGACGGTCTCTTTCTCGGTCATCTGGCTTCCTTTCGGTTCCTTTGCTTTAGTCATGTTGTGGCGGTCGCGGCGAGTTCGGTCAGGTGCGGTCGGAACTCGAGCCGCGCCAGCAGATCGCGGTAGTCAGACTCGCGGACGTCCTCCCAGCGCTTGCCGAGCATGGCGATCATGGCCGCTTCGATGACGTTCGTTCCGAACGAACGCCCGGCAAAGTTCGGCGTGGTCGTGATGAGCCGCGCCACGTTGCGCCGGCGCAACTCCTCGAGATTCTGCGGCGTAACGGTGTTGGTCACGATCGTCTTGCCGCTGAGGTCGTCCGGCATGTGCTGGCGGATGAAATGGAAGTCGCCCGCGATGAGCTGCGCGGCCGCGTAGTATTGCGGGAACTTGGGCTCAGGGGCGCGCTCTTGTTTCTTACCCGTGGGATAGAAGAATTGGAAGGGCAGCTTGCACGCATCCGGCAGATATCGTTCGGCAAGCGCTTCGAATTCCGGCAGCGTTTTCACCGGCTTGTCGATGCCAAGTGCGAAGATGAAGTCGCCGAACGTCACGTCCGCGCCCGCCTCCACGAGCGCGGCCGCCATGCCGAAGCGGTCGAGGGCGCTCACCATGAGGACGGGCAGCCCATCGAAATCGACGATGCCGTGGCGCTGCAGGTAGACGATCGTCTCCCGCTCGAGCGTGTTCTTCAGACCGCTGCCGTCCACGACGGGCGTGTTCTGCACAGCCTCGAGCATCCGCAACCCGTCACGCAGCGCATAGCGCTGCGTGCCCGCATAGAGGTAGACGTCGATGCCGCCGAGGCCGATGGCGTCCACCTTGCCGTCCAAGTCTTTCAGCGCCGCGATGGCTCGATCAAGCGAACCGTCGAAACCGACGCGGCGGATGTCGAGACGCTCGCCCAGCCAGTCGACTTCGACTTGATGGTCGCGGGTCGAGGAACCCAAACTGACGGACACGATCTTCTTCATGAAGATGCAACACCCGCCGGGCGAGGCCGGGCGCGTCGTGCACGAGCGCGCTCGCGCGTATTTGCGATCATGTCCGGTGTGATCTGTTTGTCGAACGCCTGCATGCCGGCCAGCTCGAAGCCGTGCTTGGCAGCCAGCCGTTCGATCTCCAAGACCTTGTCCAGATTCACTCCGCGCCCGAGTGAGAAATTGACAAAGCGGTTCTCCAAGGTGAGGATCATCGTCTCGGCCATGCACGCGAGCGAGGTCTTCGGCGGCAGCCCGAAATCGAAATTGAAGTTGACGTCGCCAGGAACCTGGATATTGCCGCCCTCGGTGACGAGCACGTCGTCGCGCTCGGTGGCCACTCGTCGCGAGACGTCGTGGGGCAACGAGACCTCGCAGACGACCGCGCCGGACTTCAGGTCTTCAGGTTCGACGACGCTCGAAGTGGCAGCGGTCGCCGTGAGGACGAGATCGGCGTGACGGATCGCGTTTGAGATGTCGGTCGTCCAATCGAGTTTGGCGCTGACGTGTGGTTGCATCGCGTGCGCGAGCTTTGCTAAACGGGTCGCATTGCGCGCAGCCAGCGTGACGCGCGCCGCACGGTTGCCTAAGATCTGCGCGCAGGCGGATCCGATGCTACCCGTAGCGCCGACGACGACCGCGCTGGCTTGCGGAATCTCGATTTCCATCTCGCTCGCGCCGCGGAACAGGCTTTGCATGGCGGCCGAGATCGTGTACGAGTTGCCGCTGGTCACAGCGATGGGGCAGTTCTCTGCTACGGTCGGTCCGCCGTCGCCGACGACGGCGGTGAATCCACCCAAGCCGACGATGCCACAGCCAAGCTCGGCCGCGATGTTCGCTCCCTTGATGATACGGGCCATCACTTCGGTGCGCGGGAGATCGAGGAACTGCTCGGGCAGCAGCGGCACAGCGATGAAGTAGCCCTCGATCTCCTCGCCCGTCAGGCTACGCACGCCGGTGACGTGCGACACCTTGTAGGCGGGCATCCACTCGAGGATCTTCTTGATGAGCGGCATGCCTTTGCCTGCGGCCTTTGGCTCGTACCGCAGCACGTCATCATACGAGAGGGGGTGGATAAGGAATCCGAACGTCCGCAATGCCTACCTCGTAAAAAGTGCGAGGCGATGGAATTGCGTTGGTTCGCAAGATGGGCGAAGCGGTCCTGGCCGCTCGAACGCGACGCGGCTAGCCACCCTCGCACCGCTCCTTGAGCGCCCGCAGCATCATCTGCGAGTTCTCTTCAACTTTCTTCTGGAGGATCGGGCCGATGAGCTCGGCGAGCGTCGGCACGCCGAAATCGTAGTCGACGCCGAGCACGACCTTTGTCAGGCCGTTGTTTTCGGTGAACGTCCATGCGCCTTCGAACTTGTCGAGGTCGCCTTCGATGAGGCGATAGTCGATGCGTGTCTTCTCATCGTCGAAGACGTCGATCTCCGTCCACTCGATCGGCGCCTCTTCGACGAGCGTCTTCCAGCGCGTCACGGTCTCATTGCCTTTGCGTTCGAGGATCTTCACCGTCTCGACATCGGGCATGAAGTCGGGATAGCGCTCCATATCCTTGGCAAGCTCGTAAATCTTCTTGGCCGGCGCCTTGATTTCGATCGTGGTCTCGACGTACGGCATCAGGCGGAAAGCGCTCCGAGCTTCTCGCGGGCCT
>DASPVP010000164.1:0-5034 GCA_035622315.1 Candidatus Acidiferrales bacterium | reverse complement strand
GGCACCTTCGACGAGAGCGAATTCCATTCGTCACGTGCGCGGTCGTAAAAATCCCCAGCCAAGCGCGACTTGTACTCGGGAAGCAGCCCGTCGATCACCTGTTGCGACTGCGCGCTCATCTCTTGATAATCCATGCCCGCTTGCAGCGACCAGGAGAGCACTTGGATCTGCGGCGGCGTGAAACGCGATCCGGCCGCACGATAGTTGAGCGCGACCACGATGTCGGACCACGCTCCCTTGATGGGGGCCAAGAGGAACTTATTGCGCCATGGACCTTGGTTTTGATGGCCCATGCAATACGTCACGACCGTGACGTTGTAGTCGCCTGGCGGCAGGTGGATGACGCCGCTCGGCGCGCCTGCGAACAGCTTGCGCGTCACGGCGAAGCTCGCGGGATGAAACGCGCCCCCCGGCAGGTTGGCGATCGTCGGCAACACGTCGTTGCCGCTGACGTACACCGGCCGGTTCAAATTGAACCAGTCGCCGAACTGTTTGAGCAGCTCGTTCGAAGCGACGCCTTTCGCGGCTTGATTCGCCGACGGCACGCTCGGCAGACCCGGCAGCGACGGCAGTCCCAAACTTCGCTCGCCCACCACGAGCAACAAGATGGCGCAAGCACCAGCCGCGCACAGACGAATCGCTCGCGTCCCTACAGCAAACGCTCGAAGCAAGAGTCGCATAGATCTTCTCCTGTCACCACAACAGTTGCGTGACGTGCCGCATGCGCATGCCCGAGACCTACATGCGACGGGGTGGTGATGCCCATCATCCTAGCGGCTGCGCGTCCGTCGCGCGTCCAACAGGGTCCGGGACGCGGTCAGCTAGAAGGCTCGGACTCCACTGGCCTAGAGGTCGCTGTTTCTAGCATGCCGGCTGATGCCGCCGTTCCGACCCTACGGGTGTTCCTCTTCGGCCACCCACGAATCGAGTGGGATGACAAGCCGCTGAAGTTCTCAGCGCCGCCGAAGACGTTGCCGCTGCTCGCGTACATCATCTTGCATCGCGCGAGTCCGCTGACGCGCGATTCGATCGCTTTCACGTTGTGGCAGGATGAAACCGAAGAGGACGCGCGCGCCAATCTGCGCCGCCACCTCTACCATCTGCAACGCGCGCTGCCTGCCGCGGACCAAGCGCCGTGGATCGTAGTGGGCAGCGACTCGCTCCAGTGGAATCCGGACGGCGCTGCATGGGTCGATGTGCTCGCGTTCGCCCGGCTCGTAACGCAGACGGAGACGCTCGAGCAAGCCGTCGATCTGTACGCCGGCGACTTGCTCGAGAGCTACTACGACGATTGGGTCTTCGCCGATCGCGAGCGGTTGCGCAACGAGTATCTCAACGCGCTTTACGCGCTCACGGTCGACCATCGCAGCCGGCGCCTCTGGCCAAGCGCCGTGCGCCACGTGCGCGCGATCCTTCAGACGGACCCATGGCGCGAGGACGCTGTCCGTCAACTCATGAGCGTGCAGTACGACTCTGGCGATCGCGCCGGCGCGCTGCAGACCTATGCCGACTTCCAGCGCAAGCTGCGCGCCGAGATGGCGGTGGACGCTATGCCCGAGACGACCGCGCTGCACGATCTTATCGTGCGCAACGCGCCGCTCACGGACGTCGTTCCTCCCGGTTCGCCCGACGCGCCGGCGCGTGGCCAATCGCTGCCCGCGCTGCCGTTTGTCGGACGGCAGGCCGCGATGGAACAGCTGCGCACGTTGTGGAACCGCGCGGCGCGCGGCTCTCCCGCACTTGCCTTCATCGAAGGCGAAGCCGGCATCGGCAAGTCGCGTCTGGCAGCGGAGCTCGCCTTGCGCGTGGAGAGCGAAGGCGGACGCGTGCTGTGGGGCCCGACGAGTTTCCCCGAAAGCGTGCCGTATCAGGGGCTTGCAGAAGCGCTACGCCAGGCGCTGCCCTTGATCACCGCGCTCACGATCGATCCCAACGCCTTGTCGGCGGTCGCGGCGCTCGTTCCGGAGCTGCGCGCGAAGCGGCCGGACTTGCCGGTGCTCGCCGCAGCCAACCCTGACGACGAACGCCGCCGCTTGCTCGCAGGCATCGCCGAGACGCTGGCAGCGCTCGCACGGTCCCGCCCGCTGCTGCTCATCATCGAAGACGTACACTGGGCGGGCGAAGCAACGCTCGCCGCGCTGCGCTACCTCGGGTCCATCACCTCGCCGATAGCGCTCTTGCTCGTGACGACCAATCGCGAAGAAGAGGTGCCGCGTGGTCATGCGCTGCGCGCGCTGCAGCGGGATCTCACAAGTCTCGGGGTCGCCGTGCGCATCGCGCCCGCCCGTCTGCAAGCCTACGATATCGAAAAACTTGTCGCGCAATTCCCGCAACTCGCGAACACGGCAGGCCTCGCTGCGGCGTTGCACGCTCGCAGCGAAGGCAACTGTCTGTTCCTCGCACAGATGATCGGCGACATCATCGAAGCGCCGCCCGGCCGTGACACAGCGACTAGCGAGAGCGCCGAGATGCGTCTTCCGGGCGGTTTGCGCTCGGTGATCGACGCGCGGCTAGGCCGCATCTCAGAGGACGCTCGCTCGCTCGCGGAGGTGTGCGCCGTGATCGGGCGAGGCTTCAACGTCGAACTCGTCTGCGAGGTCAGCGGTTGGAGCAAGGACAAAGTCTATGAGGCTTTCGACGAACTGCTCGACCGGCGTTTGATCCGCGAGCTGCCCAAGCGCGGCTCGTTCGAGTACTCCTTCGCGCATCACCTGATCCAAGACGCGGTCTACGCGCTCATCCCTCGCGATGCGCTCGTCGCGCGGCACCGTCGCACGGGGCGCGTGCTCGCCGATGCTTCGCAGGCCGGCGAGCTAGCCGCCGAAATCGCGCGTCACTTCGACCTCGGCGAAGACCGAGCTGCCGCGGGTCGCTTCTATCTAGATGCGGCGCGCTATGCCTTGTCGCTGTTCGCCGATAGCGAAGCACTCGCGCATCTCGCACGAGCGTTGGAGCTCGCCGGCCAGGACGACCGTCTTGCGGCCGAGGCGCTGCTCGCGCAGGAAGCCATCCAGAACCGCCAAGGCGCGCGCGAGCACCAGGCTCGCTCTCTCGAACGGCTCGACGCGATCGCGGACCGTTTGGACGACCTCGAGTTGCAGTCGCAGGTGTTGTGGCGGCGGATCGCGCGCGAGCGAGCGATGGGCAACCGCGTGGAAGAGGCTCGCCTGATCGATCGACTTGCGGCACGCGCCAGCGAGCGCGGCGCGAGCACGTGGAGCGCACGTGCCCGTCTCGCGAGGGCGTTGCACGCGATGCACATGGGCCAACTCGAACCGGCACGCGAGAACGCAGAGCTGGCGCTCGCCGCACTCGAGCGCGCGGGCGATCCGGAAAGCGAAGTCGAGTGCTTGTGCCTGCTCGTCGACCTGGACACGCAGATGGGTGAGATAGCACGGGCTGAGGACGTGTTGCGGCGCGCCCAACAAGCGGCACGCTCGGGGGCATATCCGGCCCTCGTCGGCCGCGCGCACTTGGCGGTCGCGCGCTCCGCGATCATGCAACACCAATTCGACCGCTGCGCACAAGCATGCGACGAAGCGCTGCTGCTCTTCCGCTCGGTGGGCGATCGGGAGGGGGAAGCCGACGCCCTGGCCCGGCGGGGCAGCGTGCTTGCGCGATTGCAGCGGTACGAGGAAGCGCGTCGAGAAAACGAGGCTGCAGCGGCGATCTACGAGTCGATCGGCAAGGATGAAGGCCGCGCAGGCGAGCTCATCAATGGCGCGTCGCTCGACACCCGGTTGGGACTGCTCGATGAAGCCGAGAACAAGCTGCTCGCCGCCGACCGGATCTTCGAGCGCTTAGGCGAGCTGCGCGGGCTGACCGTCTGCGCGCTCAACTTGAGTTTCGTCTACCTCGTCAGGCGCGATCTGGAACGGGCCGGCTCGTTCGCCCGCCGCGGTCTCGAGCTGGCCAACAAGCTGCAACACAAGGCATTCACCGCCCAAGCGCTCGCGAATCTGGGCGCGGTGGAGCGGGATCGCGGCCAGCACGATTCGGCGCTCGAGTTCATGCAGCAGGGCCTTGCGCTGCAAGAGACGCTGAGCCGCCCGGCGGACCTGGTCAACGACCTCTCGGACATGGCGCTTGCGTATCTAATGAAGGGAGATTTCGAGAACGCGCGCCTGACGGCCGATCGCATGCTTGCCGGCGCCGAGCAATCCACCGACGCCTCGTTCTGGCCGCAGGGTCTCTTCTGGACGGCCGCTTTGGTCTATCGGGCGTGCGGGAAGAAGAAACGGGCGTCCGAGTTCCTCGGAAAAGCTCGCGACTACGCGCACAAGCTCGAGAACGTCGTCGACGACCCCGCGATACGCGAACGCTACAACCAGCTGCCGGTCAACCTCATGATCCTCAACGCGTCTGAGAAAGGGGACTGGCCGGCGCTCGCCGGGCGTCCGTAAACGCTCGAAGGTCCGATTGGACGCTCTTTGGATGCCGCCAGGCTATGCTTGAACCCACGACTATGGCGGAGAGCAACGATATGAGCAAGCCGTCCGAGCGGGCCGAACACCTGTTCATGGTGCGCTTGTGGCGGGAGCCCGGGTCACCGCCGCAAGTGCGCGGCCTCATCGAGGACGTGCACGCCCAGCAGCGCTTCTACTTCAGCTCGCTGGCAGAGCTCAATGAATTCATCCGCCTGCGTCTACCCCAACACTCGTGAGAGCGGCTCGCCGTCGAGCGCGTTCTAGGAGGTATCCCATGCGACGTTGCACTGCGGTCGCGTTCACAGCGGCCGCGCTCTTCTTGGCGCTCGCCCTCGGCATCGGCGGCGCGCCGCAACACGCACCAGCCGCGGTCGCGGCCGAAGTGCAGCTCGCCAGCTGGCGGCCGGCGCAGCCGAACCTCGCGACGTTCGTCGGCAATCCAGACGCAGGCTACAGCGCTGAGGTGGATCTGCGGCCGCAGATCCGTGCGCGTGGCCTGCACATCCGTAACCAAGGCAATCGCGGCACGTGCACCGTCTTCGCCACGACCTTTCTGATCGAATACCAAAAAGCGGGAACGCCGGGTCAAGCGCCCGGGCTTGCGCTC
>DASPVP010000163.1:0-5853 GCA_035622315.1 Candidatus Acidiferrales bacterium | reverse complement strand
GTGCGGCCTTGCAGCTTGGCCGGATGGCTCGCCGAGATGCAGAAAATGCTGCGGACGTCGGCGCGCGCGCCGACGCACACGTGCGGCAAGAGCAAGAGCTCGCCGGCGTGCTCCGGATAGAGCGCTGACGAGATCGGACTGATGTCGAGCTCACCCGCGACGAGCGATCGATTGAGCGCAGCTGGCACGTCGGCCGAAAGCGTGCCGGGGAACAGGAGCGCGCCGTCGTCGAATGCGGCGTAGATCGGCAGGTCGTTCGTGTATGAGATGCGCCCGCAGCGCGGCAGTCCTGTTTCCATATTCGGCCTTACGCGGGTTCCAAGACCCGGTAGAGCAGGTTGCGGCGCGTGGGCACGAAGCCTGCGTCGGCGATGGCGCGCTTGAGCTCGACGATCGGCGTGCTTTGATCTGTGGTGCTGCCGGCATCGCGGTAGATCTGTTGCTCGTTGTGCACGGTACCATCGATATCGTCGGCGCCGTAGTGCAGCCCGAGCTGCGCCATCTTGATGCCGTACGATATCCAATAGGCCTTGATGTGATCGATGTTGTCGAGCATAAGCCGCGAGACGGCGATGGTGCGCAGGTCGTCTGCACCGCCGGTCCAGCCGTACTCCGAGAGGTCGTTGCCGTCGGGATGGAACGAGAGCGGCACGAAGCACTTGAAGCCGTGCGTCTCGGCCTGCAGCTCGCGCAGGCGCACGAGATGCTCGACGCGCTCTTCGATCGTCTCGACATGACCGTAGAGCATGGTGCAGTTCGTCATGATCCCGAGCTTGTGGGCCACCCTATGCACCTCGAGCCATTCTTCGACGTCTGCCTTGTGCGGGCAGATGATAGCGCGGACCCGCTTGACCAGGATCTCGGCGCCGCCACCGTTGAGCGAGGTGAGCCCCGCGTCGCGCAGCCTGCGCAAGCCCTCCTCGTAGCTGCAGCGCTCGCGCTTGCACATGTAATCTATCTCTGCCGCGGTGAAGAGCGCCAGTTGGACGTGCGGGATGCGCGCGTGCAGTTCTTGGATCGCCGGGATCCAAAACGCGAGGCTCGTCTGTTTGGGATCGTGGCCGCCGACGATGTGCAGCTCGTCGTAGTCATCCGGTTGCGCGCACGCCTTGTCGAGGATCGTCTCCAGCGACATGCGCTGCGCCCGCGCTTCCTTCTCGTGCGCCGCGAACGAGCAGAACTTGCAGGCCGCGTAACAGATGTTGGTCGTGTTGAGATAGCGCTTGACCACGTAGTAGGCCCGGTCGCCGTTGCGCGCGGTGCGCACGCGATGGGCAAGCTTGCCCACCTCGTGGAAGGGCGCTTCGGTGTAGAGAAACACGCCGTCCGCGCGGCTCAGCGGCTCGCCGGACTCCACCTTGCCCTTGATGTCATCGAAGCGGGCGTTCGCGCTCATGTTCGGGCGCGGTTCGTCGCTCCGTCCGGTGAGTCCCGCGACGAGTCTTGGCGCGCGCTTGCGCTACGTCGCAGCTAGAGGAGCGGTTGTTGCTCGCCGCGCGGCGCGAGCATGTCGGCGACGTGGTCCATGTCCGCGTTGCCCACGAGGATCTTCCGCGGTTTGGTGCCCTCGGTCGGCCCGACGACGCGGAACTCTTCAAGGATCTTCATGAGCCGCACCGCGCGCGGATGTCCGACCTTGAGCTCTGCCTGTAGCAGCGCGACCGAGGCCATCTGGCGCTCGACGATGATCTTCGCCGCTTCGAAGGCGAGGTCGTCACCCGGCCCCCGGCCATCTTCTTCGACCTCGGACAGCTCCAGGTCGATGCGATTGGCCGGATCTTCTTGATCGCGCCAAAATTCGCAGAGGCGTTCCAGCTCGTCACCCGTGACGAGCGCCCCTTGGACTCGTATGGGCTTGGGCGCGTCGATCGGCAAGAAGAGCATGTCGCCTCTCCCGAGCAGCCGTTCCGCTCCCGCCATGTCGATGATCGTGCGTGAGTCCACTTGCGACGAGACCGCGAACGCGATGCGCGAGGGTATGTTCGCCTTGATGAGCCCGGTGATGACGTCGACCGAAGGGCGCTGCGTCGCGACGACCAGATGGATGCCCGTGGCGCGCGCGAGCTGCGCGATGCGGCAGATGCTTGTCTCCACGCGCGTGGGCGCGACGAGCATGAGGTCTGCAAGCTCGTCGATGACCACCACGATGTAGGGCAGCTGCTCGTCGGGGCGGCTCGTATTGTACTCCTCGATCTTGCGCACGCCCGCGCGGGCGAAGATCTCGTAGCGGGTGTCCATCTCGCGCGTCAGCTCGAAGAGCGCGCCGGCAGCGAGTTTGGGATCGGTGATGCAGTCCTTGATCAGGTGTGGGATTCCGTCGTAGGAAGTCAGCTCCACGCGCTTGGGATCGATGAGCATGAGCTGCACCTGATCGGGCGTGCACGTGGAGAGGATCGACGTGATGATCACGTTGAGGCACACGCTCTTGCCGGCGCCGGTCGCGCCCGCCACGAGCAAGTGCGGCATGCGCGTGAGATCGCCCACGATCGGACGACCCGTGATGTCTTTGCCGAGCGCGAAGAACGGCTTGCCTTCACCGCGTGGCAGATAATCCAAAATCTCGCGCACGCTCACCGTGGAGACCGCGCTGTTGGGCACCTCGATGCCCACCGCGGCTTTGCCCGGGATTGGCGCCTCGATGCGGATGCTCTGCGCCGCGAGCGTGAGCTGGATGTTATCGGCGAGCGACTTGATGGAGCTGACCTTCACGCCTTTGGCGGGGGTGACCTCATAGCGGGTCACGCTCGGCCCGCGTTCGATGTGCGTGACCTTCGCGGTGACGCCGAACGATGCCAGCGTCTCCTCGAGCACGAGCGCCGCGCTCGCTTCGTCGTGCACGCGTTTCTCGGGCGGGTTGAAGAGCGCGAAATCGGGCAAGCGGTACTGGCCGTTCGATCCGCCTCGAGCTTCGAGCGCCGGGGCGACACGTTTTGGTTCGCGACGGCGATCGGGTTGGGCCGCAGACACGGATGGTTGTGGTTGCGATGGAGTTTCCTCGAGAGGGTCGACCGGCTGTAAAATCTCGGGTTTCGCTTGCACCGCTTCAACCGGTTCGGCCGGCGCGACGGCTACCGCCACGTCGAGGTTCGCCAGCGCTGCAGGTACGGGCGGTTGTTGCGTACGCTCGACTTCGCGCGATGGTCTCGCTGCGGCGCTCCTGGCGAACTCTTTCACTTTAGGAGCGAACGCTTTATACGAACGCGTGCCGAATCTACCCGCGCTTGCGAACAGCGCCTTGAGCGAGATCTGCGTGGGGGCGAGCACGAAGGCGAGCGCCGCCACCGCGAAGACGATGTGGGCGCCGGCTGGTCCCAGCAGCCACTCCACGGCATGCCCTAAACCATTGCCGACAACGCCGCCGTGACCCGCGAGGCCGAGCCATCCGTCGATCGCGAGAAATTCGCCCAGCGCGCAGAGCGCGAAGGCCGCCAGCCTGCGGAAGGCGTGCAGTTCCAAGAAGACGATGACCGCGACGACCGCCAGCAACACGATAGCCAGCCAAGCTGCGGTCCCGAATCCGCCGCGGAGCAGCGCGACGACAACCGGCCCGAGCGAACCGGTATGACCAGCCGGCAGCGCGAGCGCGAGCGCGAGCAGCAACGCCACGGCGAGGAGCACGACGCCGACGATCTCTAGGTTGAGCGTCAAGCCGGGCAATGGATCCACGCGACGAGAGCGAGCCGTCTTCGTCTGCTTCATGCTTGCGTACAGGCGTTCGATGTGTCTTGCGGCGAGGCCTGGGAGTCTAGTTCGCGCGCGGATCGAGCGCGTCGCGCAATCCGTCGCCTAGCAGATTGAAACCGAGAACGGTCACCGAGATCGCGAGCCCGGGGAAGAGCAGCGCCCATGGCGCGTTGAGCCAGTAATCGCGCGCATCATTGAGCATCGATCCCCACTCGGGCGTAGGCGGCTGGATGCCAAGGCCGAGATACGAGAGACCGGCCGAGTCAAGTTCTGCCGTGCCGATCCCGAGCGTCGCTTGCACGATGAGCGGCGCGAGGATGTTCGGGAGCACGTGTTTGAGGATGAGGCCGAACGAGCCATTGCCGACTGCGCGTGCGGCTTCGACGAACTCTTGCTCCTTCACCGCGAGCACGGAGGATCGCGCGATGCGCGCATAGATCGGGATGGCGACGATGCCGATCGCCAAGAAGAGCTTCACGACGTCGCTCACGCGTTGATCCAAAATAGCGCTGATGGCGATCGCGAGGATGATGGTCGGAAACGCGAGCATCACGTCCATGAGCCCCATCAGGGTGACGTCGAGCGAGCGCCCCCAAAAACCCGAGATCACACCGATGATGGTCCCGACGACCAGTGCAACCCCGACCGAGACAAGGCCGATCTCCACGGAAAGCCGCCCGCCGAACAGCAACCGCGTGAAGATGTCGCGCCCCAGCTTGTCCGTACCGGCGAGGTGCTGCCACGACGGCGCGAGCGTCGGCTGGGTGAGGTTTTGCGCGAGCGGGTCGGTGTGGCCAGAGATCTGCGGCGCGAACGTCGCGCCGACGGCCAACAAGAAGATGATGGCGAGCCCGATCAGCGCCGAGGGGCTGCGCCGGAAGCGCTTCCACGTGTCCTTCCAGACCGAGGCGAAGGGCGATTCGAGCTCTTGTGCCTCAAGCGACACCGATGCTTGAGCCACGCGCGTTCAGACCTCCATCACGACGGGGACGATCATAGGCCTGCGCTTGGTCCGGTCGTAGATGAACTTCTGCAACCCCTTGTGCACGTGGTCGCGGATCGCCGTCCACTCGGTGAGGCCGTCTTTCGCGCCTCGCTCCATGATGCTGACCGCCTCTTTGCGGACGTCCTCCAGCACCCCGTCGCCATCGGTCGGCCCGTGCGTGAACCCGCGCGACGTGATGTCCGGACCAGCGAGCACCTTGCCGTCTTCGCTGTCCACGGTGACCGTCACCACGATCATGCCATCACCGGAGAGATGGCGCCGGTCGCGAAGGACGACGTTGCCCACGTCGCCGACGCCCAACCCGTCCACGTAGACAGGCGCTCCCGAGATCTTCCCGCCAAAGCGCGCGCCTTGGGGCGTGATCTCGAGCGCGTCGCCGTTCTCTGCGACGAAGATGTTGCCGGGATCGATGCCGACCCGCTCCGCAAGCCGCGCGTGCTGGACGAGCATGCGGTACTCGCCGTGGACGGGCAAGAAGTACTTGGGGCGCGTGAGGTTGAGCATGAGCAGCAGCTCTTCTTGGCGTCCGTGTCCAGACACGTGCGCCAAGCGCTGCTGGCCGTAGATCACGTTGACGCCCAGCTTGAAGAGATTGTTGATGGTCCGTCCGACGCTGCGTTCGTTGCCCGGAATGGGTGTTGCGGAGATGATGACGGTGTCGCCGCGCTTGAGCTTCACGCGCTTGTAG
Source organism: Candidatus Acidiferrales bacterium (assembly GCA_035622315.1). Lineage (GTDB taxonomy): Bacteria > Vulcanimicrobiota > Vulcanimicrobiia > Eremiobacterales > Eremiobacteraceae > JAJPHJ01. Next base: position 475 of record DASPVP010000163.1, on the reverse strand, counting down.
TCGTTCGCCGCCATGCGCACGAGCGCCGACATCGGTTCGCCCTGCGACCCGGTCGTGCAGATCACCAGGCGGTCGTCCGGATAGTTCTCGATCTCGTGATCGCGGATCTGGACGCCTTGGGGTATCTCGAGATAGCCGTGCTCGAGCGCGATCGAGCTGACGTTTTGCATGCTGCGCCCGACGAAGCAGACTTTGCGCCCGTAGCGGCTCGCTGCGTCGACGGTCTGCTGGAGCCGCGGCACGTTCGAAGCGAACATCGTCACGATGATGCGTCCCGTGCACTGTGCGAACAGATCGTTAAAGGTCTCCCCGACGACCCGCTCCGAGAGCGTGTGACCCGGGAGCTCGGCGTTCGTCGAGTCTGATGCGAGCAACAAGACGCCTTCGCGGCCGTACTCCGCGATCAGCGCCATGTCCGTCGGCCGGCCGTCGATCGGCGTCTGGTCGAACTTGAAATCACCCGTGTGGATCACCG
>DASPVP010000162.1:0-5776 GCA_035622315.1 Candidatus Acidiferrales bacterium | reverse complement strand
CTGACGGGAAAGCATCCCAAGATCCCGCCACCGATCTCGGTGCCGCCGGAATAGTTGATGATCGGCCGCTTGCCGTCGCCGACATTGACGGAAAACCAGCGATAGGGCTCCGGATTCCAGGCCTCGCCGGTGGAGCCCAAGATCCGCAGCGACGAGAGGTCGTGCGCCCGCGGGATCTCGTCCCCGTGCACCATGAGCGACCGGATGAGCGTCGGCGCGATGCCGAGGTGGGTGACTTTGTGGCGCGCGCACACCTCCCACAAGCGCCCCGGATTCGGATAATCCGGCGTGCCGTCGTAGAGCACGGCCGCAGCACCGAGCCCCAAAGCGCCCAGCACTAAGAACGGCCCCATCATCCAGCCCATATCGGTGAACCATAGCATGCGATCGCGCGGCTTGACGTCGAAGCACAGGTACTGATCGATCAGCACCTTCACGGGGAAGCCCGCATGACCGTGCAGCGCGCCTTTCGGCTTGCCGGTCGATCCTGAGGTGTACAACAAGAGATATGGCTCATTCGCGCCCGTCGCCACAGGCGCAAGGTAGTCGTCCTGTCCATACGTGGCCTCGTGCCAGTCGACGTCCTTTCCCTTGTGCCATTCGATCGCCGTCTGAGGATGCCGGAACACGATCTGATGCTCGATGCCCTGCGTGAGTCCGCAGGCTTCGTCCGCAACGCGCTTCATGTTGAGGAACTTGCCGCGCCGATAGGTGCCGTCGGCCGTGATGAGGACCTTGGCTTTGGCGTCGTCGAGCCGCGTGGCAAGCGCCTCAGCCCCGTATCCCGAGAACGCGGGCACCGCGATACCGCCTAGCCGCCCGATCGCGAGCAGCGCGACCGCTGTCTCCGGCAGGAGCGGCATGAAGATGCCGACGCGATCGCCGCGGCGGACCCCAAGATTGCGCAACGCGCCACACAGCTTGCATACTTCCTTGGACAGCTGTTCGAACGTCTGCGTCTTGGTCTCGCCGCTTTCGGACTCCCAGATGAGGGCCGCGTCATGCGCTCTGCCCTCGTCGATGTGGCGGTCGATGCAAGCGAACGACGCGTTGTACTTGCCGCCGACGAACCAGCGCGCGAACGGAACGCCGCGGGAGCGGTCCAATATCTCGTGGTACGGTTCGAGCCAAGCGAGCTTCAGATGCGCGGTCAGACGCTCGTAGAAGTTCGCGACGTCCGCGCCTGCGATACCCCACAGATCTTCAAGCGTGGCGGCGCCGACCTCACGCATGAAACGCGTGATGTTGGCGTCTTCCTTCACCCGGGAGGTCGGCTCCCACGCGAACGCGGCGCCGGCGTCTGTTCGAGGCGCCATGCGTCGCGCTTATCTACTGGGGCGTGGTTCCCTGCGAACCGCCCGACGGGCTTTGCGTGCCCGTGGGCGTTGTGGTCGAGGCGTTCGGCGGCGACGTTTCTGTCGGCACCGCGGTGGCTGCGGCGATCCTACCTTGGACGTAGGTGATGGCGCGTTGCAGCTGCCCATCGGTCGCCGGGCGGCCAAAGTCTGCCGGCTTCACATCATCGACCGCGATGTCGGGTTGGATACCGATCGAGTTGATATCGCGACCGCTCGGCGTGAGATAGCGCGCCGTCGTGATCTTGATCGCGCTGCCGTCAGGCAGCGGATAGATCGTCTGCACGACACCCTTGCCGAACGTCTTGGTGCCGATGAGAATGCCCGCGCCCGAATCCTGGATGGCGCCCGAGGTGATCTCGGATGCGCTCGCCGTGTACTCGTTCACGAGCACTGCGAGCGGCAGGGTCGGCAGCGCGGTGCTCTCCGCATCGTATGTCGTGAGCGGCTTGGTGCGCGCGTCGATCGAGACGATGGGCCCCTCGGGGATGAACAACGACGACACGTCGATCGCGGCGTTGAGATAGCCGCCGCCGTTGTTACGCAGGTCGAGGATGACGCCTTTGACGCCTTGCTTCTCGAGCTTCTCCATCGCCGCGGTCAGCTCTTGACCCGTGGTCAAGCCGAACACGAGGACCTGCACGTAGGCGATATCGTCGTTGACGATCTGTTCGCGCACGCTCGGCGCGTGGATCGTCTCGCGCGTGATCTGGAAGATGAGCGGCTTGGCCTCCCCCTTGCGCAGCACCGTCAGCTGGACGGGCGTGCCGACCTTGCCGCGGATCAGCGCGCTGTCTTGTTCGATCGAAAGACCTTCGGTGGTCTTGTCGTCGACGTTCGTGATGATGTCCCCGGCTTGTAGGCCCGCTTTGTCCGCGGGGCCGCCGTCGATCGTCTGGACGACGAGCAGGGACTTGGTCGTCGGATCGACATCGAGCACGATCCCGACGCCGGCGAAGTTGCCGCCGTCCAAGCCCTCATTCAGGCTGCGGAAATCTTTCGGCGACATGAAGACGGTCCAGCGGTCGTGGAGCGAGTCCATCATGCCGGCGATCTCTGCGTAGGCGAGGTTGCGATCCCCGAGGCTGCCGCCGTAGCTCTGCTCCGCGAGCGCGAGCGCGTGGTTCAGCGCGGTGAGATCGGATGCATCGTTGCCCGAACCGTGCAGGCCAGGTATTTTGTTCGGATTGTCGCCGTGCGACTTGAGGTAATCGCGCAGTCCTTCGACCGCGCCGTCGAGCAGCGTCTGATCGTTCGTCTGTTTGTAGAACTGCGAAAGGGCCTGTTCGTAGGAGTAATCCACCATCGACCGGCCGACCTCATCGGTCGCCGCGCGCGACGGGCTCGCAGTCACACCGAAGAGCAGGCAGATCGCCGCCGCTGCCGCGAGCAGCCGGGCGGCGAACAATGACAAGGGTTGGGTCATCGTGGATCCTCTTTCATGGGCGGGCTCTTTTCGGTCCGCCGCTACGGTGATTGACGAGCCGGTTTAGACGTTGGGGTTGGTCAGCGCGATCTGGCGATGCAAGTAGCGGAGCGCTGCCTCGAGCTGAGTGTCTTTGCCGGGCACGTTGATATTTCGATAGTCCATCGGCACTACGATATTGGGTTCGATGCCCTTCTTATTGATATCTCGTCCGTCCGGCGTCACATAGCGCTGGGTCGTCACCTTGATGGCACTGCCGCCGGGCAGGTCGTAGATCGTCTGCACCACACCCTTGCCGAAGGTCTTGGTCCCGAGCAGAATCCCGATCTTGGAATCCTGGATGGCGCCGGCCGTGATCTCGGACGCGCTCGCAGAATATTGGTTCACGAGCACGACGAGCGGGTGCGGCGGAATGGCATCCTGATCCGCGTCATCCGTTTCCACGTGCCCGTCGCGATCGATGCGCGAGACGATCGGACCATCGGCGATGAACTTCGATGAGATGTCGACCGCGGCGTCGAGCAAGCCGCCCCCGTTATCGCGCAAATCCAGGATGAATGCCTTCGCACCTTGCTTCAGCAGCTTGTCGAGCGCATCGGAGACCTCTTGCGAGGAATGCTCGCCGAAATCGTAGAGCTGCAGGTAGCCGATGTCGCCGTCGATCATGTGCGAGGTCATGGAGGGCACTTCGATGATCTGGCGTTCGATCGCGTAGTCCTTGACGTCGTTCTTGCCACGGAGGATCGTCATGTGCACGATCGAGCCTGCTTGTCCGCGGATCAGGTTCATGACGAGGTCGAGGTCAAGGCCTTTTACCGGCTTGCCCTGCACCGAGACGATGATGTCGCCGCGCTCGAGACCGGCACGCGAAGCGGGCGTGCCGTCGATGGGAGCGATGACGTTGATCTCGTGCGTCTTTTGGTCTTTGCCGATGTAGACGCCGATGCCGCCGAAGTCGCCGCCTTGGATGAATTCCGAGAGCGACGTCTTGTCACGCGGGCTCAAGAAGACGGTATAGGGGTCGTTCAGCGAGTCGAGCGCGCCTGCGATCGCGCTGTAGGTCAGGTCGTCTGCACCGGCTTGTTTGCCGTATCGCTGAAGGGCGTTCGATAGCAGCGTGTTGGCGTCCGCATCGACCTGCGCGTCGGACGCAGACGCGCTGACCGCGGGCAGCGTCAGACTGCCTGCGATGTGCTTAGATTTGAGCAGGTCGAGCAGGCCCGCGCGCTCTCCAGAAAGCAGTTGCGACTCGTCGATCGGCTTGTAGTACACGTCGCGGACTTTGTCGAGCGACATGTCGAGCATGTCGACGTCACGCTGCTGGTCGTTTGCAGTCCCATCCTCACCGTCAAACGCGATGTTGTTGAGGTCCCAAGCCAAGACATCGCGGCGCTCGGCCAGGCGTTGGCCGAGGGGAGTGACGCGCCCCAGGGTCACGACGACCACGGCGACGATGGCCAGGACGGCCAGGACGGTCAAAAGCTTGCGGGCCAAGAGCGGGACAGTTCCTTTCAGATCAAGTGCGGGCTTCTTCGGCGGCTTCGGTCATCATGCCCGCAACCTGCTACTTCCATACATAACGAATCGGCAGACGTTTCGTCACAAGCGAGTGAGCGGGTTAATAGGTACGCCATTGACACGGATCTCGAAATGCAGGTGTGGTCCCGTCGCGTAGCCGGTCATGCCCACCGCGCCTATGACCTGCCCCCGCTGTACCAGCTGGTTGACGGTCACGTACATGGCCGAACAGTGAGCATACAGTGTGGAAAGTCCCGAACCGTGGTCTATGATGATGGCGTTGCCGTAGCCGCCGTACCAGCTTGCGAAGATGACGGTCCCATCGGCAGCAGCTTGGATCGGAGTTCCATAATCCGCACCGATGTCGATTCCTGAATGAAGCGCGTACCGTCCCGTAATCGGGTCGACTCTCATTCCGAACGGAGATGTGATCGGGCCACGCACAGGCCATTGGAATTCTACAGGTCCTCCCAGGTTGCAAGCAGGCGGTGAGAGGCCCGAGGCTTCGGCTGCCGCGCGCCGAGCTTGGCAGGCCTCGTACCGAGCGCGCATCGTTATGGCTTCGTCCTCGCGCTGCTTCTCTTGGATGAGCGCCTGCAACCGCGCTTCCTCGGCGGCGCTCAGCCCTTCAAGCTCGTAGACCTGTTGTGCGATGACTGACCGTTGCGCGGCTGCGACGGCGAGCAAGTTGCGCCGTTCTAGTGCCAAAGCGCCTAGTTGCTGCTGTCGCGCCTGCGCTTCGGCTTGCTCCCGCTCAAGATCGGCTTGAGCTGCCTGGAGTGCGCCTACCAGACGCTGCTCGTTCGCTGCCTCGTCGTTGACCACGTCGATGAGCTGCGCATCGGATTCCAGGATTGCGCGAACGAAATCCCAACGCTCGACAAAATCGATGAACGATGTCGCGGACAGCAGCACGTTCAGATATGAGGCTGCGCTGCCATACTCGTAGACGTCGACGATCCGGCGGTTGAGCGCGTCGCGATGTAGGTCGAGGCTCGCACGCGCGGCAGCGAGCTGGCGCTGGCGGATGAAAAGACGTAGCTCCGTCTGGCGCAAAGCTCCATCGAGCGCGCCGAGATCACCCTGCACTCGGGCGATGCTCTCCTGGACTTCCTCGACCTCTTGCGAGATCGTCATCTCTTTGAAGCGGGCCGCGTGCAGCTTGAGACGGCTCTGATGCAGCCTGCGCTCGGTCTGTTCGATCAGCGCCCGCTTCTCGAGGATCTTCTGAGTGATCGGTTCGGGCGTGGCGGCACGCGCGATGGGCGCAATCGTGACGATCGCCAAGACCAACGCGACAAAGAACTGTAGCGGCGCACCTTTAGGTGCGCCAAATGGCCGCTCGATCAAGCCGCCTTGAGGTATCTTCCGACTGACCACATGCTTGAGAGCATGCCGACAAGCACGCCCACCAGGAGCAGGTCGAGCGCGATGTGCGGCAGCGGTACTTGCGCAGGATCGAAGGGGATGAAGGGCA
>DASPVP010000161.1:0-41847 GCA_035622315.1 Candidatus Acidiferrales bacterium | reverse complement strand
TGGTCATGCCCGGCGACAACGTGCGCATGGAGGTGGAGCTGATCACGCCGATCGCGTGTGAAGAGGGTCTGCGTTTTGCCATCCGCGAGGGTGGCCGCACGGTGGGCGCGGGCGTCGTCACCAAGGTGAGCGACTAAGCGATATGGCGAAGAAAGATAACCGCGTTATCGTGACGCTCGCCTGCGGCGACTGCAAGCGGCGTAACTACACGACGACGAAAAACCGGCAGCACACCTCCGCTCGGCTCGAGCGGCGCAAGTACTGCCGCTGGTGCCGCTGCCATACGGCACACAAGGAGACACGATAGTCGGAACCCCTGTAGGGGGCGATTGCAAATCGCCCCGGGCCCTCGGAGGGCGGTAGCTCAATTGGTAGAGTAGCGGTCTCCAAAACCGTTGGTTGCAGGTTCGAGTCCTGTCCGCCCTGCCAAGCACGAACGAAGCGGACCTTCAGGTCCGCCAAGAAGGAACGCGATTGAAGAACACGACGACGATGGGGAAGGCAAACGGCTCGGGTCAAAAGCCCGAACCCAAATCAAAGGCCGCTGAGGGGCGCGCGCTTGAGCGCGAACGTCGCTGGCGCGAGCTTTCCTCTGGCTTCCGGGCGATCGTGTCCGAGATGAAGCGCGTCACTTGGCCGAGCCGCGAAGAGTGGGTATCGGCGACGGCTGTGGTCGTGGGGCTCGTGATCGTCGTGGCGCTGTGGACGCAGGTGATTAGCGTGATCTTGCGCTTCATCGGATTGGCGAAATAACGGCGTGTTTGAAGAACTCGATTCGACCGCGAGCGAGCAGACGGTGGCTGTCGCAGCACTAGAAGAACTGGGTATCTCGAGCGATCCGGACCGCAAGTGGTTCGTGATCCACACCTACTCAGGCTACGAGAACAAGGTCAAAGCCAACCTCGAGCGGCGCATCAAGTCCATGAACATGCAAGACTACGTGTACCGCGTGCTCGTGCCCACCGACAAAGAGGTGGAGTTCAAAGAAGGCAAGCGCCGCGAAGTTGAAAAGAAAGTGTATCCGGGCTACGTCCTCGTCGAGATGAAGATGACGGACCAATCCTGGTACGTGGTCCGCAACACGCAGGGCGTGACCGGGTTCGTCGGCTCGCCGGGGTCGGGCGAGAAGCCGCTGCCGCTCGCGGACAAAGAAGTGAAGACGATCCTCAAGCAGATGGGCATCGAAACGCCTAAGCTCAAGATCGATTTCAAGAAGGGTGACCGGGTCAAGGTCACCTCGGGTCCGTTCTTCGATTTCACCGGTACGGTGGACGAGATCGACGCGGCCAAGGAGCGCCTGCGCGCGCTCATCTCGATCTTCGGCCGCGAGACGCCGGTCGAGCTCGAGTTCTATCAAGTCGAGAAGGTATGACGTGGCAAAGAAAGTCCTGACGAAGATCACCCTCCAATGCCAAGCCGGCAAAGCGACGCCCGCGCCGCCGGTCGGCCCCGCGCTGGGTCAGCACGGCATTAACATCATGGAGTTCTGCAAGGCCTACAACGAGCGCACCGCGAGCCAGGCCGGCCAGATCATACCGGCGGTCATCACGGTGTACGAAGATCGTTCGTTCACCTTCGTGCTCAAGACACCGCCGGCGTCCGAGCTCATCAAGAAGGCAGCGGGCGTCGAGAAAGGTTCGGGCGAGCCGAATCGCAAGAAAGTCGGCAAGATCACGCTTGCCAAGTGCCGCGAGATCGCGCAAGCGAAGATGGCCGATCTCAACGCGAATGACATCGACGCCGCGATGAAGATCGTCGCCGGCACCGCGCGCTCGATGGGCATCGAAGTCGGCTAGCACGCAATTGATGTAAGGGGCGATTGAAAATCGCCCCATCGCCCCGGAGATATAGATGAAGAAACACGGTAAGAAATACAACGAGAGCGCCAAGTCGCTCGGAGAAGAGCGGCTCAAGGACGCGACGCTCGCGATCGAGCTCGTCAAGGCGACAGCCAAAGCGAAGTTCGACGAGACGGTCGAGGTCCACATCCGGCTCGGCATCGACATGAAGAAGAGCGAGCAGAATGTCCGCGGCACGGTCGTGCTTCCGCACGGCACGGGCAAGAGCAAGCGCGTTATCGTGTTCGCAAAGGGCGAGAAGGCCAAAGAAGCGCAAGAAGCCGGGGCGGATGTCGTCGGGGATCAGGATCTTATCGACCGCATCAAAGGCGGCTGGAACGATTTTGACATCGCGGTGGCCACGCCGGACATGATGGGCGCCGTCGGTTCGAACCTCGGCAAGATCCTCGCGCAGCGCATGCCCAACCCGAAGGTAGGCACGGTGACGCAGAACATCCGTCAAGCGGTCAGCGAGATCAAGGCGGGCAAGATCGAATACCGGCCGGACAAGGCGGCCGTGATCCACTGCATCATCGGCAAAGCTTCGTTCTCGAAGGACGCGCTCTTGGACAACTTCAGCGCGCTTATGGATGCGATCGTGCGCGCCAAACCGGCTGCGGCAAAAGGCACATACTTGCGCAGCATCACCGTGGCGACGACGATGGGACCAGGTGTGCGCGTGGATCCAACGAGGTTGAAAGCCGCCGCCTAACGAAAGCACCACTAATGTAGGGGCGATTGTAAATCGCCTCATTCCGATGACAGCAGGTCGCGACGCGCAAGCGCCGCGCGAAATCGTAAGAGCCTGCCGAGGAAGCTGACGCAACATGTAGGGGTGATTGCAAATCACCCTGCCCAAGCGCGAACGCTTTCTCCATCGGCAACCGGAGAAGCGTTTTTTCTTTCCCAGGACGAGGAACGATACATGCCGACCAAACGTAAGAACGAGAGCATCGAAGAGCTGCGCACGCGGGTCGCGGCACGGCCGAACTTCTTCTTGACCGATTACCGCGGACTGACGGTCGGCGAACTGCGCACGCTGCGCAACTCGCTGCGCCAGAGCGCCGCACAGTACGCGGTGGTCAAGAACACCCTCTTCGGCAAGGCGTTGAGCCCGGAGCGCTTCGAGCAGCTCGGCAACCTGCTCGCAGGGCCGACCGGAGTGGCGTTTATCGGCGACGACCTCATCGCGGCGGCAAAGGCGCTCGTCACGTTTGCCAACGATTCGAAGAAACTCTCGATCAAAGCCGGGGTCGTCGACGGAGTGCTCTACGACCTTGCTAAGATCGAAGCGCTTTCGAAGCTGCCCTCACGTCCCGAGTTGCTCTCCAAGCTCGTGGGGAGCCTCAAGTCCCCGCTGTACGGCATCGTGCAAGTCCTGAACGGAAACCGCCGCAAGGTCGTCCAGCTCCTTGGCGCATTGCACGCCAAACGCACCGAATCAGCCGCCTAACAAAAAGCTGTAGAGGCGATTGCAAATCGCCCCACGACAAGAAAGGAACGTAAGACTCACATGGCCGTCACCGATATCATCGATCAGATCGACAAACTCACCGTGCTCGAGCTCGCGGAGCTCGTGAAGACCCTGGAAGATAAGTATGGCGTGTCTGCGGCGGCGCCGGTCGCCGTCGTAGCGGCAGCCGGTGGCGCCGCGGCCGCACCGGGTGCCGAGGCGAAGACCGAGTTCGACGTGCACCTCATGAGCGCGGGCGAGAAGAAGATCAACGTCATCAAAGCCGTGCGCGAAGTCGTGCCTGGTCTCGGCCTGAAGGAAGCCAAAGACTTGGTCGAAGGCGCTCCCAAGCCCGTGAAGACAGGCGTTACGAAAGACGAGGCGGCCGCGATCAAGGCGAAGCTCGAGGAGCAAGGCGCGACCGTCGAGGTCAAGTAAGCGCGGGAGTCCTTGTAAAGCGAAGGACGGCCCTTGAGCCGTCCTTTTCGCATTTCTACGTGGGGACGAGTTGGATCGCAGAACCCGGCACTTGCCGCAATCCCGCTGTCACGGTCTTGTTGTCTTTCCATGTCGCGAATTGGGTGGGATCGCTCCCGAAGAACTGCTGGATGCGCGAGATCCGATCGGGCGTGGACGGATGGTCCTGCACGTACGCCTCGAAGCCTGACGAGTTCCCCGAGAGCTTGCTCAAGGTGCGGAAGAACCACACCATCCCCCACGGGTTGTAGTTGGCTTTGCCCGCAAGGATGACGCCTTCGTGATCTGCTTGGTACTCTTGCTGGCGGCTGAAGTTCAAGAACCCGTAGCTTGCGCCCGCCTGCGCGAGATTGAAGGTGTTGGCGGCGCCTTGGCTGTGCACGAAAAGGCTGCCGATGGCGAACAGCAACTGCAGGTTCTGCGCCTGTTGCAGCCGATTCATCACATGGCCCAACACGATGTGCCCGGTCTCGTGGCCGAGCACGTTTGCAAGCTCGTCGTTGTTGGCTGCGTTCTTCAAGAGCGCTTCGTTGACGTAAACCCAGCCGCCAGGAGTGGAAAACGCGTTCGGCTGCGCGCCTTTGACGATCACGAAGTTCATCGGCCACCAGTGCGGCTGCGCGGCAGCTGCGATGCGCGCGCCGACCTCGCGAACGATCGGATAGTAGGCCGACTGGTCGAGGACCTGCCCCTGCTTGCGCTGGTCCGCATAGACCTGTTGACCGATGCTTTTCTCTTGCGCCTGATCCGCAAGCGCAGGTTGTGAGAACGCGGGCAACGCGGATGCGGCGCCAAGCGCACACACGCCGCAGAGCCAAGTCCGTCGCTGCATCTTCATGTCATTCATCAACGCACGTAACGCGGGTAGCGGAGCAAGAGTTTCACGTCTGCGTCCGAAGCTCCGCCGTATGCGTCACACTTTGTGGCGGCCGGCGCTGCTCCTGGCGATGCTCGCGGTGGTCGCGAGTGCATGCACGAGCGCGGTGCGAACCCAAAGCGGTCCGGGTGGAGCTGCAGACGTCTTGCGCGTCGCCACCGGCCAGTTCGACAATCTCAACACTGTCTTGTCCGGTGGCGGTTCGTCGACGTATCTCTCGTATATCTGGGGCGCGTACCTGCTCGATGCCGACGACAAGAACCAAGTGCAGCCCGAACTTGCGACCGAGATTCCCACGGTGGCGAACGGTGGGATCAGCAAAGATGGGCTGACCATCACGTTCCATCTGCGCCACGGCGTCCGCTGGCAAGACGGCGTGCCCTTCGACGCAAACGACGTGGTCTTCACGTGGCGGCTCATCATGGATCCGCGCACAAATGTCGTGACGCGTCTCGGCTACGACAAGGTCGCGTCCATGACAGCCGTGGATCCTTATACCGTGCGCGTGCGGCTCAAGGAGCGCTTTGCGCCGGCTGTGGTGAGCCTGTTCGGCCCCGGCGAAGTGCCGATGCCCGTGCTACCGCGCCACCTCCTCGCAACCGTACCCGACATCAACAAGGCCGCTTACAACGATAAGCCTGTCGGTACTGGCGCCTTCACGATCGAACACTACGACGCCGCGACCGGCGTGACGCTCCTCGCAAACCGCGACTATTGGCGAGGTCCGCCCAAGCTTCGGCGGCTGGATTTCGTCATCGTGTCCGACGCCAACACCGTCCTCGTCATGCTGCGGACGGGCGAGCTCGACGCCGCGCGCGTCGTCGGCGAACACGCGCTGGAACTTTCGAAGGCGCCGGGCCTGCGCGTCATCCATCAAGCAGCGCCGGAGGATCTCTACCTCTCGTTCAACACGAAGCATCCACCGCTCGACGACGTCCGCGTTCGGCGCGCGATCGCGATGGGCGTCGACCGGGCTTTCTTCCTGCGTGCCTTCCAGTATGGTTGGGGTGCGCTTGCTGCCACCGACCAGCCGCCATACTCGCCGTGGAACGATCCGCACGCGGTCATGCCACCGTATGACGTCGCAGCCGCCGGCCGGATGCTCGACGCGGCAGGCTGGCATCTTGACGCGAGCGGCTATCGCTCGAAGAACGGCAAGCGTCTATCGCTCGAGTTCGCCTACATCACACAGCGCCAGCCCGACGTCAAGTTCGCGCCCTTCTTCGCGAATGAGATGAAGACGATCGGCGTGGCGCTGACCCTAAAACCATACGAGTACAACTTGTACTACGCGCAAAAAGCTGTTGGCGGCATACTCGAGGGCGGTAAGTACGACATCGCCCTCACCGGATGGGTGCTCGGCGCCGATCCCGACGACTCGACGCTGTGGATGTGCGACCAGGAGCCACCGTACGGCTATAACACGTCATTTTACTGCGACCCGCGCATCGATGCCGCCGAGCACGAAGCGCTGCAGAGCTATGATTTCGCGGCTCGCCGCGCGGCGTATTGGAAGGTCCAGGAACTGCTTGCGGAGGACGTGCCCGCGGTCTTCCTCACCTGGGTCGACAACAGCTACGTCGTGCGCGACTCGGTGCAGGATTTCAATCCCGGCGAGAACTTCTACGGCTCCTGGGGCTGGCGCAAACTGTAAAGGGCGATTGCAAATCGCCCCTTTGTCACGCATATGTAGGGGGCGATTGAAAATCGCCCCTCTCGTCTATCTGAGGAACGGCACCAAGAGCAACGACACGATGTTGAGCACCTTGATCATCGGATTGATCGCTGGGCCGGCCGTGTCTTTGTAGGGATCGCCCACAGTGTCGCCTGTGACCGCGGCTTGGTGCGCTGGGCTGCGTTTGCCGCCATAGTTCCCATCCTCGATGTACTTCTTCGCGTTATCCCAAGCCCCGCCGCCTGAGGTCATCGAGATGGCGACGAAGATGCCCGTCACAATCGATCCGACGAGCACGCCGCCGAGCATCAGCGCGGCGTTATCCGGCGTGAACAGGTGGAATGCGCCGAGCGCGACGATGATGATAGGCGTGAGCACGGGGATGAGCGCCGGCACGATCATCTGACGCAACGCAGCCGCTGTGACGATATCGACACACCGGCCGTACTCGGGCTTTGCGGTGCCCTCCATGATGCCTTTGATCTCGCGGAACTGCCGGCGCACCTCTTCCACGACCGCGCTACCCGCACGCCCGACGGCTTCCAGAGAGAGCGCGGCGAAAAGATATGGCAGTGCCCCACCGATGAGCAGACCAGCGAGCACGTAGGGTTGGTCGAGCGCGAACACGAGCGCAGAGGCGGCTTGGCCGGCTTTCTCCGCGAGCTCTTGCTGGAACGATGCGAAGAGCACGATCGCTGCCAGCGCCGCCGAACCGATCGCATAGCCTTTCGTGACGGCTTTGGTCGTGTTGCCGACGGCGTCGAGCGGATCGGTGATCGCGCGGACCTCGGGCCCGAGCTTGGCCATCTCCGCGATACCGCCGGCGTTATCCGTGATCGGCCCGTACGAGTCGAGCGCTACGATCACACCCGCCATGGAGAGCATCGCCATGACGGCGATGGCCACGCCATACAAACCGCAGAGGGCGTAGGAGACCAAGATGCCGGCCACGATCGTCAAGACCGGCAGCGTGGTCGATCGCATCGACACCGCAAGCCCCGCGATGATGTTTGTGGCGTGCCCCGTGGTCGAGGCCTTGGCGATCTCTTGCACCGGCGGGAACTGCGTGCCGGTGAAGTACTCCGTGATGACGACCATGAGCGCCGTGATCACAAGCCCGATGACTGCGCACAGCCACAAGCGCCACGCGGTGTAGAGACCGGATGTGCCGGCTGCAGCATCGGCGCCATGCATGATCGCCGGCGTGATGAACCAGAAGGCCACGGCGGAAAGGACTGCGGCCACGCCGAGGCCGGTGTACATCGCGGTCATGATGCGGCCGCCGCGCACGCGCACAAACCACGTGCCTACGATCGATGTGATGATCGAGATCGCGCCCAAGAAGAGCGGAAACGAGACGGCGATCAGCGCGAAATCCGGGGAAGCGCGGAAGACCAGGGCACCGAGCAGCATGGCGGCGATGGTCGTCACGCAGTACGTCTCGAAAAGGTCGGCTGCCATGCCCGCGCAATCGCCCACATTGTCGCCCACGTTGTCTGCGATGACCGCGGGATTGCGGGGATCGTCCTCGGGGATGCCGGCCTCCACTTTGCCGACGAGGTCCGCGCCGACGTCGGCGCCCTTCGTGTAGATGCCGCCGCCGAGTCGCGCGAAGACCGAGATCAGCGAGCAGCCGAAACCCAAACCCACAAGCGCGCCGAGCGCCGTGCGCAGATCGTCCGGATACAGACGGTGCATAAGCCAGAAATAACCCGCGACCGCGATGAGGCCGAGCCCGACGACGAGCAAACCAGTAATCGCGCCTCCGCGAAAAGCCACGGAGAAGGCGGGACCCATGCCCGTGCGGGCCGCTTCGGCCGTGCGCACGTTGGCGCGCACCGAGATCGCCATGCCGATGAAGCCGGTGGCGCCCGAAAGAACCGCGCCAATGGCGAACCCGATCGCCGCCTGCCACGAAAGCTTGAATCCGATGATGAGGATGAGCACGATGGCCGCGATCGCGATGGTCGTGTATTGGCGCCGCAAGTAGGCCATGGCGCCTTCTTGGATCGCTGCGGCGATCTCTCGCATGCGCTCGTTGCCGGCAGGCTTGCGCAGGATCCACACGATCAGATAGAGGCCGTAGATGATCGCAAGCGCGCCGCTCAAGAGGGCGAAACGAACGGCGAGAGTCACGATCGCGTCACTCGAAACTGGCATGGAAGCTTATCGTCTCCGAAAGCGCAGGGTACCAGTCGGGCGTGCAAAGCGTGCACGCCGGAACAAGCAGAAACCCAGAGACAATCGTTGTTTGAGGTTTCGGCCCTGCCTCCTGCGAAAAGGTCCGCCCGCTCGAGGCGAATAAGTCGCACGACGCGTGGCCGGCTTTCTCACCGAGCGGTTTCTTCGCTTCATCGCAGTCCTGCTCACCATCAGCGCGGTGTCTTTTTTATTTCTGCACCTCATCCCAGGCAATCCGGTCGAGATCTTGCTCGGCGAACACGCCACCCATCGTGACGTCGTCGAGCTGACGCACGCGCTGCGACTCGACCAGCCGTGGTACGTGCAGTACGGCGCGTACCTGTGGCAGGCGATCCACGGCAACCTCGGCCGTTCGCTCACCGATAATCTGCCCGTGTCGGAGAAGATCGCAACGTATTTCCCGGCGACGGTCGAGCTCGGCATCGCGGCGATGGTCGTGGCCGTCATCGTCGGCGTGCCCGCCGGCGTCATCGCAGCGCTGAGCCACCGTCGCCTGCTCGACACGACGATGTCGGTGCTCGCTCTCTTGGGCGTCTCAGTGCCGGTCTTCTGGTTGGGTTGGATGCTTTTGCTCCTGCTCGCCTACGAGCCGAGCAAGGTGGGCGTGAACTTGTTCCCCCTCGCCGGGCGTATCTCGATCCAATATGACGTGCCCATGCGCACGAATTTTCTCGTCATCGATACCTTGCTCGCTGCGAACTGGCGCGCCTTCGTAGATGTGCTCTGGCATCTCGTGCTGCCGGCCGTGACGCTCGGTACGATTCCCATGTCGATCATCGCGAAGATGACGCGCGCGGGTATGCTCGAAGTGATGCAGACTGATTACATCCGCACTGCGCGCGCAAAAGGTTTGGCGAATGCCGCGGTCATCTTCAAACACGGGCTGCGCAATGCGCTCGTACCGATCGTCACCGTCATAGGCTTGCAGACGGGCTTTCTTTTGGGGGGTGCCGTGCTGACCGAGAGCATCTTCGCGTGGCCGGGCGTCGGCCGGCTGGCGTTCGAGGCGATCAGCAACCGGGATTACCCCCTCATCAACGGCACGATCTTGCTGTTTGCGGCGACGTTCGTGCTCGTGAACTTCATCGTGGACATCTTGTACGCCGTGCTCAATCCGCGGATCCGATATGTGACATGACGGAGAGGCCGTTTCACAGCAATCTCAGCTAGGTCTGAGGCGGCGGCGATAGGATGAAGCAAAGGGGCCGTAGGACTTCCCGGTCTGCGAGAGCTGGAGGGCACGATAGCTTTGCGACCTTCGCCGCCGGTCGATCCGCTCGAGGCGCTAGACGATCGCGATTTGGGGCAGCGCCTCAGACAGTCGCATCCGCACCTCTTCACGCGTCACGGTGACCACGGGGCCTCGGATGGCGAGACAGATCGGCCGCTTGCAGAAGAGGTTTCGAGGATCTTGGCGATCGTCGGTCTGATCATCGCGGCCCTCGCCTGCTACGCGCTCGGCGCCATCATGCGATCGAAGATGAGCGAGGACTTGTCGCCGCTCGTCCGCATCTCCGTACCAAGGTTGGCACGCGCTGCGGGCTTGGCGCGGGACCTCAGGAACGGAGTTGGGGGGCTAGTAGCCACTTTCGGACCACCACCCGCCTAACCGCCCACACGCGGCGTCCCGGCCGCTCCGACTTCCAGCGGCAAGAGCTGTTTTGAGTGCCTGCCGTCACCGCTGCATACGGCACCACATGCTAGTATATGAGCAATCTCCACGCAGCCCCCACGCATGGTGAGCAAGACCTTGCAGAGCAAGAGCCAGGAAACACAAGACGCTAGCATTCGACGGCCGACGCTGAACCGCGAGCAACGCGGATCACGCGTCTGCGAGCGTTGCTTTGCCCGCAACGAGGCGGGCAACACATATTGCAAGGTCTGCGGCGAAGAGCTCCCGGAGACCCTGGCGGACGTCGACGAGGACATCACGCGGCGCCTGGTCCCGGCTGCCGCCCGCGCCCAGTTGATCGTCGAGGCTGGCAGCGGCGGCATCGCTGAGTTCTGGATCGAAAAAGACGCGGCGCTCATCGGCCGGTCCTCGCCCGTGGATGGGGTCGCACCGGACGTGGACTTCACGGATGTCGACCCGAACCGGCTCGTGTCCCGGCGCCACGCCTTCATCCTGCGAAAACGCGGCGGTTTTGTCGTCGAGGATCTTGAGAGCGTCAACGGCACGTACCTTAACGGCGTCCAACGCCTGCAGCCGCACGCCCAAACCTTGCTGCGCGATGGCGATCAGATCACGTTCGGGGAGGTGCGCTGCATCTTCTGGACTGAGGCCCAAAGCGGGGTTACGGCCCAAAGCCCGGGCCTTAAGGTTGGCGCCGAAAGCCGTTAAAAGACCGAAAAAGCCAAAAAAAGCCTACAATAGGAAAAAAGGGTAAAACCGTAATTATGGATAAAAAGCGGCGCCTGGCGCGGGGGATGCGTCGGGGGTCGCTGCTTTATCGTGTCGTATGATGATGCACGCGTCGTCGCATGTCCCCGCAGAGGAGCGCACAAGGATGGCCGGCACACGGCGCGGCGCGCGGACGGAGCGATCGGAGAAGTCCTGGGTCACCTCAGGCGAGGTCGCGCGTGCGCTGAACATGACCGATGCTGCGATCCGTCGCTGGGCGCGCGAAGGTCTCCTCGACGCGATCAAGACGCCGGGCGGCCAATACCGCTTCCGGCGTGAAGCGCTCAGCAACCTCATGAAGTCCCGGCAGCCCAAAGGAACGCGCGCGAAGAGCGGCTCGACTGCGCGCGGCAACCGATGACCACCCGGGCCAAGCCGCAAGACCTCTGCATCATCGGTGGCGTGCCGCTCAGCCGCGAAGAGATCATCCACAAGTACCTGCACCTCGTCAAATACGTGGCTGGCCGCATCTCGGTGAATCTTCCGCCGCACGTGGAGATCGATGACCTCATCAACGAGGGCATCCTCGGCTTGATCGACGCGATCGGGAAGTACGACGACACGCGCGGCGTCAAGTTCGAGACGTACGCGATCACCCGCATCAACGGCGCCATCCTCGACGCGCTGCGCGCGCTGGATTGGGTGCCCAGGGCTGTGCGCCAAAAGGCGCGCGAGCTCGAGCGCGTTTTCGCCGAGCTCGAGAACCGCATCGCGCGCGTGCCGGACGAGCACGAAGTCGCCAAAGCGCTCGGGATCCCACTCAAAGATTATCACACGCTGCTGCTCAAGATCCGGGGCACGGCGATCCTCTCGCTCGAGGAGTTCCTACCGAACGAAAAGGGCCACGACGTCGCGCTCCTCGATACGTTGCGCGATGGCGGACCCGACGCCACGCACCTGCTCGAGACGACCGAGGTGAAGAGCACGCTCGCCCAAGCCGTCGAGAGCCTGCCGCCCCAAGAGCGTACCGTCATCACCCTCTACTATTTCGAGGGGCTCACACTCAAAGAGATCAAGAACGTCTTGGAAGTTTCGGAATCGCGCGTCTCGCAGATCCACGCGCAAGCGGTGATCCGGCTGCGCTCCAAATTGCGCGTGCTGCAGATGGACATGGGATATCGCGAAGGCGACCCCACGATCAAGCAGAAGTACGTGCGCAAGAAGCCGCAGGCGGGCCACCCGGCGCACTCCTCGCAGCCGCACCACCACACTCCGCGCGCCGCATCCGGCTGACCGACTTCTTCGCGTCTAGACCCTGTAGGGGGCGATTGCAAAATCGCCCTCTTGCACGTCATGTAGGGGGCGATTGCAAATCGCTCTCTTGCACGTCATGTAGGGGGCGATTGCAAATCGCTCTCTTGCACGTCATGTAGGGGGCGATTGCAAATCGCCCCTCACCAAGGGCGTTGCGGGCCCTGGCCCAGGTCGCCACGAACAGGCCGTCGCCATGCAGCAATGGTTCGCCGCGTTTCGCGATGGCCTGGAGAAGACCCGGAACAGCCTTGCGGGGCATCTGAACGCGCTTCTAGGGCGCCAGCTGGTAGACGACGAGTTCTGGGAGCGCCTCGAAGAGACGCTCATCGGCGCGGATTTCGGCGTCGCCACGACTGAGTCCATCGTCAAGCAGCTCAAAGTCGCTGCGCAGCAGCAAAACCTCACGCGTGCGGCCGACGTGATCCGCGTCTTCAAATCGGATGTTGCCGAGTACGTCCAGCACCCACGGATCGCTCCGGTCGACGTCGCGACCAAGCCTCACGTGGTCCTCGTGGTCGGGGTCAATGGGTCGGGCAAGACGACGACGATCGGCAAGCTCGCTGCCCAAGAAACGGCCAGAAAGCGCTCGGTGCTGCTGGTCGCCGCCGACACCTTCCGCGCAGCTGCGGCGGACCAGCTCGCCATCTGGGCCCAGCGGTCGGGGGCAGACCTCGTGCGCCACACCGAGGGCGCCGACCCGGCAGCCGTCGTCTTCGATGGCTTGACCGCCGCCAAGGCCCGTGGCACGGACGTGGTGCTCATCGACACCGCCGGCAGGCTGCAGACCAAGCACAACCTTATGGAAGAGCTGAAGAAGATCCGGCGCATCGTGGCGCGCGAAGTCTCGGGCGCACCGCACGAGACGCTGCTCGTCTTGGACGCGAGCACCGGACAGAACGCTTTGTCGCAAGCGCGTCTCTTCCACGAAGCGATTGAGCTGACGGGCATCGTCCTCACAAAACTAGACGGGACGGCGAAAGGCGGGATAATCGTCGCGATCATGGACCAAGTCGATCTGCCGGTGAAATACGTCGGCTTCGGCGAAAAGGTCGATCAACTGCGTCCGTTCGATCCGCGAGGGTATGTCGATGCCCTCTTTTGAAATGTACGGGCGAGCGCACATCGTTCCGCGATGTCCGCGAGCTTCTGTGAGACGAGGAGAGCACGTTGTCGGATAAAGAGAAGGATAAAGCCCTCGAGACCGCCCTGGCCCAGATCGAGCGCCAATTCGGCAAGGGCTCCATCATGAAGCTCGGCGAGGCCGCGGCGAACATGCAGATCGAGGTCATCCCCACCGGCTCGATCTCGCTCGACGTGGCGCTGGGCGTCGGGGGCTTGCCGCGCGGCCGGGTCGTGGAGATCTACGGTCCGGAGTCGTCAGGTAAGACGACGCTCACCCTACACGTCATCGCCGAAGCGCAAAAAGCCGGCGGCGTGGCCGCCTTCATCGACGTGGAGCACGCCCTCGATCCCGCCTACGCCCGCAATCTCGGCGTCGACCTCGACAACCTCCTCATCTCGCAGCCTGACACAGGCGAACAGGCCCTCGACATCGCGGAGATGCTCGTCCGCTCGAACGCTGTGGATGCCGTGGTGATCGACTCGGTGGCAGCCCTTGTCCCCAAGGCAGAGATCGAAGGCGACATGGGAGACGCCCACGTCGGTCTTCAGGCCCGCCTCATGTCGCAGGCGCTGCGCAAGCTCACCGCGGCCATCAGCAAATCGCGCACCACCATGATCTTCATCAACCAGATCCGCGAGAAGGTCGGGGTGATGTTTGGCAACCCGGAGACCACGAGCGGCGGACGTGCGTTGAAGTTCTACGCCTCGGTCCGCATGGATATCCGCAAGCTCGAGCAGATCAAGAGCGGCACGGATCCCGTGGGCTCGCGCACACGGGTGAAGGTGGTCAAGAACAAAGTTGCGCCGCCCTTCCAAGTCGCCGAGTTCGACATCATGTACGGCAAGGGGATCAGCCGCACGGGCGACCTCATCGATCTCGGGCTCAAACACGAGATCGTCGGCAAGAGCGGCTCGTGGTACACGTACGGCGACACGCGCATCGGTCAGGGACGCGAGAACGCGAAGGTCTATCTCGAGGAACATCCCGAGATCGCCGACGCAATTGAAGAGAAGATCCGCGCCACCTTCGTCCGCCAGGGCGGCCCGGCCGAAAACGGCTCGCCTCGGTACGCGATCGTCTCAGAATAACCGAGCCCTCGTGTCCACATCCGGGGGCGATGCGCCGCGGCCTCCCAAGCCGGTCTTTCTCACGGCGCTACGCTTGCTCGCCGCCAAACGGCTGACCCGCGCGCAACTCGCCAAGAAGCTCCGCGACCGCGGATTCGCAGAGGATGTGGTGCGCGAGACCGTCGCGGAATGCGAAACCCGTCGTTATCTTGATGACCGGACGTTCGCCCAGCTCTTCGTCGCGAACGCGATCGAGCGCAAGCCTGTGGGCCAGATGCGTCTAGTCCGTGAATTGATCAAACAAGGCATCGACGGAGAGCTCGCGCGCGAGATGGCGGCTCAAGCCGCAACGGGCGAGGACGAACGGCTGGACCGCGCCATCGCGAAGTTCGAGATGTCTAAACCCGGGGAGCGTTTCGATCGGCTTGCCCGTCGGCTCTACGCGCTCGGCTACGCTCCTTCGGCAGTCGCGCGCGCGCTGCGGCGCCGCGCGCACGAGCGTCCGCCTCTTGGCGAGCTGGAAGACTTGTCGTGAAGGCGAGCGCGCGCAACGATGCGCGAGCGCGCGAACTGGGCTCTGGGTTCATCGTGGTCGAACGTGAAAAAGGACAGGCAGCGGTCTTCGCGCCCAGGCTCGCGAGCGCCGGCGTCATCGCGATGATGAGCACGAAGAGCGTCAATGCCCGCTCGCCGGAAGAGGTCGCGGCGTGGCTCGAGGGTTTCGGTCTTCAGAGCGAACAGCTTGCCCAGACTGAACAGGTTCACGGTACCGATGTCGCGCAGGTCCCGCCGATTGCGGCGGGGTCGGCGGACGGCATGTGGTCGCAGACGCCCGACGTCGTCCTCTCCGTCAAAGCCGCCGACTGCGCCCCGGTCTGGCTTGCGGACACGCGCAGCCAACGGTTCGCGCTCATCCATGCGGGCTGGCGAGGGGTGAGCGCAGGCATCGCATCGTATGCGGTGGCAGCCTTGCGCCGAGCTGGATCTCGGGCGCAAGACCTGATCGCCGCCATTGGACCGCATCTGCAACCGTGTTGTTTCGAGGTAGGACCTGAAGTGGGCGAGCGTTTCTCTCGTTGGCCAAAGTCCGTCAAACCAGGGGCACAGTTGCGCGTAGCGCGCAAGCGTGACGACGCCTTTGCCCTCGATCTTGCCACCGCGATCGAGGCGCAGCTGATCGACGCAGGCGTGCGAGGTGAGGAGATTTTCGCATCAACCGCGTGCACGCGCTGCGAAGAACAGTTATTCCACTCATACCGGCGCAACGGCGCCGGCGGACCACTGATGGTCGCGGTCGCGACGCGCAGATCGTGAAGGCTACCACCGTGGGTGCGCGCGGGTGCGCTTTGGTCGTCGACGACGAGCCGCACGTGGCGGAGCTCTTGGGCGATGCGCTCGCCACCGAAGGCTTCAGCGTCGTGACCGCACCGGATGGCCTTGCAGCGCTGCGGCGCGCGCGGCAGTATGGGCCCGACGTCATCGTGCTCGACATCGGGCTGCCTGGTCTCGATGGATTTGAGGTCTGCCGCGCGCTGCGCAAAGAGAGCAACGCGCCCATCATCGTGGTGTCGGCGCGCACGGACGAAGTGGACAAGGTCGTGGGTCTCGAGATCGGTGCCGACGACTACATCGCCAAACCGTTCTCGCCGCGCGAGTTCGTCGCGCGCCTGCGCGCGGTGCTGCGGCGCAGCCGCGTTGAACCGCCTGCCCCCGCAAAGACCAGAACCATCGGCGAAGTGAGCGTGGATGCCGACCGCCGCGAGGTGTTCGTCGCCGGTCGTCCGGTCCGGCTCAAGCCGCGCGAGTTCGACCTCTTGTGGTTGTTCGCCCGACACGAAGGACACGTGTTCACTCGCGACCAGCTCATCGAGGCGGTATGGGGTTTCGACTTTGAGGGCGATCCGCGCACGGTCGACGTGCACGTGCGCCGGATCCGCCGCGCGCTTGGCGATCCGGCCGCCCATCCCCGTTACCTGCACACCGTTTTCGGACTCGGATACAAGTTCACGGCTCCCGAGTGATCAACCGGCGCGATCTAGCTTCGCGCTTGCCCGATCTGGCCGAAGCGGCCGCGCGGCTCGAGCCGCTGCGGCACACGCGCCCTGCTATCCCGATGCTGTACGTCGAGTTCGCCGACTCGCGGCGCCTCGCGCACAAACGGACTCATGAAGCCGCGAAGAAACGCGCCATCGCCGCGGCGTTGCGCGCTTCTCTCGGCACGGTACTGCGCAAGGGGGACGTAGCCGCGGCTGGGCCGGGCGCACAGTGGTTCGTCGCCCTCTTGATCGCTAAAGCGCGCAAGGCCAAGACACAGATCGTCGACGCCGATCTCGGCATCGCGGCCGAACGGTTGCGCCGGGCCGTCCATGACGCCCTGACGCTAACGCGTTCACGTTCTGAGGACCGCGGAACGCTGCGCTGCGGATGGACGGTATTGGAACTCGACCACGGGGCTCCGCTTGCAGCGCTTCGTCAAGCCGTGCGTGGCGCTGCGGTGGTGGCGCGGATTGAAGAGCGGCGCGCGACCACGCTCGCCGCCGTGACGCACGAACTGCGCACGCCGCTGACGGCGATCGTGGGATTCGCAGAACGATTGCGCTCGCTGCCAGCGGACGACCCGCAGTGCAGCCGCGCCGCCGAGGTGATCGCCGACGAAGCGCAGCGGCTCGTGCGGTTGACGGAAGGTTTGATCGACATCGGCGCCTGGACGGCAGGCCACCTTGTGCTGCGGCGCGTTGCCTGCGATGTCGGCGTGTTGGCCAAAGCCGCGGTCGAGAGCGTCGCGGACCGCGCACGCGCGAAGCGCCTGAGGATCCGTGTCACAGGCGGCGCAGGCATCCTCGCGGACAAGGACCGCTGCTATCAGGTCTTGCTCAATCTCCTCGATAACGCGGTGCGTCACTCCCCCGAGGCCGGTCGAGTCGATGTGACGGTGCGCAGCGATGGAAAACGCTGTACCATCGCCGTAGCAGACCAGGGCCCGGGCTTCCCGGCTGCCGTCCGGCGCGGCCTCGGGCGGCCGTTCACGCGTGGGGTCGATGGGAGCGTCGGCCTAGGGATCGCGATCTCGAAGGTCCTCGTGGAAGCGCACGGCGGGGAGATCCGAGCTGGTGACGGGCGTCGCGGATTGGTCGTCGTCACACTTCCCACGGGCCCCGAGCGGCGCCCTAGAAGAATTCCGCAGGACCGAACAGGCGTTTGTGAGTAACAACTGAGCGTCTGCCGACCTCTTTCTTATAGGAAGGAAGAGGCAGCTGCAGGCGTGACGATCGAGGCTACGCACACGTTGTTCAGGCGACTCGCCGCGATTTTTTTTATGCTCGCGGTCTGTTCCGCTTCGCTCGCCGGGAGCTCGCAAGCCGCGCAGCTCGACGCGCTGTCCAAGGCGGCGACCGAGTACAAAGGATCGCCGGATGCGGGGCAGATCTACTCGCAGTGCCTGCTCTCGACCGTCACCTACGACGTGAGTTTCACGCCCGACAACACGACCTACGTGATCACGGGCGATATCGGGGCCATGTGGCTGCGCGACGCGAGCGCGCAGATGCAGCCCTATCTCTTCTTCGCGCAGGACTCGGGCGTGCGGGGCATGGTCCGCGGCGTGATCGAGCGAGAGGCCAAGAACATCCTCGTCGATCCCTACGCCAATGCTTTCAATCGCGACTATCAGGTGACCGAAGAGAAATTCGAGCTCGATTCCCTCGCGTACCCGATCGTGCTCGCCTGGAACTATTGGAAGCAAACGGGCGACCAGGCCGCACTGACCCCCGAAGTGAAATCCGCATACGAGCGTGCCGTCTTCTTGATGGAACTCGAGCGCGACCACTCGCTTTCGCAGTACCGCCACAACTCGCTGCCCAACCACGGCGCAGGATCGCCCGTCGGCTACACCGGCATGGTGTGGACGGGCTTTCGACCGAGCGACGACCCGGCGATGTACGGATACAACATCCCCGACAACATGTTCGCGGCCGTGGCCTTGACCGAACTTGCCGACATCGAGACGAACGTGTGGCACGACGCGAAGATGGCGAGCGAAGTCACGGCGCTGCGCGACGGCATCGTGGACGGCATCGACAACTACGGCATCGTCTACGCTCCCAAATACGGCTACATCTACGCGTACGAAGTGGATGGCCTAGGCCATGACAACCTGATGGACGATGCTAACGTGCCGAGCTTGCTCTCGATCCCCTACTTGCAGTACCCGGCGGATCCGGCCATCTATCAGAACACGCGTCGCTTCGTGCTCTCACCGGACAACCCGTACTACTTCACCGGCAAAGTCGCGAGCGGTGTCGGCAGTCCGCACACGCCGAAAGGATACATCTGGCCGCTCGCGCTCGCCGTGCAAGGTCTCACCGCGCAAGACCCCAAAGAGGTCGCTCTCGTGCTGTCGGAATTGCGAGCGTCCGACACAGGCGACCACCTCATGCACGAGTCGTTCGATCCGGACGATCCGACGAAATTCACTCGCTCGAACTTCGGCTGGGCATGTTCGCTGTACGCGGAGCTCGTTTTAGACCGGTTGATGGGCTACACGTCGCCACTGCCTCCCAATCGCGGCGGCGGCACGCTGCGCGATACGACCGCCTCCATCTTCGCGGCTCGTCCCTAGGCACGGCATGGGCGTAACCCTTGTCATCGGCGCCCAATGGGGTGATGAAGGCAAAGGGCGAGTCGTCGATTTCCTCTCCCGTGGTGCCAGCGTTGTGGCCCGCTTCGGCGGCGGCTCGAACGCCGGGCACACGGTGCGCGTCGGCGACAAGACCTACAAGCTGCGCATCGTGCCGTCGGGTGTGGTCGCGGGCGTCGAGCACTGCATCATCGGACCGGGAACGGTCGTCTCACCGGCCGCTCTCGTGGCCGAGCTGGACACGCTGGAGTTCAACGGCGTCGACACGTCTCGGGTATGGGTCTCGGATCTGGCGCACATCATCTTGCCGTATCACATCGAGATGGATAAGGCGGCCGAACGCGAGCGGGGCGAAGACGCCTTGGGAACGACGGGCAATGGCATCGGACCTGCCTACGTCGATCGGGTGGCGCGCACCGGGATGCGCGCGGGAGAGCTGCTCGACATGCGTCGTGCCCGCCAGACGCTCTTCGCGCGGACGCAGGAACTGCGAGCGCGCGGCATCGCCTTGGACCTCGACGTCATCGCGGCCGACCTCGCGCGCCAAGCAGAACGCCTCGCACCGCACATCCGTGACACGGTCGAGCTCTTGCACCAGAATCTGCGTGCCGGCAAGCGCATCCTGGCCGAGGGCGCGCAGGGCTCGCTGCTCGACGTCACCTTCGGCACGTACCCGTACGTGACGTCGTCGGTCACCGTCGCGGGCGGCGCCTGCGCCGGCTTGGGCTTTGGGCCGAAAGAAGTAGACGCCGTCATCGGCGTCGTCAAAGCGTACGAGACGCGCGTCGGCGGCGGCCCTTTCCCGACCGAGCTGCAAGACCGCGAGGGTGAAGAACTGCGCAAGCGAGGCGCGGAGTTCGGCGTCGTGACGGGGCGTCCTCGACGTTGCGGATGGCTGGACCTTGTCGCGCTGCGATACGCCGTGCAGATCAACGGTATCACGCATCTGGCGCTCACGAAACTCGACATCCTCGACACGTTCTATCAGCTCTCCGTCTGCACGTCGTACGAGGATCCAGGATCGGGCTCGCTGCCCTTCGCCATCGCGCGGGGAGCGACGCCGGTTTTGGAAACCATGCCTGGCTGGTTACGCACGACGGTAAGCGCGCATTCGTTCGACGACCTACCGTACAACGCGCGCGAATACATCGCGCTCATCGAGAGCCACGCAGGAGTTCCGGTGTCCTACGTCTCGGTCGGACCTGAGCGCTCGCAGATGATCGTCCGGCCCGGGGCGCCGGTGGCCATCAGCGCGAGCGCTCTATGAACAAAAACACGCTGTTTGCAGTCTCGCTGCTCGAGCGCGCGGCGGCTGCCTCGCTACGGGCGACGTTCGCAGAGCTTCAGCACCTGCAAGCGCGACGTGCACGCCTGATCGCGAAGACGAATCGCGCAAGGCGGGATCTCTTCGCAGGCGGTTCGGCTCGCGCGTTCGGCTGTGCGGTCCTCATGAGCCATCTTGCCAAGAGCGCCGTTCTATCCACTGAGAATTTGGCGCAACAACGGGCGCTGCTCGCGCGAGGAGCGAAGCTCGCGCAGATCAGGCGACGCTGGGCTACCGCTCGCGTGGGTCTCGAGCGCCGCGCCGCTCGCTTCTCGCGCACGAGTCGATGGCCAGATTAAGCGAGGGGCGCGTCGCCGCTTTGCTCGAGAGGCTGACGCAAGAGGAACGGCCGCAAGTCTCAGCCCGGACCGCTGACGATGAACGCCATCGGCGCGACCTTAGCGCGATCGCGACGCGGGGCGATCTAGGACCGCTGCTCGCCCAGCGTCTTGCCGCCTACTTGCACCGCCCGGTGGGTTGCGTGAGCGCGGCCACCGCCAAAACCATGACCAATCCCGCGACGTACGCCGAGATGGGAGACAGCGGTTTTTGGATCGCGTTCGATGCGCTGCTTGCAGCCGCCATCGCAGATGCGATGATCGGCGGCGAAGGCGATCCGGCAAGGCTGGGGGTCGGCAGCAAGGCGATGGGACTTGCGACCAGCGCCGCCGCCCAACTGCTCGAAGCCATAGCGGGCGTGCTCGAGACGCCCGCCCCAAAGCGCGTGCAGCACACAGCAAGCGAGTCGGGCTTGGGAGCGCCTCTGGGAGGCGGAGTCTTGTCCTTAGGCTCTCGCGAGTACGCGTTTGCCATCGGTAAGAAGCCCGCGCAGGCACAGCATCAGACTCAGGCGCCTGCCCAAGTGCGAAAAACGAGACCCGCACTCCCTCAAGAGCGAGAACTTGGGTCTTCGCCTGGGTCTCTTGGCGCCGCGTTCGACGCCGCCAGCGCGTGTGGCGAGCGGCTGCTCGGCGCTGCCTTCGCCTTTGGCGAGCCGCATCGAAGACGTGCCCTAAGTGCCCAGCTTCCGACCGGTTGGGTTCGCATGGGGCTCGCTGGGCGATCCGGCACGGTCATACTCTCGGTCGATGAGACGACTGGTGCACATCTGCTGCGGCCGCTCGTCGGCGAGGTGAGCGCGCAGTTCGAAGGGCGGGCACCCCTCGCGCAGGCCGGCGTCGAGACCATCGTCACACAGCTCTTACGAGCGTTCATCGCGACCCTCGAAGGCAACGATGAGGGCGAACGCCGCGTGCTCGCTTTGACCGGCGATGCGATGCTCGCCGCGACCCCGCACGAAGCGATCGACCATGCTGTTGAAATCGCGGGTCGCACGGGGCGTTTCGTTTGGCTCGTTCCAAGCGCGCTCGTGCGGGCATAGCCGATGTTCCGCGAACTGATCGCGCGCCTGACCGCGTGGTGCTCGCGCCGCCCCACGAGACTGATGCGGGTCGCCTGCGTGCAACCGCTCGCGGGCGGTGTGACGCTGTACGCGATCGACATCGATGATAGACGCATCGTCATCGGCGCGTGCGCCGGGTCGATTCGCGTGCTCGACCGTTACCCGCTTGCTTCACTGCAGACGCATCCGGAGAGGGAGCGGGCACCGCTCGCGCCTAAGTCATAAGCAGCATGAACGTGAGGCAGTTGTATCCAGTGTTGTGGACCGCGGCTTTCCTGCTGTCGGCGTACGGCACGTATCTGCTCGTGCGCTCGCTGTTGGAAGTCGAAGCGGCTAACCCCACGCGTGACCGCATCCGCGCGCTCATCGGGGAAGCCGATCAACTGCTCAAGACCCTCGATGAGCAGCGGCGCGGCTAAGACCGCCGCGGCCAGGCTCTCTCAAGAGACACTCGTAACCGACGACCTGCTCCAAAACGGCCAAGGCGTCGCCCGTGACGGCGGCCTGGTCGTGTTCGTCACGGGCGCGCTGCCCGGCGAACGCGTGCGGGTGGCGGTCGATGCGATGCATCCCAGCTATGCAAGCGCGCAAGCAGTCGAAGTGATCGACGCCTCCCCAGACCGTGTGGCTTCGGTCTGCCCTGTCTTCCCCCGCTGCGGCGGCTGCCAGACGCTGCACCTGCGCTACGGCGCGCAGCTCGAGTGGAAGCGAAGGATGGTCGTCGATGCGCTCGAGCGCATCGGGAAGCTGCAGGGCGCAAGCGTTGCGCCGACCGTTGCGAGCGAGTTTCTCGACCATACGCGCTATCGCAATAAAGTGAGTCTCGTGGCCGAACAGCGTCGCGGCAACGCGGCGATCGGTTTTTACGAAGCGCGTTCGCACCGGATCGTGCCGATTGAGCGTTGTCCCGTCCTCTTGCCGCGGCTCGACGAAGCCGTCCGCGCCCTGCACGGTGCGTTGGCGCGAAACTCGTCGCTCGCGGATGGCGTGCGCCACGTCGTGATCCGCACGGGTGTCGCAGACGAAACGCTCGTGCTCGCCTTCGCGACGCAGCGACGCAGGCCCGAGCTTGAAGCAGCGGTCGGGTTGTTGCGCGAGGCGATCCCCAAATTGACCGGCATCGTCGCGAGCTGGGATCCGAAAAACGAGAATGCGGTCTTGGGACGGCGCTTTGCGACGTTGTGGGGCTCGCCGCAGACCAAGGAGCGCGTGCTGGACGCGACTTTCCGTTTCGGCGTCGCTTCGTTTTTCCAGATCAACACCGGCATCCTCGAACGCATCGCTACGCGGGTCCTCGAGCGCATCGCCGGCGCGAACCGGATCGTTGATCTGTAC
Source organism: Candidatus Acidiferrales bacterium (assembly GCA_035622315.1). Lineage (GTDB taxonomy): Bacteria > Vulcanimicrobiota > Vulcanimicrobiia > Eremiobacterales > Eremiobacteraceae > JAJPHJ01. The sequence continues at coordinate 18,783 of DASPVP010000161.1, read as the reverse complement.
TCGGGCGTAGGGACGTTTGCGGTGCTTGCCGCCATGCGCGGCGTGGTTGCCACGGGCGTCGAATCGCAAGCCGAGGCGGTGGACGAAGCGGCGGTCAACGCGGCTCGCAACGGCGTCACGCAAGCCGCCTTCGAGCGCGCCACCGCTCTTGAGGCCGTGCAAGGCGCACGCGGGCAGACGCTGCTCGCAGACGCGGGTGCCGTCATTCTCGATCCCCCGAGACGCGGTTGCGAGCCGGAACTCTTGTCCGCGCTCGCGACGAGCGGCGTGCCCAAGATCCTCTACCTATCGTGCAATCCCGCGACCCTCGCCCGGGATGCGCGCCTGCTCGTCGACGGGGGTTTTGTGTTGCGCAGCGTCGAGCCGTACGACATGTTCCCGTTCACGGGGCACGTCGAAGTCCTCGTCGAGTTCGACCGCGGGGAGCCTGCAGCTATTCCCGCCAATAGATAACCCGTTATGGCACAAGTCCCGATCGACATCCACCACGTGGCCAAGCTCGCGCGCATCGCGTTGACCAAAGAAGAAGCAGAGCGCTTCTCGGCGCAATTCGCGCGGCTCTTCGGCTTCATCGAGGAGCTCGCCGCGCTTGACGTGAGCCAGATCCCGGCGACCGCGCAGGTGATCCCGTTGCACAACGTGCTGCGCGAGGATGCCGAGCGGCTCTGCATCGGCACAGATGCTGCGCTCGCGAATGCACCGGATCGTGAGGGGCCGTACTTCAAGACGCCCCGGATCCTCGAGTAGTCAAAAACGGTGAGAACAGGACACGAGATACGCGAGGCCATCGCGAGCCGCAAGGTCGGCGCGCTCGAAGTCGTCGAGCAGGCGCTCGCGCAAGCGCAATCGCTCGAACCAGAGCTGCATGCCTACATCAGATTCACGCCGGAGCGCGCGCGGGCGAAGGCACGTGAGATCGACGCGATCGTCGCGCGGGGCGAAGATCCAGGGGTGCTTGGGGGCGTGCCGATCGCGGTGAAGGATCTTTTCACGGTCGCGGGCGAGATCGCGACGGCCGGATCGAAGATCCTTGAGAATTTCCGCTCGCCGTATTCGGCGACGGTGGTCAACAAGCTCGAACAGGCCGGTGCCGTCATCATCGGCAAGACGAACATGGACGAGTTCGCCATGGGTTCGTCGTGCGAGAACTCGGCGTTCTTCGCGACGCGCAATCCCTGGGATACGTCGCGCGTGCCCGGTGGTTCCTCGGGCGGCAGCGCGAGCACGGCAGGAGCGGGGACGGTCCCCATCGCCATCGGCACGGATACCGGCGGCTCCATCCGCGAGCCCGCCTCGTTCTGCAACATCGTCGGGGTGAAGCCGACCTACGGGCGCGTGTCGCGCTATGGCATCGTGGCCTTCGCGTCTTCGCTCGACCAGGCCGGCCCGATGACGACGGACGTGCGCGATGCCGCGCAGACCCTGCGCGTCATCGCAGGCCACGACGAGTTGGATTCGACGAGCGTTGACGTTACGGTTCCCGACTATGCTGCCGCGTTGCGCACGGATCTCAAGGGCGTGCGCGTCGGCATCGTCGCCGAGTTCGAATCGGAGATCGGTGCGAGCGACCCGAAGCTCGCCGCCTTGTACAAGACGGCCTACGCCGATCTCGAGCGGCTCGGCGCGACGCTCGTGGAAGTGCATCTACCGCACGCACGGTACGGCCTTGCGACCTATTACCTCATCGCGCCCGCAGAATGCTCGTCGAACCTCGCGCGATACGACGGCGCGCGGTACGGGCTGCGCGTGGACGACGGTGGCGACGTGTACGCGATGTTCGAGCGGACGCGGGCTGCAGGTTTCGGCGATGAGGTGAAGCGGCGCATCATCTTGGGCACCTACGCGCTCTCGGCCGGATACTACGACGCCTACTACGTGCGCGCGCAGAAGATACGAACGCTGATCAAACGGGACTTCGACACGTCTTTCTCAACGTGCGACGTGATCGCGTGCCCTGCCGTGTCGTGCCCGCCGTTCCAGCTCGGCCAGAAGACGCAGGATCCCGTGTCGATGTATCTCATGGACTACTTCACGATCCCGATGAGCCTCGCCGGCATACCCGCCTTGTCCGTGCCTGCCGGGTACCTCGAGGATCTTCCGATCGGCTTGCAGATCGTCGCCCCGGCGTTTGAAGAGGCCCGCATGCTCTCAGTCGCGCACGCGTACGAACAGGCGACGCAGCACGCGGCCCAGCGCACGCCCCCCGTGCGCGCGAGGGTGGCGTGAGCACGAACGTGTCGGAAGCGCAGGCCACCGCCTACGAACCTGTTATTGGGCTCGAAGTGCACGTCGAGCTCAAGACCTCGTCGAAGATGTTCTGCGGTTGCCGCAACGAGTTCGGCGCGGAGCCGAACTCCCTCGTCTGCCCGATCTGCTTGGGGATGCCGGGCACGCTGCCCGTCATCAATCGGCGCGCGGTGGAATACTTGTGCAAGACGGGACTCGCGCTCGGCTGTTCGATCGCCACGCACTCGAAATTCGATCGCAAGAACTATTTCTATCCGGACATGCCGAAGAACTATCAGATCTCGCAGTACGACATGCCACTCACGACCGGTGGCGGTGTTCGTCTGCCATCGGGCAAACTCGTGCGTCTCAACCGCATCCACCTCGAAGAGGATACCGGCAAGAACCTGCATGCGGGCGGGAGCATGGCGGCCTCGGACTACACCCTCATCGATTACAACCGCGCAGGCGTGCCGCTTATGGAGATCGTGACCGAGCCGGATATCTCGTCGCCCGACGAGGCGGAAGCCTATCTCGTCCAGCTCAAAGCGGTGCTCTCGGCGCTTGGTGTGTCCGACGTGAAGATGCACGAAGGCTCGCTGCGCTGCGATGCCAATGTCTCGGTCCGGCCGGCCGGGTCGACGACGCTCGGCACGAAAGCGGAAGTCAAGAATATGAACTCCTTCCGCTCGGTCGTTCTCGCGCTGGAGTTCGAGATCGAGCGCCAGATCGCGGCGCTGCAGGCGGGCGAGCGTATCGTGCAAGAGACGCGCAACTGGGACGAGACGCGCAAGCTCACATATTCGACGCGGTCGAAAGAGCAGGCGCACGACTATCGGTACTTCCCAGATCCCGATCTCGTGCCGCTCTCGCTGGATAAGGCTTCAATCGAGCGGTGGCGCGACGAACTGCCTGAACTGCCGCTCGCCAAGCGCGAGCGTTTCATCGCGGACTACGGGCTCAGCGAGTACGACGCCACCATTTTGACAGCGGACATCCCCACGGCCGGCTTTTTCGAAGCAGTAGTAGCTGCGTCGGGTGAGCCGAAAGCGGCTGCCAACTGGCTGCTCAACGACGTGCCGCGGGCGCTCGAGAAGAACGATCTGTCGCTCGAGCAGATGCGCATGCGACCCGCTCAACTCGCAGAACTCATCAAGCTCGTCAAGACGGGCGCGGTCTCAGGCAAGGCGGCAAAAGAGGTCTGCGAGCTGATGGTGGTCGAGGGGAAGGATCCCCAGGCGCTCATCGCAGATCGCGGTCTTGCGCAAGTGTCGGATGAAGGCGAGATAGCGAAACTCGTGGACGAAGCGCTGGCAGCGAACCCCGATTCGGTCGCCTCCTATCGCGCAGGTAAGGCGAAAGCCCTCGAGTTCATCGTCGGGCAAGTCATGAAAGCGAGCCGCGGCAAGGCGAACGTCGAGATCGTGCGAGCAGCGCTGCAGCAGCGGCTGAAGTGACGTGATGGCGCAGGGCGTGGATGTCTCCGCGCTGCAGGCGCTCGAGTTCCCGCAGGTCATCGACGAGGTCGCTCGCTTCAGCACGTGCGGGGTGGGTCGAACAGCGGTGCTCTCGCTCGCGCCGCGGCTCGGCGAGGTAGAATGGGCCAAGGGCCAGCACGCGCTCGTGGAAGAGGTGACCGGCTTCTTCTTGGCCGCAGGCGATTTGAGCTTTGGTGGAGCGATCGACGCGGCACCGCTTCTCGAGCAGGCCAAGAAGGGCTCGTCGCTTTCCGCGCTCGAGCTGCGCCAGTTGGCGGAAACCGAGCGGAAGATCGCGGTCGCAAGTCGCGGGCTCGCGACGAGACAGCAGAAGACCGGTCCGCTCGCCGCGCTCGCGCGCAGCAGACGCAACACAGATGCGCTGGCGTCGGCGATAGAAGCAGCCGTCGACGAAGAGGGGCGCGTGCAGGACGGCGCGTCTGCAAAGCTCGCCGGCATCCGGCGCCAACACCGCGAGCTGAGCGAGCGGGTACGAGAGCGCTGTCGTGCGATCGTGGCCGATGCAGAACTCGGAAAGCTGCTCTCGGAACCCATCGTCACGGTCCGCTCCGGCCGCTACGTCGTGCCCGTCCGGATCGAGTACGCTGCCAAGTTTCCTGGCGTCGTCTTGGACCAGTCCGCGTCGGGCGCGACGGTCTTCATGGAACCCTTGGCATCGGTCGAGGCCAATAACCGCCTGCGCACGCTCGAGGCCGACGAAGCACGTGAGATCTCTCGCATCCTCGCCGAGCTGACTGCGCGGGTCGTGGCTGAAGAAGAGGCGGTGGTGCAGAATGGCGCGCTGCTTGCCGCGCTCGACAGCGCCGCAAGCCGCGCGCGCTACGGGATCGCAAAACAAGGCGCAGCGCCTGTGCTCATCGCCGAGCCCGTCATCCGCATCGTGCGCGGCCGGCATCCGCTGTTGCGTAAGGAGGCGGTGCCCCTCGATTTTGAGATCGGCGAGTCGTTCGACGCGGTGGTCGTGTCTGGGCCGAACATGGGCGGCAAAACGGTCGTTCTGAAGACGGTCGGGCTGCTCGTGCTCTTGGCCTTCGCGGGGATCCCGATACCCGCGAGCGCCACCACGACCATCGGCACTCTGGGCCGGATCGCGTGCGTCATCGGCGACGAGCAGTCGATCGCACAGGATCTGTCGTCGTTCTCGGCGCACTTGCGCGGACTCAAAGCGGCGGCTGAGGGTGCAGACCGCACGACCCTCGTGCTCGTGGACGAGATCGGATCGGGCACTGAGCCCGGCGCGGGTGCGGCGCTCGCGCAGGCGTTCATCGAGTCGCTTATCCGCCAGGGATCGAAGGTCGTCGTGACGACCCATTTCACGCAATTGAAAACCTTCGCCGCCGCACATGACCGGGTAAGCAACGCCTCGATGCTCTTCGACGCGAAGACGAACGAGCCGACCTACGTGTTTGCGCTCGGCGTCCCCGGCCAGTCGCTCGCGTTTTCGCTCGCCCATGCGTTGGCGCTCGATCCAAGAGTCATCGCGCGCGCAGAGGTTCTCGTGGGGATCGACGCTCAGAACCTCGAGCGCACCTTCGAGCGATTGGCCCAAGAGCGCGAGCGGATGAAGCAACTTCAAGCCGAGCTCGAGGCGCAGCAAGCAAAGGCGCAGCGCGCGGAGCAATCCTTGCGCCAACGCATCGCGGCTGCTGAGCAGGAGAGGGACGCTTTCGAACGCCGTGCGAGTGCCGAACTCTCGAAAGCGGTGGACGATGTCCGCCACGCGTTGACCGAAGAGGCACGCAAGCGTTCGGAAAATGCGGCCCGTCAGGCGGGGAAACCGCAGCCCGGTGAGGAGCGGCTGCTCGCGCAGACGCTCGCAGAAATGCGCCGCAGTCTCGGACTTGAAGCTGGCGCAGCAGGCGAAGCTCCTGCCGCGCGCTTCGCGCCCGGCGACGAGGTGTATGTCAAGAGCTTCGACCAAAACGGTGTCGTGAGCGAGGTGTACGAGCGCGATCTGTTGGTGACCATCGGCAATCTCAAGACACTTGTCGCCTCGCGCGACCTCGTAAAAAGCCCGCGCAACGTAGGGGGCGCTGCTGTGCAAGGAGCTCGTGTAGGGGGCGCTCGGCAAAGCGCCCCATCCTCGCGCGTTCGCAAGGAATCGGATGCTGATGCGCAAGCCGCGCCCTCGACCTCGATCGACGTGCGCGGCATGAGCGTCGACGAGGCATGGCCGTTGATCGACAAAGCGCTCGACGACGCGAGTCTTGCGGGTCTTTCGGAGCTTCGCATCCTTCACGGCAAAGGCACGGGCAGGCTCGCTCGCGGAATCCGCTCCTTTTTGGACGAACACCCGCAGGTGGAATCCGCTACGCACCCTGCCGATCGTGAAGGCGGCAGTGGCGTGACGATTGTGCGTTTGTCGTGACAGACTCGACACAATCGCTCGAACGCCTCGTCGAACGCTGCGTCGACGTCATCTCGCCGGACGAACTCGCCGAGCGCCTGCGGTTGGGGCGGCCTTTGCGCATCAAGCTTGGCATCGACCCTTCAGGGCCGATGCTGCACCTCGGACACGCCGTGGTGTTGCGCAAGCTGCGCGACTTCCAGGACGCGGGCCATCAAGCGATTCTCATCGTCGGAGACTTCACGGCGCGCATCGGCGATCCAACGGGGCTCTCGAACGCTCGTAAGCCTAGGAGTCCCGAAGAAATCCGCGCGGACATGCAGTCCTACGCCGAACAGGCGGGTCTCATCTTGGATATGCAAAAAACCGTGGTGCGCTACAACAGCGAGTGGCTCGCGCCGCTCTCGTTCGCCGACGTGATCGGCCTCGCGGGTAAGATCACGGTCGCGCGCATGCTCGAACGGGACGATTTCACCAAACGCTTCCAAAGCGGCTCGCCGATCGGTTTGCACGAGTTCTTGTACCCGCTAAGCCAAGCGTACGACTCGGTCGCGATCCAAGCCGATATCGAGCTCGGCGGCACGGAACAGCTGTTCAACCTCATGGTGGGCCGGCGTCTACAAGAAGAATCTGGGCTTGCTCCGCAGATCTGCATGACCTTGCCCATCCTCGAAGGCACCGACGGCGTGCAGCGGATGGGCAAGAGCCTCAACAACTACATCGCCTTGCGCGAAGCGCCCGCCCAGATGTTCGGCAAAGCGATGTCGATACCGGACAAACTCATCACGCGCTACTTCCGCCTCGCGACCACGCTCGCGGCGCCGGAATGCGACAAGATCGAGTCCCAGCTCGAACGTGGCGAGCTTTTACCGCGTGACGCGAAGGTGCGGCTCGCCCAGGAGATTGTCGCGACCTATCACGGCGCAGAGGCAGCGCGCGCCGCGCGGGAGCATTTCGAGAAGACCGTGGTCCGCAAGGAGCTGCCAGACGACATTGCCGAGCACCGAGTGGCCGCCGACGGGAAGCCAGTCTCGCTTGGCAAGCTGCTCGTGCTCGTGGGCTGGGCGAGTTCGAATCGAGAAGCGCAACGGCTGGTCGAGCAGGGTGCGATCAAAATCGACGGTCAACGCGCAGACGACGTTCGCCGCGAAGAAGTATCCTGGTCTGGCAAGGTCCTGCAAAAAGGCAACCACCAATTCATCCGGCTCGTCTGAACACCCTAATTTCGCGATTCTTTTCCCTGCGCCGAATGCAAAAGCTCTTGCACTTCGCTCGGCGCAAACCAGTAGCGTTGGCCGCACCAGTCGCAGGTCACTTCCGTCTCGCGATCGGAATTTGCGAGCTGGCTGAGCTCGGCCGGTCCAAGACCGATGAGCACCCGCGTGACGCGGTCGCGGCTGCAGGTGCACGCGAAGAGGACCGGCGCTGCGTGCGTTACTCGTGGCGCAAGCCCCTCGCCGACGCGCGTGACGATATCTTCGGGCGATAGCCCCTCCCGGATCATGGCGGTAGGATGTGGGAGCCGCAAAACAGTTTGTTCGAGCATGCCTATCGTCTCTTCACGCGCGCCCGGGAGCAAGTGCGCGATGAAGCCACCGGCCGCGATCACGCCCGGAGGTCCTGCGAGCACGCCGACGCCCACCACTGTCGGCACTTGTTCGGAGTGCGCGAAATAATGCGTGAGATCGTCGCCGATCTCGCCGCTCGCCAGGGGGACCGCGCTCGTATACGGCAGCCCCGTGTCGAACGTACGGGTCACGTGTAGCGAACCGCGTCCCACGAGGCCGCCGACATCGAACTTCCCTCGTGCGTTCAGAGGGACGTCTGCGCGTGGCCGAAGCGGGTACCCTCGCACCCGGCCGCCTGGAACGACATCCGCCAAGAGGCCGCGTACGGGGCCGTCCCCTGCGATCTGCAGGGTGATACGCTCGCGGCCTTTCAGGAACGTTCCCATCAGCGCCGCCCCGGTCAGCAGCCTTCCTAGCGCTGCCGTGACCGTAGGCGAACAGTCGTGCCGTTTCTGTGCTTGGGCGACAAGGGTCGTGGTCCGAGCCGCGACGATACGAACGCTGTCGCCTGCGGCGAGCGCTGAAGCGCTGTAGTCGGTGGACATGAGGCTGACGTTTTCGCGTGCGTCGGGAAAGGTCCGCTGCCACGCCGGACGCGAAGCCGCTCTCTGCGACCAGCACATGGCGAGAAAGAAGCGCAAAGGCGTCGTGGTACTCCACGGGCCCAATCTTAACGCGCTTGGCACGCGCGAAACTGGTATCTACGGCTCGACCACGCTCGCGCAGCTGGATTCCAGTCTCCGAAAGCTCGCTCGCTCGCTCGACTGCGAGATATCTATCGCACAGCATTCGAGCGAGGGGGAGCTGATCGACGCGATCCACGCAGCCGCTGCACGCGGCCGCGCGATCGTCATCAACCCGGGCGCCTATACGCACTACTCCTACGCGCTCCGCGACGCGCTCGCCGCTGTGAGCGTGCCGAAAATAGAAATCCACCTCACGAACATCTATGCGCGCGAATCGTTCCGCAGACGCTCGGTCATCGCGCCGGTCGTCGACGGCGGAGTGTTTGGTTTCGGCGCGGAGTCGTATCGGCTCGCGCTCCGCGCGGCTGTCGCAATGCTCGATGGAACAAGGGATTGAGGCGCAAATCCGGGAGGAATCAAGGTCCGGCCCGCTAACAGGTTGTGCCGGAGCAAGCATTCGTCGCGCGAACGCTCCCTAGTGTGCGCGAACTTCGCGCGTTACTTTTTGCAAACGTCAGAGAGAGGTGACCGATGACCAAGGCCGAGCTGATCGAAGAGATAACGACGAAGACGGAGCTGCCGCGCCGGGATGTGACAGACGTCGTCGACCATTTCCTCGAGAGCGTCAAGAGCGCGTTGGCGAAGGGCGAGAAGGTGCAGCTCATCCCATTCGGCAGCTTTGAGGTCCGTAAGCGCAAAGCACGCGAAGGCCGCAACCCCAAGACCGGCGAGAAGCTGATGATCGCCGCGCGCAGCGTGCCGGCTTTCCACCCGGGCAAAGATCTGCGCGAAGCGGTTCAAAAAGGCGGCAAGAAGAAATAACGCAGGGTCCTCGCGCGATCTTGCGAGCCTCCTCGGCAAGCCCCTTCGGGCTGTAAGTCGAGGGGGCTATTCTTTTGCCTCTCTCCCAGCCGCAGCCCGACGGACCTGCAGGTCCGCCGACCGTGACGCCCATCGCGGAGAACGAGGTCGGCGCGGCCGTGGGCATCTTTCTCGGCGCCTTCCGTGACAACGTGCGGCTCGTCTATGGCGACGACCCCCGCCCAGACGCCATGCGTGACGTTTGGACGTTCGTCCGGCAGACAGAACCCGGCGGATTCCTCGTGGCCCGCGAGAACAATGATATCTTGGGCTACGCGATCTTCGTGAGCTCCGTGTCCGCGTTGCGGCGAAAGGCTGTGCGCAGCGGGGCGATCTTCGGGTGGGCGCTGCGCGCCCTCGTCGGTCGCTACGGCATCCATTGGATCGCGCTCGCCCGGCTCTTGTGGAACAAGACGCTCTTCGTCAGAAGCTCCGATCGCTTCCGCAGCGAGGGTGACGCCCAGCTACTCAATATCGCCGTCTCGCCAGGGGCGCGCGGCAAAGGCATTGCGAAACTGCTCGTGCATGCCGGCCTCAAGTACTTAGCGGGCGAACACATTCAAGAAGTGCGTCTCGAGGTGCGCCCGGAGAACAAGCCTGCGATCGCAGCGTACCTGGCCAATGGCTTCGTCGAACGCGGGCGCACGCAGGACGCTGGCGGTGACTGGATCGTCATGACAGCGCGACCGTGAAGCAAGAAGCTGGCGACGGTCCTTTCGGGTTCGAGCGCCGTGAGTGGCGCATGCTCGAACGCTTGAAAGATCCGAAAGGCATCCAGCGCTTGCTCGACTCGCTTGCGTATCACGAAGCGGACACTGCGTGGTCACCTCGCCGCGTGCTCCAAGCCCGGACGGCACACTGCCTCGAGGGCGCGCTGCTCGCCGCTGCGGCGTTGCGCGCCATCGGTCGGCCGCCGCTGATCTTCGACCTTGAGGCCGAGCACGACTGCGATCACGTCGTGGCCCTTTACCGCGAAGGACGCTTCTGGGGAGCGATCGCGAAATCGCATTTCACGGGGCTGCGCGATCGCGCGCCGATCTACCGAAGCTTGCGCGAGCTCGCGATGTCGTACTTCGACGACTACTTCAACGCGCTTGGCGAACGCACGCTGCGCGGCTACTCGAAACCGGTGGACTTGCGCAGGTTCGACCACCTGAACTGGATGACGTCGCAACGCCCGGTGTGGTTCGTCCCCGAGCATCTGCTCGAGATCCCGCACCACAAGCTGCTCACACGCGCGCAGGTCAAGCGGCTGTACCGCATCGACATGCTCGGTGTGGATGCCGGGCTGCTCGGCCATCGCAAACCACGTTCCCGCCTCGCGTGAGGGCGAACGAAATCGGGCTGTAGGGGGCGATTGAAAATCGCCCCAAGGGGCCTCTGGCCCGAATCCTGAACCGAGCAACCCTTCGAACCATCGCCTGGTAAAGGAGGCAAGCATGAGCGTTCGATGGTTTTCCATGCTTGGCGGGCTCACCGCGGCCGTCATCGCGGCCGGATCTGTTGCGCTTTCCGCGTCAGCGCCTACGGTGGAGAAAACCCCAGCACCGGTGCCCCCGAAACCGAATTTCTCCTCGATGAATTTCTTGCTCGGCAACTGGACGTGCAGCACGAAGAGCGCGCGCCGGCCTGCAGCCTACATCACGACCAGCGTCACCACGATAGACCCGACAGGGTACTGGATGGTGACGAAATCGCTCACCAAAGCCATGGCGTGGTTCCCGTACCCGACGAATACCACGGATCTGGTCACCTATGATCCCACTGCAAAGCGCTGGGTGGATGTCTTCAGCGGCGACTTTGGCGCATACGACGTGACCACCGCACCAGGCTGGACTGGCCACACGATCGTCTGGACGGATCAACTTTTCGTTCCCGGACCGGACATCATGGCTCAGACCCCGACAACCGTGACGAAAGTGAGCGCGACGAAGACGACGGCTCACAGCACCTTCAGAGAACGGTCGAGCGGCAGATGGATCGCCGTCGACACGGTCTGCACCAAGAACAGCTAACAACATTGGCGACAACGGCGTGGTTGCAGCACCGCTGCGGCCGCGCCGTTTGCCATCGCGTCACAAGGACTCGCTGCGCCAATCGGGCAAGCGGCACCCATGCGTTTGCGTTGGCTAGCGCTCGCGATGCTGACAGTCGGGCTCGCGGGGGCCGCTACCCCACCGGGCGACAGCGCGGTGCCGCGCTACGATCACATCTTCTTGATCATCGAAGAGAACCAGAGCGCATCGCTCGTGGGTGGTGCGGATGCACCAGAACTGACGCGCCTCGCCAACACCTATGGGGTTGCGACCAACTACTTCGCAGTGACCCATCCAAGCGAACCGAACTATGTCGCGCTGATCGGCGGCGCCACCTTCGGCATCCTCGACGACGACGCGTACTACTGCGCGCGCCGCGACACGCGCCCCTATTGCAAGCTTTCCTGGTCGCCTATCTATGTCGACCACACGATCGACGAGCCGAGTATCGGCAGCCAGTTGGATGCTGAGGGCCTCTCTTGGAAGGAATACAACGAGTCCTTGCCCTCACCAGGCTCCCTCGCGGTCGTCGCGCCGGATCCGAGCGATCCGAACGGACCACTGGTCTACGCATCCAAGCATTCCGGCTTCATGAACTTCGCCCAAGTGCAAGCGGATCCGCTACGCGCCCAGAAGATCGTGGATTTCGGACAACTCGCGGCGGACGAGAAGTCGAACGATCTGCCGAACCTCGCCGTCATCATTCCGAACCTCTGCAACGACATGCACGGCGTCGATGAGAACGCTCCTGCCGATTGTCGAGGAACGAACGTGCACGCGCTGATCCAGCGCGGCGACGCCCACGCGAAGACGATCGTCGATGCGATCATGGCGACGAAGACCTGGCAGTCGAGCGATCGCGACGCCATTGTGATCACGTTCGACGAGGACGATCATGAGGGCAAAGAAGGTTGTTGCGGCATCGATCGCGCGGATCTCGCAAACTCCGGTGGCGGACGCGTGCCGACGATCGTCATCGCCAATCGCGGACCGCGTGGACTCGCGGATCCGACAGCGTACAGCCATTACTCGCTGCTGCGCACCATGGAGGACGCGTTCGGGATCAGCCAACACCTGCAGAACGCGAACTCGCCAGGGGTCGTGCCGATGGTTGAGCTCTTCCAGGACGCTGATCAAAGGTGAAGGGATGGTTCTGCGCCGCCGTAGCGACCGTGGCGGCGGCTATCGCCGATCCGCTCGTCGAATCAGCCTCGAACGCAGGTTGGTTCGGGCCGGGCAGATTCACAGACCACAGCACATGGGACGTGATTCCTGTCCTGACGATCGGGCTCGTGTTAGCGGCGTTTCACGTCTGGGCGCGTGTGCGTCGCGCGTTGGCTCGCGACCATGTCCCAGGTCCGCGCTCGAAAGAGTGCTGGCAACTTCAGACGAGCGTACGGCTGCTACCTATCATTTTCGGCCTTCAGATGGCCGTGTTGTTCGCCATGGAGACGATCGAGCAGCGGGTGGTCCACGGCACCCTCTATGGCGGAACCGTCTGGCTGGGCGGGCCCGTCGCCGTAAGTTTGACGGTGCACGCAGCCACGTGCATCCTCGTGACGCTCCTTGCAACGATGCTCATACGAGTCTTCACGAGGCGCACGCTGCAGCTCGTACACATGATCGAAGCGCTTGCAAGGATCGCCCCCACAGCGTCATCGGTTTTCTATCGTCGCATCCAGTTGCTGCCATGTCTTGCGGCGGCTGACGTCGCTCAGGTCCAACTCGGGCGAGGTCCCCCAGCGCGCTAACGCTGACATTCCTCGATTGCGTGGTCCCGTGCTTGCGCTCGCGTGAGCCAGGACGCACTTCGGATTGCCGCTTGACTGGGAGGTCAAAGAAATGCGCGCGGATCCTCCGCGAAATCACTATCGCCTGCTGCTTCTCGCTCTCGTCGTCGTCATCGCCGCCGTTCTGGTGGTGACAGTCTTGCTCTCGCGTCCGGTTCGCCAGTACGCAGGCCGCGTCACCGCGCGCCTGACGCTCGGGGCCCGGCCCATGAACATCCTCCTCGTAGCCAACAACGCGCGGGATGTCGCACCAAACGACCCGCTGGGACTTGGGTCTGCGGCCGGTCAGGCGGACGTCATCCTGCTCGCCCGCTTGGACCCTGCAAAGCACGTGATCTACGCGATAACGATTCCGCGCGACGCGCTCGTCGCGCAGCCGACGTGGCGCAACACGGTACCGAAGATCAAGACGCTGTTCTTCATGGGCGACGAAGAGCAGCCACCGAAAGGTCCGGAATACTTGGCGCGCGCGGTGTCGAAGGTCACCGGCCTTCCTGTCGACGGTTACCTCGTGGCAAACTTCGCCGGTTTCGAAAAAGCAGTCGATCTCGTGGGGGGCCTCACGATCGATGTACGCGAGCGTATCTTCGACCCGCAGAACAGCCACGCGGACTTCGCGCCCGGCGTCCAGCATATGGACGGGGAGCAGGTCCTGGCCTTCATTCGCGTGCGGCAGAACCAAGCGGGAAACTCCTATCGGGTGAACGACTATCAACGCATGCAGGCAGAGGTCGAAGTCCTGGGCTTGCTGCGTGACAAGCTGTTGAACCCGCTGCACGCCGAACGTCTGCTACCCGAATTCGTCGTCAAGATGAAGCACGATGTGGCCACCAACATCCCAGAGGAGCGACTCGTCCGCCTGGGAATCGCGATGGCGGGCGCTCCTGTGTATCAGGTGCCTATCGGGTCGCTGGCGGACTCGCTCGTGCTTGCCTCCACGGACGTGCCGGGGATCAACCGCGAGAGCCACATCGATGGCGCGTCGTACGACGTGCTCGACGAACGCCAGGTCGTCAGCCAGTTGGCGCAGTTCGGCTCGACGAGCTCGGACACAGGCTTGCCGCAACCGCCCGATCCTCGTGGCATCCACATCGCTCTCTACGGCGATCAACACCTCGCGCTGCATCTCGAGCACCTAGGCTTTGCGCATATCAGGAAGCTGGGAGAGCCCACGGGCGACAATGAGGTCATCTTTCCCTCTTCCGTCCCGTCCTCTGCTTGGCTGGTTGCACGCTCGCTCGGCACGGGCAACGTCTACGTCACGCCGGGCGATGTGAAGCAAATCGTCGTTCGGGAATAAGCGATGACCGCGGCGGGGGCGTTTCCTTTCGGACGAGAACCTGCGGAGCGTACATGAACGGCACTCAAGCTGTGTCGAGTTATCAACAGCTGATCCATATCATGGGCATCGCTGCCGTGATGTTCCAGATCATCGCCACGGCGCTCATCGCGATTCTGTCCTACGTCATCGCACGGGCGGTCCAGCGCAGGCTCATGCTCTATTGGAGCGCCGGCTGGTCCGCCTATTGTCTGGCGATCGTCTCGATTCTCTCGGCGAACACGTTTGCGCACGCGCTCTACTCGCCGCTCTCCTTTCTGTATTTCTTCCTCGAGTACGGCGCGGTGCTGTGCATCTTCCATGCCTGCTACTACATCGGACATGCGCGAGCGCTTGGTCGAAGGTCATGGTTGTGGCTCGTGCCAGCGGCTATTGTCGCCGCGATGCTCACCCTCACGCGCGAATCGTTCTCAGTCGCGTTTGCGGTGCACGGTGCGGTCGTGGGCGTGGGCTGGACTGCCTGTCTCGTCGCGCTCTGGCCGGCCCTTCGGCGCGTCGGCTCTGGGCCCGGCGTGCGCATCGTCGCGATCGGTCTGGTGCTGCTGGCGATCGACTACGCCCAGCACCTGCCTACAGCGCTCATCGCGATGGGCCACGGCGGTCCCGAACGTCCCTCATATTACACGCTGACCTCGCTCATCGACGGCATGCTCGACATCATCCTCGGGTTCGGCACGGTTGTCGTGATCATCGACGCGGTGCGAGCGGACCTCGTCAGCGCGAACGCGCGGCTGATGATCGCGCACCAACGGAATGAAGAAGCCTTGCATCGCGATCCGCTCACGGGCACCTTGAACCGCTATTCGTTTCTCGGAGCATTCGGTCAGAAGAGCGAGCTCGTCCGGATCAGCGGCGCTGTCGTAGTGGCCGACGTCAATCAGCTCAAAGCGATCAACGACACGCATGGGCACGCGGCAGGCGACGAGGCGATCCGTGCGGTCGCCAAGGGCCTGCTCTCGCTCGTGCGCTCCGACGACCCGGTCTATCGATACGGTGGCGACGAGTTCGTCATCGTGATGATCGGTGCGACGAAGGAGTTGGCCGAGCAGCGCATGGCACGCTTGCCGCAGGCCATCGAGCAAGCGTCCGCAGAGCTCGCGTCGCAGATCGGCGAGATCACGGCATCCTTTGGCGTGGCGACCTTCGACCCGGGCACGAGCGTGCTGTCAGCGGTCGAATACGCGGACGCAGCCATGTACGCCGCCAAGCGGGGCTAACGCGCGGGCTCGCGACGGTGAAGCAGCGCGAAGACGGGGAACGCCAGCGCGATGATAGCGAGACCGATGAGCGAACGGGCGGGCGCCCCAAAGCCCGCTTGGAGCAACAGCCAGGCCGCGGATGCCACGAAAACGATCGGTATCAACGGATAACCTAGCACGCGATACGGCCTCTGGGCGTCGGGCTCGCGGCGGCGCAGCACGAAGAGCGATATCGCGCTGAGCAAGTAGAATATCCAGACCGAGAAAACTTCGAAGTCGCTCAATGTGTCGAACGAGCCCACCAAGACGAAGAGCGCCGCGAGCACAGAGCCCGTCACGACCGAACGCGCCGGCACATGGCTCGACGGCGACACGCGGGCGAGCCATGCAAGCGCGCTCGTATCCTCGGCGACCGCGTAGCTGATCCTGCTCGTGCTCAAGATCGTGACGTGCAGCGTCGCAAGCACCGAGATGAAGATGAGCGCGGTCGCGACGCCTTGCGCTTGGGGTCCGAAGACATGGCCGAGCACCTCGAGGCCGACCGATGAGGTCGCGCTCGTGTTGGCCACCCCCAGCGGCGAAAGGACGTAGAAATACGCCGCGTTAGCAGCGGTATAGAGCACGATGATCGCCAGCATGCCGGCGCCTAACGCCAGCGGCAAGTTGCGTCCTGGAGCTTTGACCTCGCCCGCCATGAGGGTCGGCGTCAACCATCCATTATATGCGTACAACGCGCTAACGATTGCCGCGGCAAATCCGAGCGTTCCCCCTCGAGTGGCCGCGGCGATGCCCGCGCACGATCCGCCCGCCCCGGACATCGTGAGGTGCGCGAAGCTGCCATTGCCGAGCAAAAACGCGCCGCCGGTTAAGAGGACGAGCATCGAGATCTTGACCACCGCGAGCACGGTCGCGATGAGCCCGTTCGTATACACCTTCGCGAGGTTGACAAGCGCGATCGCCAGGATCATCAGCAGCGAGACAAGCACGGTGCCGCTGAGCGACACATGTGCGATGCCGAGCGGTAGTCTGATGCGCTCTAGTGCTCCCCCAGACAGCAGGTTTAAGAAGATGGCGCCGCCGGCCGCCAGGGCGCCCGCTGCGAGCGGTGCGCCGAGGAAGAACATCATCCAACCATACGCGAAGGCGAGCGGGCGGCCGAGAGCGCGCCGCAGGTACACGAAGGGTCCCCCAGACTCGGGCATCATCGCCGCGAGTTCGGATAAGGTGAGCGCCCCGCAGAGCGCGAGCAGGCCTGCCAGGACCCAGACGGCGAGAACCGTCATGGGGGATCCGACATCGCACGTGATGGCCCTTGCTTTGAGAAAAATGCCTTGGCCGACCACGTTGCAGACGAGCAGCGACGCCGTGGCCCAAAAGCCCAGCGCGCGGACTAGGCCGTGCTTCTTATCCAGAGCGACCTCCACAAAAAGGCCCCTTTTTGCGATTCGCAAACACTGGCCTGCGGCAGTTGCAGCACTCGAAGATCGACCTTGAGGACACGACGATGAACGACGCCGGACCAAATGAGCTCGCGCTGGATCGCGCAAAGGTGAGGAGCGGACGTGGAGGGGCGTTCGCGCTCGGCGCGCTCGCCCTCGGTGCCTTTGCGCTTGGCGCCGCGGCGGTCGGCTCGCTTGCGATCGGCGCCCTCGCCGTTCGCCGAGTACAAGTCGGCCAGGCGCGCATCCAAAGGCTTCGAATAGACGAGTTACGGGTCGGCGCGCTGCACGTCGAAGAGCTCGAGGTTTCGCGGCGTCTCACGCTTCCGAAGGAAGTCGACGCGCAGAAAGGGGTTGCCGTTTCATGAACTATCGCAACGTGTTGCGCCTCGCGACGCTTTTAGCGCTCGTGCTGCTTCCAGGATTGACCTTGCGCGCAACCGCGCACCCGAGTTTCACCGTCTACGACAACCTGTTCTACCAAGGCAAGCCGAACACGACGCAAGCAGGTCTCGTCGTGTCGAATATCCTCTATGAGTCCGACATCTGGCCAGGCAAGGTCGGCTATGGAACGTTGCCGAGCAGATCGCGCTTCGCCGAGGCCGTCCGGGAGCACGACCAAAATCCTGGGCCGCTCGTCTTGGACATCGAACACATTGCGCTGCGCGGCGACCCGCAGACTGCTCAGAGCAACGAGCAGACGCTTGCAACGCTCGCTGATTGGGCACGCGCCGACGCGCCCGGCAAGATCGTCGGCTTTTTTGGGACTGGAACGCTGTCCAAAGTCGATGCTGCGGATCTACCGCTCGCGCAAGCGCTTGCGCAGCACGTCGACGCACTGTTCCCACCGCTCTACGCAACCGGACCAGATCAGGCGAACTGGCGGCAGCACGCGGTGGACGCGATGGCCGAAGCGCGATCGATCGCGCCAGGCAAACCGGTGTATTTCTACCTGTGGCCGCAGTACGTGACGGGCTCGAAGCACGAGTTCGAGTATCTGAGCGCGAGTTATTGGGCCTATCAACTGCAGCAGTCGCAGGCACTCGCGAACGGGGTCGTGCTCTGGAGCCCGAGCAGGTTCTCCTGGGACGACAGCTCGGGATGGTGGGAGGCGACGGTGCAGTTCGTGCGCTCGGTATCGTCCTGATGGCGCAGCTACGCCCTTCATGATGCCTTAACCATAAGGAGGCCTTTGATGCTTGTTCAACTCGGAGCTTTGATCGTCGCCATCGTCTCCTGCGCGAATCCCAGCATCATGTCTGCGCATGTCCGCTCGGTGACGCCGAACAACGGGCTGAATCATTACGCGATAGCGATCAAGGTCACGAACATTGGTGACCTCAAACAGCCTGGCAACCTGCTCCAGTCGCTGGTCGTCCTGCAAGACGGCGAGAAAGTAGGCAAGATCGGGCTGCAGCCGCTGGGGGCCAAGCAATCGCAGACGGTGACCTATGGCTTCGATCGCTCGGTCGACGCAGGGGCTGGCACGACCAATTTCACCTTCATGCTCGATTTCAACGGGAGCTCCGGCAATAGCACGAGCTGCCACGCGGGCAAGGAGACCTTCCAGCTCAAGATATGAGCGTCATCGATGACTATCTAAAGAAGATCCAAGCACCGGCGCGCAGGGAGTTGCAGCGCATCCGTCGGCTTGCAAAACAGGTGGTGCCTCGCGCGGAGGAGGCAATCTCCTACGGAATACCCACGCTGAAATATCGTGGCAAGGCCTTCCTAGGCTTCGATGCGCACAAGCACCACATCGGCCTGTATCCTTTCAGTGGGCGCGTGCTCCC
>DASPVP010000160.1:0-4965 GCA_035622315.1 Candidatus Acidiferrales bacterium | reverse complement strand
GTCAAGGTGCTCAGCGTCGACGGCCTCGCCCAGCGTCTGGACCACCGCTTCTCACTTCTGACCGGCGGCAGCCGCACGGCCTTGCCGCGTCAGCGGACACTTACCGCGCTCATCGACTGGAGCTACGACCAGCTCAGCGAGCAAGAGCAGCGGATGTTCCTCCGCCTTGCGGTGTTTGCGGGGTCGTTCTCGCTCGAAGCAGCGGAGACGGTTTGCGCGGGTGACGGCATCGAGGATTTCGAGGTCCTGGACCTCGTCGCGTCGCTGACCGACAAGTCGCTGCTCGTCGCCGAGACGAGCGGCCGCAGCGAACGCTATCGCATGCTTGAGTCGCTGCGCGCCTACGCGTGGGAGAAGCTTGGCACGACAGGCGATCCGAAGACGCTCGCTGCTCGACACGCGGAGTACTACTGCCGGACGGCGCTGAGCGCGGATAAGACGTATGGCGCGAAACCCGACGCGCAGTGGTTGGAATCAGTCGAGCCCGACACGGACAACTTCCGCACGGTTTTGGAGTGGTCGTTCTCGGGGGAGGGCGATCCCGCACTCGGCGGCATGGTCGCAGGTTCCCTCGAGCGCCTGTGGCGTGTAGGCGGCCTCGAAGCCGAGGGGCGCAAGTGGATCGGCATCGCGCAAGAAAAGAACGACGAGACGAAGACGCCGCAAGTCGCCGCACGGCTTTGGCGGGCGCTTGCGTGGCTCACCTCGGGCAAGCGCAGCTTCGAGGCGGCCGAAAAGGCGTGTGCGCTGTACGAGCAACTCGGCGATGGCGCCGGTCTTGCGGCAGCGCTGCACGTGCTCGCGTGGGGCTTCTGCCACATCGGGCAATTCGATCGCGCGGCTGTCGCCAACGATCGCGCGCTCGGCTGGTTCAAGGAGCACGCGGACAAACGTCACATCGCCGCATGTCTGCGCCAGCAGGCGAAGATCTTAGAGGCGCGCGGCGACAGCGCGAGCGCGCGCCAGCTGCACACCCAAGCGCTCACGCTCGTCAAAGCGCTCGGCTCGCAGAACACGGTCGCGACCGCGCTCGCCAATCTTGCCGAGCTCGAGTTTAGAGAGGGCAATCCGTCCGAGGCATTGCGCTACGTCAAGGAAGCGATCGAGCTTGCCTCGTGGGGCAAGAGCGCAACGGACCTCGCGACGTACCACACCCAGTCCGCGGTCTATCGGACGGCGCTCAACGCGCTCGATGCCGCGCGCGACGAGGCGCTTGACGGGCTGCACTGGGCTCGCCAGGCGCAAAACGAGGTGCAGATCCTAAACGCGATCCAGCTGATCGCGTACACGAACGCGCTCTCGGGCGACGCGCAGCGCGCTGCTCGTCTGGGCGGCTTCGTGGGGGCGAAATACCAGGAGCTCGACGAAACGCTCGAGACGACCGAGAAATGGAGCTGGGATCAGCTTTCGACTTCGCTACGCAACCAGCTCAAAGAAATCGAACTGAAAGCGCTCACCGAAGAGGGTGCTACTTGGTCCGACGACCAGGCCATCGACGAAGCGCTCAAGGCGGAGAAGGAAGAAAAGGCCGCCTAGGCGTTCGCCCTCGCTCGCGTGTGTTGGCTGTCACGCGCGTTGGCGCCAATATCTGGGCCTCATGCAGCGTCGGAAAACCGATGACTGTAACAGAGGGAGGGGCACAGGTGCCTTCTTCAGCCGGTTTTGCCTCCATCACGAGATTGAAGCTCACGATCGTCCGCGTGTTGGCGGCCGTCACCTTGGGATTCGCGATAGCCTCTGTCGTCGCGTGCAGTAGCAGCGGCAGCCCGAGCTCTGCCTTGCCCGGAACCGGTACCAATGCCACACCGCCTCCCACAGCTACCCCAACACCCGTCCCAACGCCGACCCCGACGCCCTCGGCGGTCGCGCAGTCATGCACAACCCTTGGATTTGCACGTGTTGCGAGAACGCAGCTCGTGGCCGTCCGCAGAGTCGCGATCCCCGCCCGTATCGGCTCGGGTCCTGCGACACAGGTCTGCCCTGATCAAGGAGCGCAGCGCGCGCGCTGCATGTCGTGGGTACGTCTCGACGTTCGACGGCCGCTGCAGGAGGGTCCAGCAGGCTACGGTCCATCTGACTTGCGCTCGGCATACAGCCTTGCCTCGGAATCTGCCACGAACGGCTCCTCGCAAACGGTCGCGATCGTCGATGCGTATGACGACCCGAGCGCTGAGTCTGACCTCAGCGTCTATCGCTCCACGTTCGGATTGCCGGCCTGTACCACCGCGAACGGCTGCTTCCTCAAAGTCAATGAATCTGGGATGACCTCACCGCTGCCAAGCGCGGATTCCTCTGGCGGCTGGGAAGGCGAAGAATCGCTCGACATTGGGATGGTGTCCGCCATCTGCCCGAATTGCAAGATCTTGCTCGTCGAAGCCAATACCAACTGGCTCACCGATCTCTACACAGCCGAGGACAGCGCCGTGACGTGCGGCGCGACCGAGATCTCCAACAGTTGGGACGGCAGCGAATATGACGGCGAGAACTCCGACGAGACGAACTTCGATCACCCCGGCGTGATGATCACAGTCTCGTCCGGCGACGACGGCTACGATGGTGCCGGCACGGGATATCCCGCCGCGTCGCAATACGTGACCGCCGTTGGGGGCACGACCTTGACCGACAACGGCACGTGGTCGGAGACCGTCTGGTCGGGCAGCGGCAGCCGCTGCAGCCAGTATATCAGCCAACCTTCATGGCAAACGGCGCTCGGGATTAGCTACACGAACATCTGCAGCAATCGGATCGACAACGATGTCGCGGCGGTCGCGGATCCCGATACCGGCGTCGCCGTTTACGACTCCTATGGCGGATCGGACGGTTGCGCGGGGTGGTGCGTCTATGGAGGCACGAGTGTGGCTTCTCCGATCATCGCAGCGACGTACGCGATCGCGGGTAATGGAGCGACGCTGACGTACGCGTCATACTCGTACAAGCACACGAGCGACTTGCACGACATCACCTCGGGTTCCAACGGCTCGTGCGGTGGGACCTACTTGTGCACGGCGGGCGTTGGCTACGACGGCCCCACCGGCAACGGAACGCCGAACGGTATAGGCGCCTTCTAAGGCGTTACCGGGCGGCCGGTTTCAGGGCGACGACACAAAGTCAAAAACTACAAGCACTCCAATCACCACGAAAATGAACAGGTCCGATACCAGCGCGAGCGTTTCGTTTGCGCTGGCAGGCTTCTTGAAAACGTGGCTGAAGCCAGCGAGACCATAGTAGAGTCCGCTTGCGACCGCGCTGACGACACGCCAGGTCGGCAAGAAGAGCGAAGCAAGCCCCACGACGCCGAAGCACACGTTGGCGAAACCGAGCTCTCGCACGATCGGGTAACTGGAGCCATCGCGTAACTGAAAGATTTCCTTGGCAGTGAACGCGGGGTTGATCGCTTGGCTCAGGCCTGCGAAGAAGAGACGCATCCCGATTGCCCAAAAAATAAACCACTTGCCAAACAACCCGAAGCTTAGATGCTGACCCTTGCCCAACTGGCTTTCAAGCACGGTGAATGCGGCGGGCAAGATGACCGCTGAGAAGACAACGACGAACAAGTACCGGATATTCATAAGCGACGGAAGCACCCCATCAGGAGGTCAAGATGCAGAATCTTTGTGGGTCCGCGGCCGAAGACCTCACCCCAAGGATTTCGAGCCTGCATCGCCTTCGGAGCGACGGCCTATTGGACGCCGCTTGGACGGCCACGCCCTAGACTGTGAAGGCTTAGGGAGAAACAGACATGGCGAAGCTTTGGCATCAAGCCCTTGTCGTATTTGCCGTCATGGGCGTCGTACTTGCGTTCGAGGCATGTTCGCATTCCGCTGGCAACGGAAACCAAGACGTCTCCGTCAACACGATCGAACTTGCCAAGGACCCCAACACGACGTTCAAAGTCACCTATCAACCCGATCTCGTCCAGGTCGATCCCGATACGGTAGCCCAGAGCCTTGTGGCCGTCAGCCCTGATGAGTCCACGTTTGTTTTTCACCGGGCTCCCGCCACGATTCTGAATGCAGCACCTGGGACCGTGGTGCTCCTCGCTGGAGTCGCGCTGCGCAAGATCTCATCGGTGCAGACCAACGGCGACTTTGCGCTCGTGCAGACGACGCCCGCTACTCTCACCGACGCCATCCAAAATGGAAGCATCTCGTGGGACCACGCCATCACGTTTGGCCCGCTCGGACAGATCTCGGGTACGCAGACCAGACTTGCGCCCAGCACAGCTCCCGATGCGCTCGGCGCGTGGCTTCAGTCAAACGCTCTCCCAGCTCTTGCCGATGGGCCCATCACCGTCAACCACTCAGGGACCATCGATAATTGGCAATACACCTCGCAAACCACCGTCGGTAACAATCAACTCCTGATCGATGAGGTGCTGACCCGTCAAGCTGAGGGCGGAATACAGCTGAACCTGCACGCGAAAGGCACCTTCTCAAATTTCAATAGCTCCGCGGATATCGAGATCCAGAACAACCAAATCGTCAGCTTCACCTATGTCAACAAGAACCTCACCGGCACGATCGACTTCGAATGGACGGCGACCAAATCAGGACCCGGCGCGGGAGGTTTGCCCAAGACCGATCGTTTGGTTGAGCTACCGCCGCTCGTTTCTATTCCCTTGGATGTCCAGGGTCTTCCGTTTACGCTCGACGTCAAATCCGCAATGCTCGTTGAGCCCGCGTTCAGCGGCGCAAACGAGATGACGCATTCTCATTTCACCGTCACCTTTTCTGGCGACCAAGGGTTTACCGTGACCAATGGAACCACAAAAGAGGTCGGTGCGATGAAGAGCAATCTTACCATCGATCCCGACACGACCTCGTTGAGCCCCATCGCTGCCTCAGCGTTCGTGGGAGCTCTCTCGATGCCGAATCTGCACCTGAAGCTCGGCATCACACCAGACAGCTTGCAACCCAGCAATGGCGCTTTCGCCGGCCAAGCTAAACAAATGTTGGCGCAAAGTGG
>DASPVP010000159.1:0-7618 GCA_035622315.1 Candidatus Acidiferrales bacterium | reverse complement strand
CCGCGGCAAGGGCATGCTCATCGCGATGGAGTTTCCGAACGACCAGCTCGGGTTCACCTTGAGCAAAGCGATGCTCGATCGCGGGGTGCTCGTCTCGGGCACGCTCGTCAACGCGCGCGTGATCCGCGTCGAACCGCCGCTTACGATCACGGAGGAGCAGGCGGACTACGTCTGCAAGGCCCTCGCCGACTCTCTCGCCGCCATGTCGCAAGGCTGATCTTTCAACGTATTGCCTCAGCATAATGTAGGGGGCGCTTGTAAAGCGCCCTAACCCAGAGGAACACCGCAATGGCCACCGTGCAAACCAAGACCGACTCCGCCGCGCGCCCCGCTGAACTGCTTGCCAAACTCAAGCGCTCCGGCGACACGTACCTCATGTACGTGGGCGGCGAATGGATCGCGGCGTCCGACGGCGGCACGCGGGATCTCATCAACCCGGCCAACGGCGAGAAGATCGCCAGGGTCGCTGAAGGTACGGCACAGGACGCAGAGCGGGCCATCCGCGCCGCGCACAAAGCCTTCTACGAAGGCCCCTGGGGCGAGTCGCTCGCGCAGGATCGCGCCCGCCTGCTGCTTCGTCTCGCTGAACGCATCGATGAGAACGCAGACGAGCTGTCACGCATCGAGACGTTGAACAACGGCAAGCCGTTGCGCGAGACCCAATACGACATGACAGACGCGGCGAATTGCTTCCGCTATTATGCGGGTCTTGCGACCAAGCCCACGGGCCAGACCTTCGAAGTGCCGGCGGCTTCGCAGACGATGGTCGTCCGCGAGCCCATCGGCGTCTGCGGTCAGATCATCCCGTGGAATTATCCGCTGCTCATGGCGGCCTGGAAGCTCGCACCGGCGTTAGCGGCCGGCAACACCTGCGTGCTCAAGCCGTCCGAGCTGACGCCCCTCACCGCCTTGCGCTTCGCTCAGTGGATCGAGGAGCTTGAATTTCCCAAAGGCGTCGTCAACATCGTCGTCGGTTCTGGTCCTGTGGTGGGCCACGCGATCGCGGCAAGCGATCTCGTCGACAAAGTCGCCTTCACCGGCGGCACGAAGACCGGGCGCGCCATCATGCAAGCCGCCGTCGGAAACCTGAAGAAGATCTCACTCGAGCTCGGCGGCAAATCGCCGAACATCGTCTTTGCAGACGCTGACTTCGCAACCGCGGTCGACTACGCGCTCTTCGGCATCTTCGCCAATGCGGGCCAAGTGTGCTCGGCGGGCTCGCGCCTGCTCGTGGAAGCGTCCATCGCCGACAAGTTCGTGAGCGCGGTGGTGGATAGGGCGCGCAAGATCCGGGTAGGTGATGGATTCGATCCGCAGACGGAAATGGGGCCGATCATCAGCCGCTCGCACGAAGAGAAGATCGAGTCCTATATCAAGGCCGGTCTCGAAGAGGGTGCAAAGCTCGAATGCGGCGGCGGGCGCGTTCCGGGCGAACTCGGCCAAAAGGGCAACTTCATCGAGCCGACGGTCTTCTCGCATACCAAGCCGAGCATGAAGATCGTGCAAGAGGAGATCTTCGGCCCCGTGCTCGTCGTGCAGACCTTTAAGGACGAGAAAGAGGCCATCAAACTCGCGAACGACACGATCTACGGCCTCGCGGGCGGCGTCTTCACCAACGACATCGCCAAGGCGCACCGCGTCATCCGAAAGCTACGTGCCGGCATCACCTGGATCAACACGTATCACCCCACCTATAATGAAGCTCCGTGGGGCGGCTACAAACAATCCGGGATCGGCCGGGAACTCGGGACCTACGGCTTTGAGGCGTATACCGAGGTGAAGCAGATCAACGTGAACCTGGCCGTGGAACCGTCAGGCTGGTTCTCACCCTAGATCTCCGTCACACTTTTCTCCCCGTCTGTCATTGCGACGCGCGGTGCATCGTGACGGTGCCGCCGAGATTCAGATCGTGCAGCGTAGCCGTGTTCGCATCGAGGAAGTCCACTCTGTAACTTCCACCCGGTGGTTTCGCCGTCGTTTGCCAGTGACCGCAGCCGACGCACGCGCCGACGACCCACTGTTGTTTGGGCGCCCAATCCTCGACGTTGCGGACGAGCAGATCGCCGCGCAAGACGTAGGTGCCAGCCTGGTGCGTCATGAGACTTCCGCAGCGCAAGAGTTCGCTGTAACTTCCGTCACGCTCGTAGATGGACTGCATGGAACAGCGCGTGCCGTCGACCGACAGGACGGTCTGCCACGTGCCGACGAGGGAACTTCCTGCTCTCGCGGGCTCTAACGAGAGAAAAATGAGAAACGCAGCGGCGGCATAGACGAAGATTCGGACGCGGTTTCTCATCCGATACCTCATTTCTCGCGGTCAACCGGCTCTTGCGACATGCTGCTTAGGCCTCCTCTACCATCACCCGAGCATAAGGTTTGCCTGTTAGACTCTTTGGGTAGGTGAGCCTAAAAGGAGTTGCACGGATGCTCGTCATCTTCGGTGCGGCTGGCGCTGTCGGCAAGGCGGTCGGGGCGCAGGCCAAAAAGCGCGGTATACCCACGCGTGTTGTCGGCCGTCGCGCGGCCGCTCTCAGACTCGCCTTCGGCGACGACCACGAACTTGTCACTGCCGATGTCACGGACCAAGCGCAAGCTAACATCGCCGCTGCAGGCGCGGATTCGATCGTCCATGCCATCGGTGTCCCGTACAATCAATTCGACCTCCATCCGGTGCTCATGCAGCGTGTCGTGGACGCCGCGCGGTCGCAGGGCGTCCGCAAGCTGGTCGTCGTCTCAAGCGTGTACAGCTATGGACAGCCGGCTGGCGCGCTCGTGGACGAGACGCACTCGCGCGATCCCCATACATATAAAGGAAGGATGCGTAAGCTCCAAGAGGACATCGCGCTTGCGGCCAACTCGTCATCGCTCAAGACGCTCGTCCTACGCGTGCCCGACTTCTACTCAGCCGACGCTGAGAACAGCCTCGCGAACGAGATCTTCAAGGCGGCCCGGGAAGGCAAGCCTGCCCCCGTCTTGGCGCCGATCGATAAACCCCACGAGTGGGTCTACACGCCCGACGTGGGCGCGGTCATTTTGGATCTGCTAGCCCGCGATGACGTCTACGGCACGGCGTATAACTTGGCAGGGGCCGGCACGATCACGACGCGCGACTTCGCCGCTCGCACGTACGAGCAATACGGGCAAGAGCTGCGACTGCGCGTCGTGACGACGCCGATGCTGCGAGTGCTCGGTCTTTTCAACCCGGTGATGCGCGAGCTCGTCGAGATGCAATACCTCCAGAGCAACCCAGTCATCTTGGACGATGCAAAGCTCACCCGCGCGTTGGGCGGGATCAAGAAGACGAGCTATGCGGACGGCATCGCCGACACGATCGAAGGAGCCCGCGCTCTCGCCTAGACTCTGGCACCGCGCTAGGTGAGGGGCGACGGCAAGCGGCTCCGGCAGGTATGCCATGCAGCACGCGACCATCGCCGTCACCGTCAAACCCGGTTCCAAGGCCGCCTCCATCGGTGCGCGGCATGGGAGCGTGGAAGTTCGGGTCAAGGAGCAGGCCACCGAAGGCAGAGCGAACCTTGCCTGTCGCAAAGTGCTCGCGCGTGCGCTTGGCGTGCCGCTGGCGAGCGTCGAGCTGTTGCGTGGCGCTCAAGCGCGCGTCAAGATCTTCCGGCTTGCCACGATAGATCCGGCGGAGCTCGCGGTCCGTCTCGCTCGACTACGTCCGTGAGCGCCGGCCGCTGTCTCGGAACCGTCGTCTGCGCGCTCTTTGCAGCCTGCCTGCTCGCAGCGGACAGCTGGCCCGTCTATCGTCACGACCATGCCAATTCCGGAACAGCGTCAGGCGCGGCAACTGCAGGTCAGACAATCGCCTCTTTAAAGAAGGGATGGGTCTATCGCGCGGGCAGCCGGATCACATCCACTCCGACGGTCGACGCGGGCCTCGTCTTCGTCGGCACATGGAGCGGCGACGCCCTCGCGATCGACGCGTCGAGTGGCAAAATTCGATGGAGGGCTCACCTCGGCGCCAATCCGGATGAGGTCTACGGCGGTCCCAGGGGAGTCATCGGATCGATCGCGCTTGCAGGCGGCGTCGCATATGCGGCCAGCGGGAACTGCACCTTAGCGGCGCTCGAAGAGCAAAGCGGCAAGCTGCACTGGCGCGTGACGATCTGCGACAACGGTAAGAACGACGACATGTACGCGTCGCCAGTCGTCGTGGACGGCATGGTGCTCGTGGGTGTGGACATGCTCGCCGATCGCCCCACAGATCGTGGGCGCGAAATCGCGCTCGACGCCGCAAACGGGCGTCTCTTATGGACGTTCGAACCGGCCCGCTATGCGGGCGAAGGTGCCGGCGTCTCGGCGACGCCTGCGGTGGATGACGCTCGAAAGATCGTCTTCGTCGGATCGGGCAATCCGCTGCCGCGCGACAACCCGCCGCCAGGCCCCGATCCCGGCAGCGACAGCATCTACGCGCTCGATCTCGCAACCGGTAAGCCGCGCTGGGTCTACGGACCCGTGCACCCGCACGATACGAACGACGAAGATTTCTTCGGCTCGCCGAATCTGATCGTGCTCGGCGGCGTGCATCCGCGGCTCGTCATCGGCGAGGGGAACAAGGATGGGACGTATTACGCGGTCGATGCGACAAGTGGGGCACCGCTGTGGCGCACGCAGATCCCGGGAGGATCACCGTCCGCGTCGATCATCGGCACGCCGGCAGTCGCTGGGGATACGATCTTCGTGTCGATCTACGATGGAGCGAGCGGCTCGCTCACCGCGCTGCGCGCTTCCGACGGCACGGTGATGTGGCAACGCGCGACTGGAGGAGAATACGAGGCACCGCTCGTCGCGTTCGGCGAGGTGTTCACGACGGAGATCCCTGGGCGACTCGATGCGTTTTCCCCAGGCTCCGGCAAACCGCTTGGGACGTGGGGCGTGTGCGCTCCCGCTATGGGCCGCGGCCCCTCAGCCGCCGGAGACGATCTCTACGTCGCTTCAGGGCCCTGTCTCACGCAATTCGTGCGCACGCACTAACGCACTCACTAACGCACTATGTAGGGGGCGATAGAATATCGCCCCTAGCCTTATCGCCCCTCGCCTTATCGCGTCAGCGCTTGTGCTTGCGTGATGAGCGCGAGCGCGACGTCGAGTCGATCGTTCACCGCGCTGTTCAGGCGCGCGGCATCGGCGAGCTGACCGAGCAGATGGTCTTTCGGCCATCCCGATCCAGCCATGGTGATGGCGAGCGCTTGGCAATCATCTTCGCGCAGATCGATCGATGCCTGCGCGACGAGCGGCGTGCCGCTGTGCAATTCGCTGTCGGCCTCGTGGGCAATCGCCTCGGCATGGCTGATCGAAGCCTCTTCGTCCGAGAGGATCACTGACGCTTGGACGAGATCGGTCTGGACGCGTGGGTTCTCGCCCGGCTGTAGGCGCATCGCTTTGATCTCATCGTAGTACGTCTGGCGAGAGCGATCTGAGTATTCGAGCGCGCTCGAAAGCGCTCGCTCCGCAGAAGTGGCGAAGCGCAACTGGTCGAGCGTTTGGGCCAGCCGTTGCGTATCGGCACCGCACGCGGTGCGGGGCGCGGCGTCAGCGTTTGAGTGCGTGACGTACGAGACCAGCAAGATGGCGCTTGCGATCACGCCGATCCCGCCCAGAGCCAGAACCCGCTCGGGGCGCGTCATAGGTCAGCCGCCTCGTTCCTCACGCCGATAAGACATTGCGTCGGTCCGGGCCATTACAGCCGCGGCCTTGCTCGCGCTCCCCCGACGAGAGACCTTTGGCGACAGAGGCGGCCGCTCATATGACGTCGGTCATGACACAAACCGCCACATGGCAAGGTCCTTACAAGTGACGGCGGTTCCCGCTCTGGCTCGACCGCCTGTCCTTCAACGCTTGGGGGTCATCGAGCATTGCTCGACTCGCTGAAACGACTGCTTCTCAAGAGAGCGCCCGATCGCTACTCGCGGCGCTGGCCTCGTGTCGTCATCGAAGAGCCGGCGCAGGTGAAGCTCGCAGACGGCAGCGACCGGCCCGTCATCGTCAACCAGCTGTCGATCGGCGGTGCCCGCGTCCAGACGACCGTGCAGCTCCGTGCCGGGGACAACATCGAATTGCAACTCGACCACGGTCCCGAGGGTCGTCAAAGCATCCTCGCGCGCATCGTCTACTCGCTCAAAGAGAACTCCGGGTATTACTTCGCCTGTGGGCTTTGTTTCTTGGGCTTGCGTCCGCACGAGACCCAATGGATCGCGGCGTTCATCGCCGCGGAACAAGCGCGCCGCCGTACCATGGCAACAATCCCCTCACCGGCTCCCGGCCTCGACTAGCGCGCCGCCGGCCGCATCCACAAACCGAACTCTCATCCGCCCTTCAAGCGCCCACGCACCCGTAGGCGTACAATAGTTGTATGCCTTGCCATATGAAACTCGCTTGCATGCGCACGTCGCGCAAGCGCCCGCGGGTGACACAAATCACGTGTGATGCGCGTCATACAGACGAGGGAATGCGGACGTGATCGCCGGCAGAGAGAGCACCGGTATGCTGAACTCATTGCGCAAATTATTTTCAAGCGAGCAGCCGAAGAGCTATGTTCGGCGCTGGCAGCGCATCCTCATGAGCGAACCGGCTCGCGTCACGCTACACAATGGCGAGGTCGTCCCTGCCATGCTCAACCAGCTGGGAGCGGGCGGCGCGCGCATCACCCTTGCGAAGCGCCTGCGCCTCGGCGATATCGTCCGCGTCGATTTCAATATGAGTGTCGCCGGGCATCGCAGCATGACCGCGATGGTCGTCCACGCGACCAAGGACGAGCGCGGGTATCAGTGGCTATGCGGCGTGTGCTTCATCGATGTCGAGCCCAAAGGCGACGGGGGCATCGCGCTATTCGTCGAGGAAGAGCAGCGCCGCCGCAGGTTCGGCTTCGCAATGCCGCGCACCTGATCGCGAAAAATGTAGGGGCGACTGCTAAGTCGCCCTTCTAAGGTATGTAGGGGGCGATTGCAATCACCCCTCTGAGCATGTAGGGGGCGATTGAAAATCGCCCCTTCGTCGTTATCAGTTGTTCGAGACGTTGGCCGGCGCGGGCGAATGCAGTCCCAGGATGTTGCCTTCGGAATCCTTGAACCGTGCCCAGCCGCCGAAAAATTCCACGCAGGGCTCGGTCTCGAACTTCACGCCATTTTTCTTGAGCTTGTCGCCCGCTGCGAAGACGTCATCGACCTCCATGACGATGCCGCTATCGCCGCCGACCTTCTCGGGGCCCCAGCCGCCGTAGCCATAGATGAGTGAGATCGCCGTCTGTCCGCCTGGCGGCGCCACCGTCACCCAGCGCAAGTTGTTCTCCTCACCCATCGGCGCGTCCATCGTCTTCTCAAAGCCGAGCGACTTCGTGTAGAAATCGATCGCTCGATCGAGATCCGCGACTTGGAGGCTCACCACAGAGATATGCATCGCGATCACTCACCTTCTCGCACGCGCAGCGCTATTGCCGCGGGCACACGCAGTTCCGAGCGCCGTACGGCGACACCTCTTGGCGGCATTCAGCTGCGCTTGCGCCCGAAGAAGCAGTACTGGACCTGCAGTTGCTCGACTGGTTCGTCCATCGGACCGCGGGCACGAAGACGGCACTCCAATTCTTTGAAATACGCGTCGC
>DASPVP010000158.1:0-3837 GCA_035622315.1 Candidatus Acidiferrales bacterium | reverse complement strand
CCTGATCGGGAGGCACCGCTATAACTCCAAAATCCAGGGGTCAGTGGCGCGGGCGTAGTCGAGCAACTCGTCTGGTTTGAAGAAGAGCGCCACTTCGCGCTGGGCGCTCTCGACGCTGTCGGAGCCGTGCACCAGATTGCGCCCGATAGAAACGCCGAGGTCGCCGCGAATGGAGCCGGGAGCCGCCTGGGCCGGGTTCGTCGCTCCTATAGACGCGCGTGCGATCTCGATCGCTCGGGGGCCTTCGACGACCATGGCCACGATCGGGCAGGTGGTGATGTAATCCACAAGACCCTTGAAGAACGGCTTACCGGCGTGCTCTTTGTAATGCTCTTGTGCGAGCGCTGTGCTCACCCGCATGAGCTTCATGCCGACGATGCGCAGCCCGCGGCGCTCGAACCGCGAGACGATCTCACCCACTAGCGCGCGCTGAAGGGCATCCGGCTTTGCCAAGATGAGTGTCCGTTCCATAGCCGTTGGGTTGTTCGACGCGATTTGGGAGTCCTGGAAAGAATAAGGGGCGATTTGCAATCGCCCCTACGTAGGTCGTGGCTGTCTCGTCAAGCTCAGGGTTGCATGAAGACGTTCTCGCCCATGACGAACTCGCGATGCACGCGCTGCGAGTGCAGCAGTTCGCGAGCAGCTGACTTGGGCGCCACCCATGCGCAGACGACGATCACGGGCAGAGCGCGCACCCACACCGTGAGCCGCTCCTCGTACCGCTCGACGCTCGCTTCGTCGAAGCAGAGCCCCTCGCGTTCGGGATGACCGAGGATGCGCACGTGCTGCCAGCCCGCGTTGCGGATCATCTGGACGAGCGCGTCGTATTGCTCGATCTGGCGGTGATGGTCGAGGTGCTCCTTGCCGTCATACCAAGCGAAGCATATCTGGCGTCGTTTCATCGCCGCGTCGAGATCGAGCCCTTCATCGTGCAGGACCTTTTCGTAGAAGGCGCGATGGGCTGGATCGGCGACGAGCATGACGGCTTGATTCGATCGCATCGCATTGCCGATGAACTTGCGCGCGAACGCCGCGTATTCGTCCATGTCCGCCATAATGACGAGCGCGTGTCGGCCGCGCGAGAAGGACGCACCCTCGAGGCCCAAGTCGAGCGGCATGAAACCGGCGGGCCGCTCTTCGAGCTTCTCGCGGATGAGGGAGAGCGAATAGCCGCGGCTCTTGAGGCGGTTGATCTCCTCGACGCGCGCGACCGCCGCGGTTTCATCAAACAGATTTGTTCGCCCGGCGACGGAGTCGACGCCCAACAGGCCGCATTCGCCGTACTTGCGAAGGGTTGGGACTGAAACTCCGAGCTTGCTGGCGAGTTCTTTGATCGTTACTTTACGGGTTGCGCCCCAGTGATTGTCGGTATCGTGTCGTTCCTCGGCGAGGCTGTGCAGTGTCATCTAGCCCTTGTTTCTCCTTGATGCGGCTACTGGATCTAGCGACGCTCACAAGTCTCGTGTCCGCGCTGCCGCGATTTGGCACGTTTTCCCATTCCATCAGCGTTGAGTCCACCAACGCCGTGGCCGTCGAACGGCTCTACACTAATGATAGCTTTGGCATATCATTTGTTACGGAGACCCAGACACGAGGGCGTGGCAGAGCGGGACGGACGTGGGAATCCCCCGCCGGATCAGGGCTCTACGTATCGACCATCTTGCCGGCGGAGCTGGCGGCTGGCGCCTTACCGGCCGTGGGTTTTTGGGCCTCGCTTTCGGTGCGGGAGGCTTGCCTTGACCTGGCGGGCGTCGCCCTGGACCCCAAGTGGCCAAACGACCTCTTATGGCAGGGGCGCAAGTGCGTGGGCATCCTCTCCCAAGGACGCTGGAACGGAGAGGCAGCTAGGGTTGTTGTCGGGGTCGGCATCAACGTGAACCGGCCAGAGCAGGTCGACGCGGCAATCGCCGAAAGCGCCATCTGGCTTTCCGAGGCGAGCGACCGCGAGATCGATCGCACCCAGCTGCTCGCCCGGCTGCTCGCGATCTACGAACGCGACTTCGATCGGCTGCTCGCCGAACCTGAAAAAGTCATCGCAGACTGGGGCCGCGTCGCGCAGCTCGATGGCACGCAGGTCGCAGTCAAGGCAACCGACGGACACCTGCTCCACGCAGGCGTCGTAACAGGTCTCGCGCGCGATGGCGCGTTGCTGCTGCAGACCGAACGCGGGGTTGTCCGCGTCTCGCTGGGCGATGTCGAGGCGCTACCGGCTTAGGACGAGGCCACCGCTTTGATGGCTTTGATGTTCTGCCCGTTTTGGTGCAAGATCAGATCCTGCACGCTGCCATCCGCACCGCGTTCGAAATCGATCTGCGCGTCCACGACCTTGTAAAAGAAGTGGTCCTTCGCGGATGCATAGACCGGCACCGCCGGCTGGCCGGTAAGCTGCACCATGAGCTGATCGCTTGAAAGCGTCACCGTGAACGACAGCCCCTGGCCAGCCATATACGTTCCTACGTAGCTTGCAAGCGTCTGCGAATCGAGCGTCACAAGCGGTGGAAACGACGGCAGTATGTTCGGCGGCGGGTTCATACCCGCGCGCGCGGCGACGATCGTATTGCCGTCTTGGTGCAACACGAGCGCATTGACCTTGCCGTTTGCGTCGCGTGTGAAGTCGATCTGTGCGTTGACGATGCGGTAGAAGAAATGATCCTTCGCAGAAGGATAGATGTTCGCAAATGGTTGTCCGGTGAGCTGCGCTTGCAACGTGTCGCCGACGAGCTTGATGGTGAAGGTGAGGTTTTGTCCCTGCCAGCCCTTATAGATCCCCACGTAGTCGCGCAACACCGACGGATCCAGATGGATCGCCTGCTCCGGCTCCGACATGGGCGCCGACGGATCGAGCGCGTGCACCCCGACGTCCTCGACCGGCGTACCGCCGTTTGTGAGAACGACGACGCCCCGCGTCCGGTCTGGCGTGACCCCGACCCAAGCATGATAGCCGGCCGTGTCGCCGCCGTGGCCCACGATCTTCGTCGTGTCGTCCGTCCACCAAATCAAACCGATCTGATGCCCGGTGAACGTATCGCGCGGTTGCTGCGCGTACAAGCAGGTCTTGGCGAGCGGCCCCTGACCCATGTTGCAGCGCAGGTACTTCAGCATGTCGGCGAGATCCGAGCGTATCGCTCCGGCCGGCGCGATCGCCTCGAACGTCCACGGTGGTGTCTCGTTTCCATCTGCGTCGTGGCCGATCGCCAGGTACGGTTGTAGCGTGGGCGTTGTGACGACTACGGTGTCCTGCATATCGAGCGGGGCCAGCACGCGATCGCGCAGCAAGGTCGCGTACGGCATGCCGGCTTTGCCCGCCAACGCCTCGCCGAGCAGCCCAACGCCAAAGTTCGAGTATTCGAATTCCACGCCGGGATCGCGTGGGAGTTGGTACGAGTTCAAGAACGCATACATGTCGTCCAAGCTGTAATCTGCGTACGGGTCTTGCGGATTCGCGGGGTTGAGGTTCGATGGCAGGCGTGGGAGCCCGGAGTGTTGCGTCGCGAGCTCCAGCAAGGTGATCTGCTTGCCGTCGCGCGAGGGCACGGTGACGTTCGCGGGCAAGAATTTCGACACCGGGTCGTCGAGCGAGACGCTGCCGTCTTCGACCATGCTGGCCAAGATCGTGGCCGTGAAGGTCTTCGTGACCGACCCTACTTCGAACAGCGTGCGGTCATCCAACGGTCGGCTCGTTCCCGAACTGCCGGCCTTGAAGATCGTCACGTCGCCGTGATCGATGACGGCGACGATGATCCCGACGCCGGGACTGCCGGCGACCCGCTGCTCGAGTGCGCTTTGGAAATCTTTTGCGACGAGTTGTTGCGGCTGCGTCGCCGGCGCCGCTGGTGT
>DASPVP010000157.1:0-2830 GCA_035622315.1 Candidatus Acidiferrales bacterium | reverse complement strand
GCGCTTGCGTGCCTGACCGATTGCGCCGTTACCGTACGGACCCAAACGTCCATCCGCGTAGACGACACGATGGCAGGGCACCAAGAGCCACAGCGGGTTGCGCGCCATCGCGCTTGCCGCCGCGCGTACGGCCAGCGGCCGCCGAGCTTCGCGGGCGAGCCAGCTGTACGACCTCGTCTGCCCGTAGGGGATCCGGCGGGCCGCTTCGAGCACCTCGCGTTCGAATTCTCGCGCCCAGCTAAGATCGAGCGGAATATCTTCGCCCTTCCCTCGAGCAGCCAAGCTCAGGAATTCCCCGATGACCTGTGGCGGTGTCGTCTCGACCGTGCGCATCTTGAGACGACGCTCCAACTCGCGCCGCGCTCGCAGATGTTCCCGCTCGACCGCAGCGAGCCCAGAGCCCGTCCAAGCGACGCGCAAGGTCTCGCCGGCGATGGTCAGGACCGCGGTCTTGCACACCGCCTCGAATCGCGCCTCACGCATGCCCGCTTGGCGCCATCATCGGCCGTAGCGATGCATGATCTGCACGAGACGGTCGTGCGGCAACGCGAAGACGGTGTCGCCATCTCTGCCCGTCATCGTGTGGGCGGCAAGAAGTGCGTTGATGATCGCCTCCTCTGTCGCCTCAATGGCGGCCCAGAAGACGGGGTTGATATAGGCGCGGTCCATCACGGTGGTCTGGAATGTTATGGAGTTGGTGTCGTACGGCACGACCTGCGCCGTGGAAAACGCGATGATGAGATCGCCGCTACCCTCGCGCGAAGATCCACCCGTCCGCGCATAGCCCAACGCCGCCCGCTCGCACAGATCGATCAGTTGCTGATGGTTGAGCGGCGCGTTCGTTGCCAGCACCATGATGATGGATCCGTCGTTTTGGTGTGGGTACTGCGGCTGCAAGTCTTTGATCTCATCGCCGACGGGGACGCCATCGATCGTGAGGTCTTCGCGCCGTCCGAAGGTATTCACATTCACGAGCGCGCCGACCGTATATCCACCGTCGGAGGCGGCGAGCGTCCGTGACGCCGTTCCAATGCCGCCATGGAAGGCGTAGGCGACCGCGCCGGTTCCCGCGCCCACGTCGCCCTGTTCCACCGGCCCACCGCGTGCGGCATCGAGCGCCGCGCCGGCATCCGCCGGCGTGTTATGCCGGCCGGGCTGATCGTTTAAGAAATCGTCATTGACTTCGGCCACTACTGGGAGCGGTACGTCCTCCGTGATGCCGATCTGCGGCGACTGCTTCATCAGCCAGGAGATGACGCCGTCATCGACACGCCCTACCGAAAGGGTGTCCGTCAGAGCAATCGGCGTTTCGAGCCATCCCGACTCGTTGACCCAGAGCGAGCCGGTCATCTCTCCGTTGCCGTTGAGCGGCCAGGCCGCGGCCCACAGATGGTGATGCCAGATGTCCGTCCGCGGGATCACAGCGGTGATCCCGGTTCGTACAGGACCGACGCCGACCACGAGCTTGCCCGAACCTTCGATGTGCGTCACCTGGCCGACGAGCACGCCTGGCACGTCCGTGATCGCGTCGTATTGGCCGTGCGGAAGCGAGCCGATGTGGATGCCGAGGGCGGGCGCTTTCGCGTAGGGCCCGCTTGCCTGAATGGCGCTCGACGTCGAGGCGGTGCTCGCAGAATCGGAAGCGGCGGCGGTAGGCGTCATGCGGCCGCTGCATGCGATCGCTCCGACGATCGCGCACAAAAAAAGAACGACGAGACTCTTCTTCATGCGCGCCATTTCCATAAGGGTCGCGCGCACGCCTTGACAGGCGCTGCAGGTCGGGCGTCGCAGAGTTGGAAGCCCATGTCGTGCGTCGCGGGCACTTTCTCGGAACGCTTGGAGGGTTTGCGCTCGGCGCGCGACTCGCGGCGCAGCCCGCGCGCGCGGCGCTAAGCGATGTCGCCGGTACGGTTCGCGTGCGGCTCTTCTCGAGCATCGGCGTGTCGAAGCTCGAAATCGGCGGCGTGAGCATCGACGGACTGGGAGGGACCGTCACGCGAGATGGCGTCACGAGCCCCTTCGGCGACCAAGTGCTCGAACTCACGGGGTCTCCGGCGCTTTTTATCTCCGCGACGAGCGCCGCCGGCCAAACGACGACGCGCACCTATCCAGGTACGCTGTACGTCGCTCTCCGGCAAGGCGAGATTCTCGCAGTCAATGTCGTCGACGTCGAGGCCTACGTCGCCTCGGTCATGTCGGCTGAGGTGAGTCCGGGCTGGCCGATCGAGGCGCTGCGCGCGCAGGCGATCGCGGTGCGGA
The DNA here is from genome assembly GCA_035622315.1 of Candidatus Acidiferrales bacterium. GTDB lineage: Bacteria > Vulcanimicrobiota > Vulcanimicrobiia > Eremiobacterales > Eremiobacteraceae > JAJPHJ01. The sequence goes on along the minus strand of DASPVP010000157.1, from coordinate 571 downwards.
CGTATGCGGCACACGCCGCGCGTTCGAATGCCGGCCGGGAGTATGATGTCCGTGATGACACCACAAGCCAAGTCTATCCCGGGATCGACTCCGTCGCGCCAACGCTGACGGGTGCGGCGAACGATACGCGAGGCCAGATCGTTTCCTTCGGCGGCGCTCCCGCCACGGTCTTCTACTCGTCGTCGTGCGGAGGACACACGGCATCATCGGAAGAGCTCACGGGCCTGCCTGCCCCATCGTACTTGAATGGCGTGGCCGACACAGACGGCAAAGGCACGGCCTACTGCTCGATTTCGCCTTACTTCCGATGGACGAACACCGTGGCGAACGACGCGATGGCGCGCGTCATCGGCGTACCGCCGAACGAGCTGACATCGGTGCAGGTGACAGAACGCTGGCCGGATGGCCGCGTGAAGTCGGTGGTGGCGAGCGGCTCGATCCTTTCGATCACGCTGACCGGCCGCGACTTCTATCAGCGCGCGCTCGCGTTGCTCGGTTACAAAGTCATTCCGAGCGCGCTGTTCGACATCGATCGGACGGGTTCGGATTTCACGATCGTCGGCCACGGTGT
>DASPVP010000156.1:0-5931 GCA_035622315.1 Candidatus Acidiferrales bacterium | reverse complement strand
ATGGTGAGGCCCTTAAGCCGATCCCATAGCGCGACGACCCCAGCGCCGACCAGATCATCCATCACTTCGAATGATATGGTCCCGCGATAGACGAGCACGCCAAGAGTTTCGAAGCGAAACGCGAGCACCGTCGCCGCCTCCTCCATCTCTGCGCCATGCGCGCGCAACTCAGACGCTGATACTCCCGGCGGCAGCGACAAAACGGCTTGGAAAGCCCGCCCAAATGTAGTGTCTTGGAGTATGCGAACCAGTTCGATAGCCGCCGAATCGCGACGCTGTTCTCGCAATTGCCGTAATTGGTACACGCCGACGATGGCCGTGATGAGGATGATGCCGCCCGTAAACGTCGTTGCGAGGGCGGCGACCGCTTCCCAGTTCACGAAAATATCGTCAGATTGGGTGCGCCCGGCCTAGCCGGCGAGCGAGATATCTGAGGCGCGGTCCGCGATCTTGACGTAGCGCACGTCGCGCGGTCCGACGTAATTCTCGCCCGGGCGGATCAGCTTGTTGTTGGCGTACTGTTCGATGAGGTGCGCGCACCAGCCGGCGATGCGGCTCATCGCGAACACCGGCGTGAAGTACGCAGGCGGTATGCCGAGCGTGTAGTAGACGGACGCGCTATACAGGTCGACATTCGCGTACAGCTTGCGCTGATCCCAAACAGCCCGTTCCATGCGTTCGGTCATGTCGACCCAGCGGGTCGATCCCGCCCGTTGGCCAGCTTCCTTTGCGATCTTCTTGAGGTCGCCCGCCCGCGGGTCGTTCGTCTTGTAGACCGCATGGCCGAAGCCCATGATCTTCTCGTGATTTGCAAGTTTTCGGGCGACCCAGTCCTCGATGGCGTCCGGCTCGCCGATCTCGATCAGGTTCGCGATCACGCCCTCGTTGGCTCCGCCGTGGAGCGGACCTTTCAGCGTGGCGACCGCGGACGTCACAGCGCCGTACATGTCGGCGAGGGTGGCTGCGGTGACGATGGCGGCGAACGTCGAGGCGTTCATGCCGTGATCCGCGTGGAGCACGAGCGCTGCATCCAGCAGACGAGAAGCTTGCGGATCCGGCAGCTGCCCCGTGAACATGTAGAGGAAATTCGAAGCGGTGTCGAGATCCTCGCGCGGCGGCACGATCTGCTGGCCTTGGCTCAAGCGATAGAACGAAGCGAGAATCGTCGGGAAGACGGCCGTAAGCCGTTTTGCCTTCTCGAGATTGGCTTCGGGCGTGATGTCTTTCGCCTGCGGATCGAAGAGCGCGATCGCAGAGACCGCTGTGCGCAACACGTCCATCGGCGTGGCCGTCTTCGGCACTTCACCCAGGATGTGCAGGATGGGATCGGGGAGTTTGCGGCGCTTTGCCAGATCGGCGCGAAACGCGTCGAGGTGCGCGCGGGTCGGGAGCGCTTGGAACCACAGAAGGTAGGCGACCTCTTCGAAGGTGGAATTGGCTGCGAGGTCGTGGATATCGATGCCGCGATAGATGAGGTGCCCGCGCTCGCCGTCGACGTACGAGATCCTGGTATCGCCGACCACGACTCCCCTGAGCCCGGCGGCGGGTTGCGGCTGCGGCTGCGCGGTTGCTGACGACATTTTCGGCACCTCGGAAGGTTCCCGCGTCGAACGGGTCGGGTCCTTAGTTGTGACGATTCGCGCAGGGGGCAAAGGTCCACTCTTGGCGGCCTCAAAAAGGCATGCCGGAAAAGTCTAAAACCGTATCAGCGAGGGAGCATCTCCATGCGGAAAAAGGTTACCATTGTCGGGGCTGGCAACGTGGGCGCGACGGCGGCGCATTGGATCGCGGCAAAAGAGCTCGCGGACGTCGTCTTGGTGGACGTGGTCGAAGGCGTGCCGCAGGGCAAGGCGCTCGATCTGCTCCAGTCGATGGCAGTCGAAGGCAGCGACGTCTCCATCGTCGGCTCAAACGACTACGCACCGACCGCCGGCTCGGATATCGTCGTCATCACAGCTGGCTTTCCGCGCAAGCCGGGCATGAGCCGAGATGATCTGCTGCGGGCCAACGCCGAGATCGTGGGCGCGGCGACGGAACAAGCCACAAAGCTTTCCCCGAACTGCATCCTGATCATCGTGACGAACCCGCTCGACGCGATGTGCGAAGTCGCCCGGCGCAAGAGCGGTTTTCCGCGCGAGCGTGTCATAGGCATGGCCGGTGTCTTGGACTCCGCGCGCTTCTCGACGTTCATCGCGCAAGAGCTCGGTGTGAGCGTGGACAACGTGCAGGCGTTCGTGCTTGGCGGGCACGGCGACCAGATGGTTCCCCTCCCGCGCTACTCAACGGTCGCTGGCGTTCCCATCACGGAGCTCATGGACGCCGCAACCATCGAGCGGCTGGTCAAACGCACCGCAGGCGGCGGAGGCGAGATCGTGGCCCTGCTGAAGACGGGGAGCGCTTACTACGCGCCTTCGCGCGCTATCGCTGAGATGGTCGATGCCATCCTGAAAAACAAGCACAAGATCTTGCCCTGCGCCGTCTACTTGCAGGGCGAATTCGGCATCCGCGACCTTTTCGTCGGGGTCCCTTGCAAGCTCGGCGCCAAGGGCCTGGAGAGCATCTTCCCGGTCAAACTGACAGCAGAAGAAGAGCGGGCTTTGCAACGCAGCGCCGAAGCAGTCAGGGAGCTGGTGGGGGCGCTGGGGTAGCCCGCTAGCGGGACAAAATACCCGGAAAAGGCCCGACGTGCACAGGGCCCGACGCCCTGTCACACACAGGTGACGAAAGCTGTCATATAGCTGCTCAACACGCCTTAGGCTTCCCGCTCCCCGGTGGAGGAACGTGTCCTTTTGAAACGCGCGGCCAAAGAAACTGAGCGCGCCAGGCGGCGCTATCAACGCCGCCGCATCAAGCTACCCGTCAGCATCCGCACCGACGACGGGATGAACGCGGAAGGTCTCGCTTCCGATATCAGCGCGGGCGGCATGCGCCTTTCGACGGGCGCTGATTTCTCCATCGGCACGCATGGCGTCGCGCAGATCGCCATCCCCAGCGGCGAGCAGGTGCGCGCGCCGATCGAAGTCGTCTGGCGAGAGCCGGGCCCCGAAGGGTCGACGATCTACGGCGCGCACTTCCAAAATCTTGGTTCGAGCGAGCGCTTTGCGCTCTTCGAAGCCATCTACTCGCCGTCCAACGGCGAGCAGATCTTCTCGCGGCCGATCGATGACGAGGTCCGTCAGCAAGGCAGCGAGCCGCTCACGCCGACGCATCACGCCTACTACATGCGCATCATCCGGCGCATCGAACAAGCCCACAAGCTCACGCCGCTCGATACGGACAAGCTGCTCTACGCCCGTCTGCACGAGGGGCGGCCGCTGAAAGAGGCGATCGTCGAAGCGGGCCTCTCGACAGAAGAAGGCCTTGACGACTTCCTTGGGTCGATCTTCGGCGTGCCGTATGTCGACTTGTCGCGCAACCGGCCCGACCCGAACGCGGCCGAGACGATCCCCGTGAGCGTCGCCACCACGGGCTACATCGTGCCGGTGCATCTCGAAGACGAGAAGCTGACGGTCGCGATGGCAGACCCGCTCGATCTGCCGACGCTCGACCTGATCCTCCTGCGCGCCAAGCATCAAGTGGAGATCCGCTTCGCGCTGATCGAGGACGTCGAGAAAGCGATCGACGAGGTCTATCACGGGACCACGCTGCATTCAGTGGATCGCTTGCTGCAAGGTTTGCCAACGGTCGCGGCCGAGGGCCTCGCGCAGGAAGGCCAAGAGGTCGAAGATCTCGAGACGCTGCGCAAGATGTCGGACGCCACGCCGATCGTCTCGCTCGTCGAGTCGATTCTGCGGACGGCGACCGAGTATCGCGCGAGCGACATCCATTTAGAGCCATACCACGACACGGTCCGCGTCCGCTTCCGGCTCGACGGCGTTCTGCAAGAGATCCGCAAGCTGCCACGGCCCATCTATCCCGCGGTCGTGTCGCGCATCAAGATCATGGCGCGTATGGACATCACCATCCGTCACATCCCCCAAGATGGTCGCGCCTCGATGCGCTACCTCAAGCGCGAGACCGACCTCCGCATAGCGTCGCTGCCCACGGTCAACGGCGAGAAGATCGTCATCCGCTTGCTCGAGAAGAACCCCGCCTTCAAGGATCTGCGGGCCATCGGCTTCTCGGATCAGAACTACGAGATTTTCGCGCCGCTCGTGAAGCGGCCGTACGGCATGATCCTGTGCTGCGGGCCGACCGGCAGCGGCAAGTCGACCACGTTGTTCGCGTGCCTTCAAGAGATCAACGACGGTTTGACCAACATCACGACGATCGAAGACCCGGTCGAGTACCGTGTCGGCGGCGTCAACCAGGTGGAGATCAACGTCAAGCGCGGCTTGACCTTCGCCTCAGTCCTGCGCTCGCTCTTACGCCAGGACCCAGACGTGATCTACGTGGGCGAGATCCGCGACCGCGAGACTGCCGATTTGGCCGTGCGCGCCGCGCTGACGGGCCACTTGCTCCTTTCCACCTTGCACACGAACAGCGCTGTGCAGGCCATCACGCGTTTGGTGGATATCGGCGTCGACCCGGCGCTCATCGGGTCGTCCTTGATCGGCGTCATCGGCCAGCGACTCGTGCGGCAGATCTGCCCACGGTGCTCTTATGAATACGAAGTCGCCGACGACGAAGCGCTGTTGTTGCAAGAGCTGTTGCCCCTCGTGGCGCCGAACACGCTGCACCGCGGCAAGGGCTGCCGGCACTGCCACGACACAGGGTACTTCGGACGCCTCGGGGTTCACGAGGTGATCGGCGTGGACGACGGCCTGCGCAGGCTCATCGCGCGTGGCGCCGACTCCAATCAGCTTCTGGACTACGTTTCGGCGAAGGGATTCAACGATCTGCGCGATGACGCGCTGCGCCGCCTGACGAACGGCGAGACGACGCTCCAAGAGGTCGTGCGCGTCACCATCTGACGGCGGCCGGTATCGCGGCCGGATGATTTCCACCCGCCTTTCCTAAACAGCAGGTCATGAGCACGGACCGGCGCTTCGGGTTTCGCACGCGGGCGCTGCACGCGGGGACGCCGCCGAATGCGACGAGCGGGGCCACGTCGCCGCCGATCGAGCTTTCGACAGGCTTTGTCTTCGACTCCACGGCGCAGGCGAAAGAGCTGTTCTCGCTGCGCACGTACGGCAACATCTACACGCGGATCTCCAACCCTACCGTGGGATCGTTCGAGGAGAAGGTCGCGAACCTGGAGGGCGGCCTCGGAGCGGTGGCGGCTTCGTCCGGCCAAGCGGCGCAGATGGTCGCGATCTTGAGCCTCGCGCAAAGCGGCGACCACCTCGTGGCCTCTGCGAACATCTACGGCGGCACGGTCACGCAGCTCAACGTCTCGTTGCGGCGCCTCGGCATCGAGACGACGTTTGTGCCTGGCGGCGCGCCCGAAGCGATGGCCGCTGCCATCCGGCCGAACACCAAAGCCCTCTTCGTCGAGACGATCGGCAACCCGGCGGGGACGATCGCCGACCTTACGGCGCTCGCTGCAGTGGCGCACGACGCCGGCTTGCCGCTCGTCGTAGACAACACATTCGCGACGCCCTACTTATGCCGGCCGATCGAGCACGGGGCGGATATCGTCTTGCACTCGGCGACGAAGTACTTGTGCGGACATGGCACGGTGGTCGCCGGCGTCCTCGTCGAGTCGGGAAAATTCGACTGGGGTCGCGGGAAGCACCCGCTCCTCTCCGAGCCAAGCCCGAGCTACCACCACGTGCGCTTCACCGATACGTTCAGCGAGTACGCGTTTCTCACACGCGCCCGAGCCGAGGTCATGCGCGACTTGGGCGCGTGCCTGTCCCCGATGAACGCCTGGCTGCTCGTACAAGGCGTGGAGACACTACCGGTGCGCATGGACGGGCACGTGCGCAACGCCATGCGGATCGCGGAATTTCTGGAGCGCCATCGCGGCAAGAGCTGGGTGAGCTATCC
>DASPVP010000155.1:0-2432 GCA_035622315.1 Candidatus Acidiferrales bacterium | reverse complement strand
AACGACTCTGCCGGTTTTAGAGATCACCCTGCAACCCGGCGAGATGGTCATCGCCGAACCGGGCGAGCTGTCGTGGATCACCGGCAACATCCAGATGAACACCACGCCGATGACGGCGGGTGCCAAGAGCTTCATGGGCGTGCTCAAGCGCGCGGTCGCAGGCGGCGGCATCTTCATGACGGAGTATGTCGCGCAAGGCGGCACCGGCATGGTCGCGTTCTCCACGAAGCTCCCAGGGGAGATCCACCCGATCGACGTGCAGCCGGGCAAAGGCTACCTGATCCACCGTCACGGCTTCTTGTGCGCCACGCCGGGCATTGAGGTCAGCGTCGCGTTGCAGCGTTCGCTCGGTGCGGGCGTCTTCGGCGGCGATGGGTTCATACTGCAGCGCATCAGCGGCACGACGCAGGCCTGGATCGAGCTCGACGGCGAGGTCGTGGACTACGAGCTAGCGGCGGGGCAGACGCTGCTCGTCCATCCCGGTCACATCGGCATGTTCGAAGAGACCGTGAACTTCGACATCACGACCGTGCCTGGTATCGCCAACGCGCTGTTCGGCAATCAGGGGCTCTTCTTAGCAAGGCTCACCGGTCCGGGTCACGTGTGGCTGCAGTCGTTGACGCTGCCGGGGCTCGCACACGCGCTCGCTCCGTATATGCCGCGGCACGAGGCGCAAGCGGCGGTCGCGGGCGGCGCGGGCGGTGTGGTCGCAGGCCAACTGCTCAAAGATATCTTCGGCGGATCGTAAGCTCGCTCGAGCTCGTAATCGTCCGCCGATGATGTTCGCGCTGCGGGGGCAGGATTTTTCCACGCATCCGCTGACCGACGCGGACGCGCCCGAGCTGCAGCATTTGCTCGAGCGCTGCGCGGATTATTTCCACGTCGTGTTGGATCGCGACCCTGGACCCGCTGAGGCCTTGGCCGTCTTCTATGCCGGACCCGAAGAAGGCAAGGAACCGGGCGACAAAGTCCTGGTCGGCATCACCGCGCGTGACGACAATCGGCTCCTCGGAGTGCTCGACGCCTTTCGCGACTATCCTGAATCAGGCGTCTGGTACATAGGCCTGTTGCTCTTCGACCCAGCTGCGCGGCGCGCTGGTCTCGGAGCCAGCGTGCTCGACGCGCTAGCGCAAGAGGCGGCCGCTGCCGGTGCGCGCGAGTTGCAGCTCAACGTCGTCGAGCAAAACACGTTGGCGTTCGCGTTTTGGAAGCGCCACGGGTTTTCCGAGCGACGCCGCTGGCCGCAACATTTCGGTCAGCGCGAGAGCGTCTTCATACGGATGGCACGATCGCTTCCCTAGAACATCGCTACTTTCTACTCGGAGAGATATCTCTATGATGCCAGTCGCCCACTTTGAGATCCATGCGACGGACCCGCAAAAGGCAGCCAAGTTCTACACCGACATCTTCGGCTGGACCATGACGAAATGGGATGGACCGATCGAGTACTATCTGCTATCTGCGAAAAGCAATGGTTTCGGAATCGACGGCGCGATCGTACGGCGCCGCACCTCTCGTCCCGCCGACGGCGCGCCGACAAACGCCTACGTGTGCACCATCGCGGTCGACTCGCTCGACGACGTCTCCCGCGAGGTAGTCGCGCGGGGCGGAGCGATCGTGGTCGAAAAGGACGAGGTCCCCGGTGTGGGTCTGCTCGCCTATGCGAAAGACCCCGAAGGGAACATCTTCGGCCTCCTGCAGCCTAACCCGCCGACGTAGCGCGCTCGGCGTCTTGACGGCGCGAGCTTCGGGCGTGAAAGCCACGCCATGGACAAGACGAAGAACATCGGTCTTTTCGTGGCGGCCGCCATCGCGCTTTGCGCCGTTGCGGCATATTTCACGCCTCGCCACAGTTCGGCCGCGCCAAGTTCTCAAGGCGACGGCGCAACTGCCACGGTGCCACCCGCACTCGCGACAGTCGATCTCCAGCCATCTCCAGATGTGAGCGCAGCGCCGGCGCCGGTGCGCGCGGTCGTTTACGTGTGCGGCCTCGTGAAGCATCCGGGCATCTACGACATGGCGCCTGGTTCGCGCGTAGCGGACGGCATCGACCGGGCTGGTGGAGCGCTGGCAGACGCCGACCTCGAACAGCTGAATCTGGCCGAACCGGTCGCTGATGCCATGAAGATCGACGTGCCTCGCAAGGGTGAGCATCCGGCGTATGCAGCTGTCTTCGACGCTCCTACGGGTGCGTCAAGCGCCACGGTCAGCCGCCATCGACGCGGCGGACGGTCGAGCCACAAACTGCAGCCAGGACAAACCCTTGACGTCAACACGGCGAGCGAGAGCGAGCTCACGCAGTTACCGGGAGTAGGCCCGAGCTTGGCGGGCCGCATCGTCGAATATCGTACCGAAAACGGCCCTTTCCAAAGCGTCGACGACTTGCAGAACGTCTCGGGGATCGGCCCCTCGAAGTTCGACAAGATGGCACC
>DASPVP010000154.1:0-3668 GCA_035622315.1 Candidatus Acidiferrales bacterium | reverse complement strand
TTCCAGTAGTTGACCGCGGCTGCGAGGGCTCCGGTCTCGACGACGGTGAGCCGCGCGACGATCTCGACAAACGGTGTGTTGCTGCCGTGGCCGTTGACGATGAGCAGGCGGCGAAAACCATGCGCCACCACGCTCTTGCAGACGTCGAGGACGTACTTGATGAAAGTATCCCAACCGATCGTGATCGGCCCGGGGAAGTCCATGTGGTGCGGGCTGTAGCCGTGGATGACCGGCGGTATCAGGATGGCACGATCGGGGACTTGCGCGACGGCACGCTCGCATGCCGCGCAGCACAGACGGACGTCGGTGTCGACCGGCAGGTGCGGCCCGTGATCCTCAACCGTCGCCACCGGGATGACCGCGACCCGCCCTTGGGCGGCCGCTTCCCGGACGTGCGGCCAGGTCATCTCGCCGTACGTGTACTCTTGCGTCTTCGTCATGCTTCCGCACGTTTCTGACGAGCACGCGGAACTCCTCATCCGCATGAGCGGGCTGCGCCGCGCGCGAATTGGTCCCACACTCCTCACATCGAGAAGGATCGAAATTATGAAACAACGTCGCCTTGGGCCAGTCGGTCCGCTCGTCTCGAGCATCGGCTTGGGCTGCATGGGCATGTCCGATTTCTACGGTCCGAGCGACGAGATCGAATCGATCGCAACGATCCATCGCGCTATCGCGCTCGGCTGTAACTTTCTCGACACGGCGGACATGTACGGCCCGTTTGAAAACGAGCGCCTCGTGGGTCGCGCGATCGCAGGCAAGCGTGACCGCGTCGTGTTGGCCACGAAGTTCGGCAACGAGCGCCACGAGGATGGGCGTTGGATCGGCATCAACGGCAAACCCGACTACGTGCGCAAGGCCTGCGAAGCTTCACTGAAACGGCTCGGTGTGAGCCACATCGACCTGTACTATCAGCACCGAGTCGACAAGACCGTGCCGATCGAAGAGACGGTGGGCGCGATGAGCGATCTGGTCAAAGCGGGCAAGGTACGTTATCTGGGCTTGAGCGAGGCTTCGGTGGCTACGGTGCGCCGCGCGAACGCGGTCCATCCGATCACCGCCCTGCAGACCGAGTACTCGCTGTTCACCCGCTTCGTCGAGGCGGAGATCTTGCCGGCTTGCCGCGAGCTCGGCATCGGTTTTGTCGCCTACAGCCCGCTCGGTCGAGGTCTGCTCACCGCCGCCATCAAGGGCCATCACGATCTCGCACCGGACGACAGCCGGCGGAGCCGCCACCCGCGCTTTGCGCTAGAACACTTGGATCCGAACCTCACCACAGTCAGCACGCTCGCGGCGCTCGCACGCGAGAAGAATATCACGCCGGCGCAACTCGCGCTCGCGTGGCTCCTGCACCAGGGCCATGACATCGTGCCGATTCCAGGCTCTCGGCACCGCAAGCACCTCGAGGAGAATTGCGCGGCGGTGGATGTGGATTTGAGCGCTGCGGACGTCGCCCGCATCGACGCGTTGACGGCCCCGGGAGCGTTTCGCGGGGATCGCTATGCGGACATGAGCAATGTCAACGCCTGATCGATGGGAAGAGCCCGCGCCACGTTCCTCAGGCGGAAGCAGAAAGGGTCGGAGTGGGCCACGAGCACGTTGGATTCAAGCGAGGAACGCCTTTGGGATACGACGTCAGGTATTTCGTGGACCATTCTTTTGAGAACACCGTGATCAGTTCGAAGTTCTCCCATGTCGCGTCGTCATTTCGCACCTTTCGGATGAAAGCGGTAAACTTTTCCAAGCGGGACCAGGCGCCGATGATCACGGTGCAATAGCGATCGAGGAACAGGGTCCTGTCGATGATGTCATTGCGCACCAATATCCCGAGCTCTTCGTACACATTGCCGACGGTGATCGCCGCATCGCGCACCTCACGGTAGATTGGACTCACCTCAGGGACAGGCGTTTGCAGCGCGATGCTGGCCACGAACCTGCGGAAGTCCTCCTGCTCCATCAATCCCGGCAGTTTTGTCTGCACGAGGTATAACTCGTTTCTGAACTCTGCGCTTTGGAACCGGTCGCCGATGCTCAACATCGCGTTGATCTGGTTGCCGGCGCGCAGGTGGCGCAGTTGGACGAGCGCGGCGATCGCCGTCGCGGACACGATCGCGACGGTGAGCAGCGTGCCAAGGGTGTTGAGCAGCTCGAGCGACATGAGGAACCTCCCGATCACAGTGGAGTGTGCGACCGCGTCCTAGTTGGACCGGCTGCCTGGTGTGCGCCTCCCGGAATTGGACTTCGCGGAGGATCAACGGCGAGGGATCGGGCCCTCTCCCGGGTAGCGGATTTTGGTTGGGAGCGCGCGCGTGCGCGCGTAAGCCACGCTGTTCCCGCCCGCGCGCTTGGCCTCGTACATTCTCGCGTCGGCGGCTTCGAGCAGCTGGTCGGCGGGCGTCAGGGCCCCTTGGGGCACGTCTACTGGGAAGTGGGCCACCCCAATGCTGACCGTCACTGGGATCTGCGGCGTGGGATGGCCATCACCGGACGCGCCGAGATCAGTGACTTGCACTCGAGCCCGTAGCTGCTCGGCGACCTCGATCGCGTTGTCCTTCGTGCGATCGACCAACGCGATGCAGAACTCGTCGCCCCCGTTGCGCCCGGCAAAGCCGCCGCTTGCTGCGACGTCAGCAAAAATCGCCGCCAGCCGCTTGAGCACCATGTCTCCCACGACGTGGCCGAACGTATCGTTCCAAAGCTTGAATTTATCGGTGTCGATGAAGAAGAGCGCGACGTCGGCACGCTCGCCTTCCGCCGGGTGCCTTCGCGCTTCCATCATCTGGCGCAATCGCTTACGAAACGCGGCTGGGCTCAGCAAACCGGTCAGCTGATCGATTTCTGACTCCCGCTTGACTTCATCTGAGAACTGGGCCCGGAGCAAAGCATCGGCAGCGAAACGAGCCACCAGCTCCGCCGTGCTTATCTCCTCATCAGAGAATGGCTCCTCGCGGCGGCGCTCCGCGTAGAGCATTCCGACAAGCCGTGGATGCAAGCCGTAGCCTCGCTGTTGCACCATCGGCACGCAGAGCGCCCAGACCCGGTCGCGACTCCCCACGAGCGGGCCCACGGGGCGCGACACCGGAGATAGGAGATCGTGGTTTGGCCCTATGAGCGCGCTGCGACCATTCCCCGCGACCCAATCCACGATCGAATCGCCGTCGCATGGATCGCCGAGACGTAAGAAACCGGCGAAGCCACTGTCCGATTTTGCTCCGATGACGAGCTGTCCGCTCCGCGCGAGCAGACATAAGAACGTCTGCACGGGCACGAGGGCTTGGAAGCGCTCCGCGATCCGCTCGCAGGTCACCGGTTCGGATTCCGTCGCGGCTTGTGTGAGTGCAGGTGCGAGCGAGCTGAGCAACGCCAGGGTTCGTTCCGCGCGCGATGCGCGCGCAAGTGCGCGTTGTGCCTTCCTTTGTTGCCAAACCAAAGCTAGTCCCGCAACGATCGCAACCGCTGCAAGCACGATCCCAAGGCCCTCTTGAGGCGTCACGCCGGCGCTGTTTCCACAGCCTCCTCAGGTCGGTTCCAGCGACTCTTTCTTGCGCAGTGGCTTTGCGGGATTGCCCGCGACGCGTTCGCCGGCGGGCACGTCTTTGAGAACGACCGAACCTGCGCCCGTCAGCGCGCCGTCACCGACCTCGACTGGGGCCACGAGCGAAGAATTC
>DASPVP010000153.1:0-4517 GCA_035622315.1 Candidatus Acidiferrales bacterium | reverse complement strand
GGAGGCCACAAGAGGGGTGCCTTCGTCTGCACCGATGCTCGAGATGTTCTTGCAGACGCCGAGCGATCCGAGTCTCGCGCCGCCGGGCAAGCACATCCTCTCCGTTTTCGCGCAGTACTACCCATACTCGCGCAGCGACGGTCCGTGGACCCAAGCTCGCCGGGATGAGGCGGCCGACGCGATCGTCAAGACGATCGGCACCTACGCGCCCAACGTGCCGGGAGCCGTCTTGGAGCGCCAGCTCTTCACGCCGGCGGATCTGGAGGCGCGCTTCGGTCTACCGCGGGGGCACATCTTCCATGGAGAGTTGTTGCCCGGCCAGATCTTCGAGAACCGCTTCGACGTGCGAACGCCGGTGCCGGGACTTTACCTGTGCGGATCCAGCGCTCATCCCGGCGGCTGTGTTTCCGGTGCGCCGGGATTGCGTGGCTCAAACGCGCTGCTCGCCGACCTCGCGCGTGCACGGGACGTATCCGCAGCCAGGGCGAAGTAGCAGGCATGCTCGCCTTATTGCTCCGCTTGAAGTTCTTCTGGGGTTTGCGTGGCTACGCCATGCGGCTCGGCCGCCTGTTCATCGACCGGCGCGTCTCGCCCACGCTGAAAGTCTTCGCCGGCCTCGCCGCGCTTGTGGCGGTCTCACCGCTCGATCTGTTGGGGGACGTCCCCATCTTAGGCGCGATCGATGATGTCGCGTTGCTCGCGCTCATCGCCGCGCTGTTCGTCCGCTTCTGTCCGCGCGACGCGGTCGCCGAGCACTTCGGTCCCGTCCCCACGCTCAAGAACGTCACCCCGCACTAAGACGCTCGCACCGGACTTCTCTCCACGCCTCGTTTGGAGAGCGTCATGATCGACGCGATCGTGATCGGCGCCGGCATGGCTGGGTTGACGGCAGCTCGCGATCTCACTCGCGCGGGGCTCAGAGTCTCCGTGCTCGAGGCGCGCGGGCGCATCGGCGGGCGCATCCACACACTACGCGACTTTTGCGACGCCCCTGTGGAAGGCGGCGCCGAATTGATCCACGGCGGCGATTCCCCTTTGCTGCCAGAGGCCGAAGCTGCGGGTTTGTCGGTCCGCCCGAACTCGCATGCGCTGAGCGCGATCTGGATCGACATCGGGCACGGCACGCACTGGCTGCCCCGCGAGCTTTTTCACCCAGATACCTGGGGCTCGTTCGACATCATGCGCCGTCTCGGACGGATCGGACTGCGCGACGAGTCCGCCCGTGAATTCCTCGAGCGCGCAGCGTATCGCGGACGGGCCCGCGCGCTCGCGGAGATGGTCTTCACCTCGCATCTGCCCGGCGGTCTTGACGATATCGGCATCCACGGCATGCTGGCAGACGGCGTCGTGGCGCTCGAAACTTCACCGGACTTTCGCGTCAACGAGGGTTACGATCGACTGGTCGAGTTCATCGGCCGCGGTCTGGACGTCGAATTCGGTTTCATCGTTCGGACGATCGAGTGGTCCGCACGCGAGGTGCGGGTTCGCGACCTTGCCGGCAACGAGCGCGTCGCTCGCTGTGCCATCAACACGCTCCCGCCGGGTGTGCTCGACACGGTCGGCTTTGCGCCGGAATTGCCGGCGGCCAAGCGAGACGCGTTGGCAGGGATGGTCATGGGACCCGTGCAGAAGATCGTGCTGCGTTTCGCCCAACCGCTTTGGCCCGAGCGGATGGCGATGCTGTGCTGCGGTTCGGGGCCCGCGACGTTGTATTGGAATGTTTTCTATCGCGCGCAACCTACGGTGCCAGTGATGACGGCCTATTGCACCGGAGCGCGAGCTGCCGCGCTGTCGCAGCTGAACGACGATGCGGCGATCGCGAGCGTGATAGACGATCTGCGAGGCCATTTCCCAAGGCAGCGGCTGCAGCTCGAGACGTGGCGTCGCATCGATTGGAGCGTGGATCCGTTCGCGCGTGGCGGCTACACGTACTTACGCCCGGGTGCTGCCTCGGCAAGAGCGCGGCTTGCAGCCGCCGACACGGGAGCGCTTTTTTGGGCCGGTTCTGAGACAGAGTCGCGGCCCATCGCTGCGACCGTTGGCGCCGCATACGCAAGCGGGAGGCGCGCTGCAAACGAGCTGCTCGCCGCGATCGCGTCTTAGAGGGGAGCGGACTGGCCGGGCTTAGGCCTGCTTGGGGCTGCGCCGCTTGAAGAGGAAGACCCGTCTTTCGGGCGTTCTCGTCCGATAGGATTCCACGAAGCGAAACCCGTTCTCGTCAGCCAAGTTCAGCGCCGCTTCGACCTTGCTGGCGCACTCCGTGGAGATCTCAAGCGCCATGTAGCGGTTCTTGTCGCGCGAGGGCTTGATGCCGGCGGTGGCCCGCTCCACGAGGCGACCGATCGCCGCCAAGATGGCGGATCCGATGGGTTCGCCAGCGATGAAAAGCTTGCTGCCCACCGCTTCGACCGGCAGCCTGCCAGCCGAGGCATCGACGAGCGCAAGCGAAAGCCTGTCCTTCGAGCGCTGGATGGAAAACTTCTGGTCGTGATACACGACTTCGATGGACTGACTCCCATCCGGCAATGCAAGACGATCACGCTCGAGGATCTGCGCGCGCGGGTCGAGGTTCGCATTGAGCGACGCGATCTCTTCGGCGAGCACGTTCTGCACGAGACGCCACGCGTCGTCCGCGCGTTCTGCGCGCGATCGTCCCTCGGCACCGGTGTCGGAATACTCTCGCAGGCGTGCGCGGATTTCGTTTCGTGTCTCGACGAGATCGAGATCGCTGTGCAGCTCTTTGAGCACGAACGTCGCCTTTCCGAGGACGCAACGATGACTTGCCGTCAAGAATCGGCAAGAACGCGGATTTCTGACGTGCGACGAAAAGTTTCCTCTCGGACGAGCCACACTCGCGTCAGAGGTTCGCGCTCGGCGCGGATGCAACCAAGAGACCGATGGCCACTCGGGTCTCCCTCGCGAACATCGCGCGCGTGTCCGTCGGCATCGTCGCGATCGTCTGGGCGCTCTTGGGACTCGCCGACGCGCTGGCCGCTGGCCTGGGACGCGGCTTCGATCCTTCAGAAATCGTCGCGGTGGCCGTCAATGCGTTGCTCATCGCCGCCGCTGTCCTGGCATTCGCGCGCGCGCGTTTCTGGCATGCGGCAATCATCCTCGCCACGCTTGCAGTCACGGTGGACCGCATCGTGGGCGTGCTGGGAACGGGAGACTGGTGGGTGATGCTGAGCAGCGCGGCGATGCTCTGCGCGATCGTCGGAATTTCAGCTGTCGCGAGAAATCCCTGAAAGAGGCGGCTCGCAGACCGCCCGAACCCTCGTCAAACAGGGGTACTGGCAAGCCGCCGTTTCCATTAACGTTCTAGAGGCCTAAAAAGTCTCGGCGCACAAGGTACGCGAAACCGGGGCGGCCGCAAGGTCGTCCATCCTCGTTCGGTGGCGACGTTCCAAGGGAGGCACGATTGAAGACCCTTCGCGCATGCATGCTTTTTTGTTGCCTGATCGTGCTCGCGCCGCAGGTGGTTCGAGCCGACGACAGCGGTCCGGACAGCGGGCCAGTGGCCTACAGCACGTTCGTGCAAGGCGCGCAGGTCCAAAACGGGCTCTTCAACGTCATCCGTAAGGATGGCAAGGTCTTCCTCGAGCTCGCGCCCACGCAGCTCGACACCGACTACATCATGACGGCCGAGCTTGCGAACGGTCTTGGGGGCTACGGCCTGATACCGGGCGGCATCAGCGCGGCCTTCAACGCACACATCCTGCGCTTCACCCGCAACGATGACAAGATCGTGATCACGCTGCCCAACGAGTACTTCATCGCCCCAGGCAACGACCCGGCGCAGCGCGCCATCACGCGAACGTTCGCCAATTCGGTCGTCGCCGTAGCCCCAATCGTGGCCACCGACGCGGCCACAGGCCACGTGGTCTTCGACGTCTCGTTCTTGCTCGGCGATGTCTTCGACTTGGGCACGGCCCTGCGGCAGATCACGGGACCCGATCATCCCGACCAGGCGTACAACTTGGATCCCGACGAGACGCTCTTCGGTCCGACCAAAGCGTTCCCGCAAAACGTGGTGATCGACGCGGACCAGACCTGGCGCAGCGACAACCCGCAAGTGGTCGACAACGTGCCCGACCCGCGTTCCTTCGGCATGCGGGTCGTCTACAACAT
Organism: Candidatus Acidiferrales bacterium; assembly: GCA_035622315.1. Taxonomy (GTDB): domain Bacteria; phylum Vulcanimicrobiota; class Vulcanimicrobiia; order Eremiobacterales; family Eremiobacteraceae; genus JAJPHJ01. Next base: position 389 of record DASPVP010000153.1, on the reverse strand, counting down.
CATGCAGCCGCCAGACGAGACGGGCTACATGCCGCGCCTTGCCGACGATCGCATCGGCTACTTCGACTCCGCCTATCTCAACTTCGCCAAAGACACGGACTACACGCGGGTCGTCCATTACGTCATCCGTTGGAACCTCCAGCCCTCGGATCCGACCAAGCCGGTCTCGCCCGCGAAGCAACCTATCGTCTATTACCTCTCGAATTCGATTCCCACGCGCTATCGCGATGTGATCCGCACCGCCATTTTGCGCTGGAACGACGCGTTCGCGAAAGTGGGCATCAGCGATGCGATCGAGGTGAAGGACCAGCCCGCGGACGCTGACTGGGATCCGGACGACATCCGCTACAACACGGTGTTGTGGCTGACCGAATCCAACGGCGGCGGAT
>DASPVP010000152.1:0-15783 GCA_035622315.1 Candidatus Acidiferrales bacterium | reverse complement strand
CCGTCGCTGCGCGAGTATGGGTAGTACTGCGCGAAAACGGAGAGGATGTGCTTGCCCGGCGGCGCGAGACTCGGATCGCTCGGCGTCTGCAAGAACATCTCGAGCATCGGTGCAGACGAAGGCACCCCTCTTGTGGCCTCCTCGTAGGCACGCTGGAGATAGTCGATATCGGGCGCGATGTGGATCGTCGCGTTGAGGTGCCCATCCGATGCGAGGTTGGGGCGGCAACTGAAGCGCGGCAACTCGCCGAGCGCGAGGTTGAGCTTCAGCGAGGGCCCGTCGCATCGCCAAGCGCGCACGCGCTCTAAGAACTTGGGCTCCAAGACCTCGGCAGGCGTAAGTCTGCAGAACGTGGTCAGCGGATCTGCCCCCGAGAGGACAGCCGCAGCCTCAAGCTCCGAACCATCCGCGAGCACCACGCCCACAGCTTTGCCATCTCGCACGAGCAGGGACGCCACCTCGGCATTCGTGCGGATCTGCGCGCCGTGTTGACGGGCGCTGCTTGCGATCGCCGCGGAGATCGAGCCCATGCCGCCGCGCACGTAGCCCCAGGCGCCTTGGATACCCATCGCGCGCCCCGCGTAGTGGTGCGCCAAGACATAACCGGTGCCAGGGTTTCGCGGGCCTTCAAACGTGCCCACGATCCCATCGTTCGCGATCGCGGCGGCCAGCATCGGCGTTTCGATATAGCTATGCACGAACTCCGCGGCGGAGCCTAAGAACATCCGCTGCGCCGCCTGTGAGAGCCGGTCGAAGCGCGGCTCGGGCACGAGCAGCGCGTCGAAGATCTCACGCGCGTGCCGGCAAAGCAGCTCGTCGAGCGCGGGGAGCCCCTTGACGTCGCTCTTCGAGTGGACCGCAACTTCGCGCGCCGTCTGCTCGCGATCGCGTGAGAGCAGAAGCGAACGGCCGTCCGGAGAGGCGGTGAACGAGCTTGGGTTTTTGAGGTACGCGTGGTAGCCGTGCGCTTCCAAATCCAGGTCCCGGATGATGTCCGGGTGGAGGAGGCTGACGACGTAGGAAGCCGCCGAGACGGTCCATCCCGGCCAGGGGTGCTCGCTCACCGCGGCTCCCCCGAGAAGCTCGCTTCGCTCCAGGAGCAGCGGCGACAGCCCGGCGCGTGCCAGGTAGGCCGCGGCCACGAGGGCATTGTGGCCGCCCCCTACGATAATGGCATCGTAGCGCATCGAAGGCCGGTTGGGCGGTCCCCGGCTCTTGCCCTATGGCCCACCACCGCTACTTCTATATGAAGGCGGTGACGTTGTGCCGGAACCCGACGTTCCATGGTTGTGACCAAGCCCACCGCTCAGAAGGCTTTCTCATGGAAGTCTCACGACGGCTTCAAGCCGCTCTCACGTCGATAACGATAAGATGGGAACAGGAGCATGCTCATGAGCGCCGACGTCCAGCCCGCTGAGTATCGTCCAGCGGGTACGCTTGACCTGTCAACCGCACTCGACCAGTACCGCGGCCCATGGGACGCGCGCCGCGCCGCGCACCTTCTGCGCCGGGCAGGTTTCGGCGGCTCGCCCCAAGAGATAGCCGCCGCGACGAGCGCCGGCATGGACGCAACCGTCACACACCTGATCCACTTCGGCCCCGACCAGTTGCCCGCGGCACCCACGGGCGACATCAGTTACGACCTGAGCCCCACGGGCGACAAGACCCAGCGACGCAACGCGACGATCCTCACCGACATGTGGTGGCTCGACCGCTGCTTGCGCACCCAAGACCCGTTGCGCGAGCGCATGACCTATTTCTGGAGCAACCACTTCACGAGCGGTATCGCGCAAAAGGGGATCACGCCGCAGATGATGGTCGATCAATACGCGCTCTTCCGTCATTTCGCGCTCGGCAACTACGCCGAGCTCACGCACGAAGTCACGATCGACCCGGCCATGCTCCACTATTTAGACGGCATGGTGAACCGCGCGCAGCATCCCAACGAGAACTACGCGCGCGAGCTCATGGAGCTCTTCACGATGGGCGTCGGCAACTACAGCGAGGAAGATGTGCGCCAGGCGGCGCGGGCCTTCACCGGGTTCACCGTGGATCGTTTCACAGGGGAGTCCGTGTTCAACCCGAGGCTGCACGATGATGGCGACAAGACCTTCCTTGGCCGAACGGGCGACTTCACAGGCGATGACATCATCGACATCATCATGGCGCAACCCGTGACGGCCAGCTTCATGGCCCGTAAGTTCCTGCGCGCCTTCGTCTACGACGATCCTGAACCTGAGCTCATCGAAGCCGTCGCCGATCAGTTCCGGGGGCTCAACTACGACACCGCGAGGCTCATGGGCATCTTGCTGCGCTCGAACGTCTTCTACTCGCCGCGGGCATACCGGGCGCTTGTGAAGAGCCCGCTCGAAGTGACGATCGGCGCGATGAAGATGCTCGGCGCCACCGAGGTCGGTGCGCGAACGCTGCAAGCCATGGTGCAGATGGGCCAAGTTCCCATGCAACCGCCAAACGTCGCCGGCTGGCCCGGCGGCAGCCTGTGGCTCAACACCGGTACGTACCAGGCGCGTCTCAATTATCTCAACCAGCTGGTCTCCTTCAAGCCCGCCGCCTCGGACCAGATGATGAGCATGGCTTCGGCCCAGCAGGTCCCGCTGCCGCAAGGCATGGACCCTCAAGTCTTCTTCTCGCCGGCCGGCGATCTCGCGCCGCCCGAGCAGTGGGTGGCCGACGCAAAGCCCGGCGATGCGCGATCGCTCACAGTCAGCGTCTTGGAGCTTGTGGTGCAAGGCGACGCCACGCCGGAGCAGCAGCACGACATCCTCGAGTATGTGGTGTCGGACGGCGTCGGCAACCAAGTGATGCTCAACGGCGAGAATTTTGAAGAGAAAGTTCGTGGAGCGGTGAGCCTTGCGATGGCCCTGCCGACCTACCAACTTGCGTAAACTGTAGGGGGCGACTGTTAAGTCGCCCCAGAGGAGATTCGATCCATGAACACACGACGGCAATTCATCCAGCAAAGCGTCGGCGCGTTCGCCGGCTTCCTGGCCATCGACTCGATCTTCGCGCGGGCCGCGCGCGCGGCTGGTGCGGTCGTCTCGCCCGGATCGTCAGGAACGCGCACGTTGCTCGTCGTGAACTTGCAGGGCGGCAATGACGGCCTCAACACCGTGGTGCCGTTCGGAGATCCCACCTACTATCAAGTGCGGCCGACGATCAACGTAGCGGAAGGCGACGTGCTGCGCTTCGACAGCGGGCTCGGGCTTAACCCGAAGCTCGCCGGCATCAAAGCGCTCTACGACCAGCAGCGGGTCGCGGTTCTTCAGGGCGTGCACTACCCGAATCCGAACTTGTCACACTTCCGCTCCACCGAGATCTGGCAGACGGCCGCTCCGGACACGATCCTCGATACCGGCTGGGCGGGCCGTTATCTCGACGACTCAGGCATGCCGAAGAGCAATCTGTTCAAAGGCGTCGCCATCGGTCCGATCCTGCCGAAGATGATGGTTTCCAACGAGACAGACGTGCCGACGATTCAGAACTTCAAGACCGGGGGGTTCAAGGGCGCGCGCGACGAGCAGTCCTCAGCCGATGCGATCCTCAACGGCTCGGCCGCCGACTATGCGTTTCAAAGCCCCTATCTGAAGCTCGTGCAAGAGGTCGAACACGACGCGAACGCGAGCTCGGCCGAGTTGCCGCATCTCGTGGCGGGCTACAAACCTGCAGTCGACTATCCCCAGACGCCGTTCGCACAGGGTCTGAACCTCGCGGCGGCCGTGGTGGCCTCGGGCGTCGGCACCAAGGTGATCTACGTCAGCTTGGGCTCGTTTGACACCCACGCCCAGCAGCGCGGCACGCAGGATCGGCTGCTCGACCAGTTCTCGGGCGGGATGAAGGCGTTCTACGACGATCTCGCCGCCCACCAGCTTGACGGCCAGGTGCTGACCATGACCTTCTCAGAGTTCGGACGGCGCGTGCAAGAGAACGCGAATCGCGGCACCGATCACGGCACCGCGGCGCCGATGTTCCTCATCGGCGGCGGGGTGAAGGGCGGTATCTACGGCGATCATCCCAGCCTGTCGGATCTCGACTTCGGCAACCTCAAATGGCACACAGATTTCCGCTCGGTGTACGCGACCGTGCTCGAGCGGTGGTTGGGCGTGGACTCAGCGCCCATCTTGGGGGGATCCTTCACCACCTTGAACTTCGTGTGAACTGACACGATCGGGAGACCACCACCATGGAACGAAAGCAATTCATCACCGCAGCTATCGCCGGCGCAGGCGCTCTCGTCGCGGCCGGGGCTGTGCTCGCGGACACGACCGATCCCACGCAGTCGAATGCGCCGGGCGGCACCGATCCGTGCCAGCCTGGAGAGGGGCGATTCGGCGCCGGCCCGCGTGGCATGTCGTCGCCCAACCCCAATGCGCTTCTCGAGCATGCCGACCGCAATTTGGGCCATCTCATCACCATGCTTCAGCGAGACCCGAACGACTACTCGGGCCACAAGGAGCAGGCGATCGGCTTCCTGCAGCAAGCGCTCGGCCAAGTGCAAGCAGCGCTCCAGGCGGTCGGTGTCAGCGGACAAGCGCCGACCCAGTAAAGTCTGACCGCTAGCGCAAGGGGCGATTTCCAATCGCCTCCTACATTGCGCTTGGATAAAAAGCATGGGGGCGATTTTTCAATCGCCCCCATGCGTTTTGTGTGTTAGCGTCGTGCGTGAGCCTTAGTCGCTGTCGCCTTCCAGTTCGTTTGCCGGGACCTGGCGCAGCGGGTTGTTCGGGCAGCGGCGGCATGCGTACGAGGCGAGATGGCGGAAGACCGGCCGGCTCACTTCGCGCCGCGCCGTCAAGCGAAACCGCGTGTACGCATCGTCGAATGCAGACTCGATCCGGGCTCCGTCGAAGAGATCGCGAGTGAAGTGCTCGCAGCAGGCCTGGCACATCTTGTCGGTCTTGAAGAGCGGGCAACGGATGCCGTGCTCTGCATGTTCGCCAAAACGGTTCCAAGCGTCCGCGTTGGGTTCGACGGGGCCTTGCAACAGATTTTCCAGGAGGTTCTCGACTGAGTCTTGCATGCTCATACGACTAGCGAGGAGTTGCGTTTGTGTCCGAGCAGACGGAGTGGACCGGATGGATGAGCAGCAGTTCACAGTCGGACAGCTCGCCGGACCGGGCACGTACCGGTGCGAAGCGTGCGGAAAGGTGACGACGGAGTATGCCCTGTCGTTCGAAATCGAAGCATGTTCGTGTGGGAATGTAACGTTTCGGCGGGTCGACTAATCAAAGAGCTTTTGCCCATATATCTCGGGCCTCGGACCAGGTCGGTATGACGCAGATCATATTTCACACGCGCGGCTCCGGGCCGCCCCTCCTGCTGTTGCATGCGTTCCCTTTGAACGCTGCGATGTGGGACGACCAGCTGCCAAGCTTCAGCGAGCTCGCTAAGGTCTGGGCTCCGGATCTGCCGGGGTTTGGCGCCTCAGCCGCAGCTGAGATCGCGGGCAGCTTAGACGAGCTCGCCCGAGAGATCGCCGACCGCCTGAAGCGAGAGGGCGTCACCCGTGCTGCGGTCGCCGGTTGCTCGATGGGAGGCTATCTCGCGTTCGCGCTGTTGCGCGTCGCGCCAGCTCTTGTCTCGCAGCTCGTGCTGCTGAACAGCAAAGCCTCGGCCGACGCAGAGACCGCCCGCACCAACCGTTTGGCGCTCGCCGACCGGGTCGAGCGCGAGGGATGCGGGTTTCTCGAGGACGAGTGGCACCTTGGCGCGCTTTCCGCGGCGACGCTCGAGCAGCGCCCGGCAGTCGTCAAGCGCGTTCGTGCGCTCGTACACGACGCCACCCCGGCAGGCGTAGCGGCGGCGCAGCGAGCGATGGCATCGCGCCCGGACTCGACACCGCTCCTCGGAGAACTGCGGATCCCAGTCCTCGTCGTGCACGGGCTCGACGACCGATACGTCAGCGAGCAAGAGGCGCGTGCCATGGCCGGCGCGATCCAGGGCGCGCAATTCGTCGGGGTCGCGCAAGCCGGGCATCTGCCGAATCTCGAGCGCCCCGAGATCGTGACCGATGCCGTACGCCATTTTCTCCAGAGCGGAGTTGGCTCTGCGAGCACCTAAGCGTGCGGGCTGCTTCGAGGAGTCGACCGTGCGACGACTAGCCGCCTTATTTGCTCTTCTGCTATGCTGCGCCACACACGCGCTTGCGGACGAACCCAATGCGAACGCGGTGTCGCTCGCGACCGCCACGCAACCGATGATCGTCCTGCTCGATGCGCGCGACGCATCGCGGGGTATCATGGTAGCGCATGTCACGTTGCCGGTCGCTCCTGGACCGTTCACCTTCGTCTATCCGAAGTGGATACCAGGTGAGCACAGCCCGACTGGACCGATCTACGACGTGGCGACCGTACGGGTCACGTCGAACGGAGCAGCTCTTCCCTGGTCGCGCGACCCTGTGGATCTGTTCGCTTTCCACGTGCTCGTGCCGCCGGGCACGACGGCGATCGAGGTGGATTTCGACGTTCTCGTCAACGCCCCGAACGACGAGATGGCGACGAGTCACCTCGCGGTCGTTAACTGGAACCGCGATCTCGTCTATCAAAACGACACCGACTCCGGCGACGTGTACGTGAAAGCCAGCATCGTGCTGCCGCAAGGCTGGGACTTCGCGACCGCGCTGCCTATCGCCCAGCGCAGCGGCGCGCGCATCGACTTCGACCAGACGACGCTGCGCACGCTCGTCGATTCGCCGCTCGATTGCGGAGCGTACGCAAAGCACTACACGATCTGGTCGAACGGACCGGCATCCGCACAGATGGACGTCTTCGCCGAGACCCCGGACAATCTGGAGATCCCGCCTGACCTGCTCGCCGCATATCGGCGGATGGTACCCCAGGCGCTCGCCATGTTCCACGCTCGCCACTTCTACGTCCATCACACGCTCGTCGTCCTGACGGATGCGTTTCCGGAGGACGGCATCGAACATCATCAGTCGAGCGACAACCGCTTGCCCACGGACTACTTCTCGAACCCAGACAAGCGCATTTCGGACGGTGATGCGCTCACGCATGAATTCGCGCACTCGTGGAACGGCAAGTACCGCCGGCCTGCGGATCTTGCGACCGCAAATTTTCAGATCCCGATGCAGACGGATCTTCTCTGGGTCTATGAGGGTCTCAACCAGTATCTCGGCGACCTGCTCTCGTTTCGGATAGGGATCCGCGATCCCAAGATCTTCCCGGAATACATGGCGTCGGTCTACGCGCGCGAAGATGCAGAGCCGGGCAGGCTCGCCGACCCCCTCGTGGACACCGCCGTCGCGGCCCCTTACCTCTACTACCCACAAGGCGACTATCCGTCGCTGCGCCGTTCGACGGACGACTTCTACTACGAGGGCGAGCTGGTCTGGCTCGACGTCGACACGATCATCCGCCAGCAGAGCGCGGGCCAGAAATCTCTCGAAGACTTTCTGCGCGCGTTTGCAGGGCCGCCCGACACCGGCCCCGAGGTCGTCACGTACACACGCGAGGACGTGGAGCGGCTCCTCGGCACGGTCGTGCCCTACGATTGGCACGGCTTTTTCCAACGAACGATCTACGAGGTCGCCGTCCACCCGCCGGATGATTGGCTGCAACGTTCGGGCTGGCGCCTCGTGTACACGGCGACGCCGAATCTCGTCGACGTTGCGAACCACGACAGCGACCAGACAGATGCCTGGTACTCGCTCGGGCTGCGCATCGATGGCGACGGTACGGTGAGTGCGGTGCGCGATCCGTCACCCGCGTGGCAAGCCGGGCTCGCGCAAGGCGTCAAGATCGTGGCCGTGAACGGCCGTGAGTTCAGCGGAGATCTCTTGCGCGCTGCGCTCGAAGCGTCACAGCGCAGCGGTGCACCCATCGCGCTGCTCGGCGACGACGACACGTTCTTCCGGACATATCTGCTTGTCTATCGCGGCGGCGAGCGCTATCCTCACCTCATACGTACGGGCCAGGGACCGGACATGCTCGCGAAGATCGCAGCGCCGATCGGGCGCTAGACCACCTTCTTGCCCGACTTGAACTCCCAGGGCGAATCCTGTTCCGACGACATCCGCTGCCAGCCGGGAAGACGAACGCGTCCGAATTTCCCCAGCACGTAGAGCGCCGCAGCCACCTTGCCCGGCCCAAACCCTGGTAGGGCTGCGAGCCGCTCGCGCGCTTCGGCCGCGTCCTTCGCTCCCGCCCACACGCGCGCGCCGTCGTTGCGGTATTCCTTCGCGATGACCGCGCACAGCGCGCGCACCCGATCCGCCATCATGCGCGGATAGCGGTGCAACGCCGGCGGACGGCGGAACACTGCGGTCAGCTTCGCGGCCGAAAGCCTCGCGATCTTGCGCGCGTCCAGGTACCCCAGGCGTTCGGACAGCTCGTAGGGACCTGCAAACGCTTTTTCTGTCCGAACCTGCTGGTCAAGACACAGACCGATGAGCAGCGCGGTGCCGCTGCGCGCGAGCAGTCGATTCGCAGCTGAATTTGTCGTGAATGGATACGATGCCGGCATAGATGTGCGTCCGCTTTGAACAGGGTGGTGCCACGCTTGTCGGCACCCCTTTCATTTGCCTTTCAGGCCTGCGTCCTACAGTTCTCTCGTCATGAACCGGTCGGCATCTTCATTCATCTGCGCCGCGATCGCGACGGTGTTCGCCGGCTGCACGGCAGGAGCACCGGGTGCACCCAGCAGCGACCAAGTCGCGAACGGCGTCCTCGTCCAGGAAAGTCTCACAAAGTTCGGCCAGACCTCGAGTCAGTTCGGCACGATCGGTGGCTTCAGCCCAAACATCGTCGTGGTGGCACACGGCACGACCGTGCAATTCCACAACGAGGACTCGTTCAACCACACCGCATCGAGTATCGCCGCCGCAGCTTTTCCTCCGGGCAATCCGATATCAAACGCGGCTCTCACCCAGAGCGGCACCGATGTCTCGCAACCGGGCTGGTCGTCTGGCGTCTTGCTCCCCAATGCGTTTTCCCAACCCCTGCAGACGGCGCAGACCGGCACCTACCTCTTCGGCTGCTTCTATCACTACCCGATCATGCGGGGTGTGATCATTGTCCAGTAAGCTGCGTCTTCGCTTCGCGCTGCTCGGCGGCGTCCTCGCGCTCGTCGCCGCGCGCCCAGCGCTTGCCGTGCCGGTGTTCGCCGAGCGTTACAACCTGTCGTGCACCGCGTGCCACACGGCCGTTCCCGAGCTCAACGCCTTCGGGAACGCGTTTCGGCGTAACGGCTTTGTGCTTCCCGGCGTGCCGCGCCACAAATCATTCCCGATCGCTCTACGCTTCCAAGAGACGTACATGAAGGACTTGCCGCAGTCCGGCACGCGCCGCTTCAACACGCTCGCGATTTTGATCGGCACGTTCAACTTCGGGCCGCAACAATCGTACTCGTTCTTCGGCCGCTATTTCTTTGGCACGCAAGGCGGCCCGGGGAGCCTCTACTACTCCTACTTGCAGCATGTCGACGCCGCGACGGGTGTCTTCGAACGCGCCGGCCTGTTCAATCTCCCGCTCATCGCCAACCCCACGCAGCGTCTGGACACCATCACCGCGCAGCCCGTTTACACCTACGAGGTCGGCCACAGCAGCGCCAACTTCGCGGATCCGCGCTGGGGCGTCATGTTCGGTCAGCGCAACACGCACGTCGATGCGGAGATCGCGCTCTCGGGTGACGAGTACCACGGCGCCGCCTACGGCGCCCCGACGCCTCCTGGCGATCTCGCGCAGAGCTACGCGGGTCCGGAGCTCTTCGCGACCGCGACCTTCTTCTTCGGCCAAGGCTTCCAGGTCGGCGCGCTGACTCTGGACGGCACGCGAAACTTCACCTCGCGCTCGAGCGGCTCCAAGTTCTCCGACACCTACGATCGCGAGGGGCTGCAAGGCGGCTGGACCTCAGGGCGCTTCGATCTGGCAGTCCAACAGATCTGGGGTCACGACTCCAACACCGACGGCTTCGGCACGGCGCAAGGCTCGAGCGGCGGTTTCGCGACCCTGAAATACCGGCCGACGCCTCATTCCTACATCGGCCTCCGTTACGACGCGGCCGCAAATCCGTTCGCTTCCCGCGACTGGAACGTGTACGGCGCAGTGGCCCTCACGCATCAGTCGCGTCTCGTCATCGAGCACATCATGCCGATCAACAGCCCGAGCGCCACGCAGCAGACGAACGCGCAGCTGCTCTTCGCTCTTCCGGACCCGCACTGGGTGAACGGCGGCCGCTAAGCGCCACTTGTTGGCTATCGCGTTTCTATCCCCATAGAATCCCGCTAAAAGGGACAGATTTACCATATCGCAGGCTTGACATTGGCCTGCCTTTGTAATATTGTACTAGCGTACTAGTTCAATAGCGAACTAGGTGAAGTGAAGAAGAGGAGCAACACCATGACCACCGCAGTGCACGTCCTTCCCAACACAGCGCGCATCGCCGAAGACCATTCCTTCGTGGGCCTGCCTGTCGGCACGTCGCCGCTGTTCGCCGGCTGGGGACCGAGACTCTAGGTTTCAAAGCGAGCGCAACGTCCATGCCAGCCATTTTCACCGTCGACCCTCACACCGGGGTCCCGATCTACCTCCAGCTCATCGAGCAGGTGAAGCGATCGGTGGCCCTGGGCGTGTTGACGGCCGGCGAAAGGCTGCCAACGGTCAAGCAGCTCGCATCCGATCTGACGATCAACGCCAACACCGTCGCGCGCGCCTACCGCGACCTCGAACGCGACGGGATCATCGAGACAAGCGTCGGCCGCGGCTCCTTCGTCAGCGCCCAGGGAGCGACGGATCGGGCATCAACCGCGCTACGCGGCGTATCTGCGTCAGCGCTCGATGCAGCGGTGCGCGAGGCCAAATCGCTCGGCATCCGCCTCGATCAGCTCAAAGATTTGTTCGCCGAAGCTCTCGACCGCTGGTATTCGCCCAACGGCGAAGCCAAGGAGCACGACATCAAATGACCTCAGACGCACCCGCGATCTCCGTCAAGAACCTCGTCAAACGCTATGGCGCGACGCAGGCCGTTGACGGTCTCGCATTCGAAGTCGCCAAAGGCTCGATCTTCGGCCTGCTGGGCACGAACGGCGCCGGCAAGACCTCGACCTTCAAGTGCATGTTGGGCCTCGCGCGCCCGAGCGCCGGCGAGGTGCTCTTCTACGGGCGGCCGCTCCGACCGGAACTCTTCGAATCGCTATCCTACGTGCCCGAGCAGCCCGCGCTCTACGATTGGATGAACGGGCTCGATCATCTCGAGGCCGCGCGGCGCTCGTTCCGCACGTACGATGTCGCGACGGCCAACCGGCTCGTGAAGCTTTTCGGCTTCGACCCGCGCAAGAAGACGCGGCAGCTGTCCAAGGGGCAAAAAAGCGCGCTCGCGATCACCCTTGCGTTCGCTATACGCCCGCAGATGCTCGTGCTGGACGAGCCGTCTGCAGGTCTCGATCCCGTCCACCAGCGGCACGTGCTCGACCTCATGATCGACGCCGCGGCAGGCGGGGCCACCATCCTCTTCTCCTCTCATCAGATCGGTCAGGTCGAGCGCGCCGCCGATCACGTCGCGATCATGGATCACGGCCGTGCCGTACTTGCTGGTGATGTGGAGCAGTTGCGGGCCGACGAGAAAGTGGTGGAAGCCACGTTCGACGGCGCCGTCCCAGCTTTGAGCGGCCTCGAAAAGGACGCGCACGTGCGCCGGGTGACGCGGCAGGGTCGCCTGCTCCGCGTGTACGTCACCGGCGGAGGCAACGGGATCGCGAGCACGATCCAGAGCGCCAATCCCACGAGCTTGCGCGTCATGAACCAGAACCTCGAAGACATCTTCCTTGCAGCCGTCGGCGACGAGCAAGGCGGGGGCGAGCCTGACGTCGCCCCGCGATCGTAGGAGTGAATCATGTACTATAAAGAGTTCTTGCGGGTCCGGCGCTTCTTCATCGGCTTTGCCATCGGCATCGTCGCGATCGCGTTGTTGATCGCGATCTTCAGCGGCCACGTGAGCGGCAGCGTCAGCCAGGCGCCTGCTGCGTCGCACGCGGTCGTCGCCATGGCCGGCGCGAGCGATGCGAACCACGAGCCCCAAGTGGGCGTCGAAGTCCAGGGCGACAGCGACAAGCTGCCGGTCGAGGTCCTGCTCGCGATCGCAGGGTTCATCGCTGCGATCTTCGGCATGGTGCTCGGCTGCGTGTTCGCGTCCGAGAACAACGGCCACCTCGAGATCGCCTGGACGCGGCCGGCGTCGCGCCTCGCCTACGGGCTGCGCTCCATCCTGGTCGACTGGATCGGCATGCTCGCGATGTTCGCGTTCGTCTGCGCGGTGGGCGCCTTGCTCATCACGAGCCACAGCTGGTGGTCCCACGTCACCACCGATGCAGAAACCGTAGCGATCGGCGCTCGCATGCTCGCGTTCCCCTTTGCTTGGTTCGGGCTCGTGGCCGCGTTGACCGCATCGCTCCGGGGCGCCGCCGGTCTTGTCGCGGGATTGTCCTGGCCTGTCGCGTCGGTGTTGGTCGCGCTCGAGAAGCTCCACGCGCACTCTTTCCTGACGACGCTCGTCACGATGATCAACTACGTCAACCCCCTTATCTACGTCAGTTTCACGGACACGGAGTCTCGTACCGCGAGCACCGTGCACACGCTCGTCAGCGGGCAAGTCGCAGGGCTTAGCGGACTACTCGTCATCGCTCTCGCCGGCGTCGCCGTGGCGCTCGTCCAATGGCGCAGACTGGAGGCATGAGGCACATGCAGATCTTCGGCACATCGATCAACGTGGAGTTGGGTGGCTTTCGCGTGCGCTTCAGCTTCGGGCTCGACGACCGAGCTCCGGACGCGCTGACGCGCGTCGAAGACATGCCGCGGCTGGAGCTGACCACGCGCGACTAGCAAGCCCTTTCAGGCGGTGATGCGGTCGATCTCCGCGAGCGTGTCGGGCGACAGCTTCGACTCTCCGGCGAGCAAGTTTTCCTCGACCTGCTCGGGTGTCATGGCGCCCGCGATCACGCTGCCCACATACGGGCGGCTTTCGAGCCAGCCGACGGCAAGCTGTGTCATGCTCACGCCGCGCTGCGCGGCGAGCTGCGCTAGCTGCTCCACGATATCCCAGTTGCGATCGGTCGCATAGCGCGCTTGCGCTTGCGGGCTGTTCGCGATGCGGGTGCCCGCGGGCATCTGCTTGCCTTTGCGGTACTTGCCGGTCAGAAAGCCGCTTGCGAGCGGAAAATACGGGAGCACGCCAAGGCCGAACGCCGTGCACGCGGGAGCTAACTCCCGTTCGATCGAGCGGTCCAACAAGTTATACTGGTTCTGCGCGCTGATGAACGGCGTCAGGCCGCGCAGCTGCGACAGATAGTGGCACTCGGTCACCTGCCAAGCGGCGAAGTTCGAGTTGCCGATGTAGCGGACTTTCCCGTGGTGGACGAGATCGTCGAGCGCGCTCATCGTCTCTTCGATCGGCGTCTTCGGATCGTAGACGTGGATCTGGTAGAGGTCGATGTGGTCGGTGTTGAGCCGTTGCAAGCTCGCTTCGACCGCGCGCAGGATGTAGGCGCGCGACGCTCCGCTGCGCATCGGTCCCTCGCCCATCGCGCTCCCGAACTTCGTGGCGACGATGGCGCGCTCGCGGCGGCCTGCGAGCGCCTTACCAAGGTACTCCTCCGAGAGACCGTGCGGGCCGTAGATGTCGGCCGTGTCGAAGAGATTGACGCCGCGGTCGAGCGCAGCGTGCACCACGCGCGTCGTAGCTTCAAGGTCTGCCCGGGCGCCGAAGTTGTTGCAGCCCACGCCGACGACGGACACCAAGAGTCCCGAGCGGCCCAGATTACGATATTCCATGGGCGGCGATTGGCGGCGCGCCGGCGAGTTCCCGGTGCTAGAGCACGAGGCGACGCGACACGAGAATGGGCTCGAATGGCGCGGGCAACTCCACAGGCCGCTCGGAGAGCAAGCAAAACTCCCGGCTTGGGCCGAGAACCATTTGGCGCTGCCACGCCGAGGCGCCCCCAGCTGCGCGGGCTATTCGCTCATAGGCTTCCACGTACGCCATGCCTTGGGGTTTTGAAAACCACGCCGCATGACTCGCCGAGCAGCCGGGAGGGCCAGCCCACAATCGGTAGAGTCCGGCGTCTCCGAAAATCGACGCAGCCGCGAGCGCATCGTGCGGACCCCGCGCCCGCGCTCTAACAGCCGCATCATTCAGCCGATCGAGCGCGCACGAGTCCGCGAGCAAGTACCAGTCCTCATAGGCATGCGGCTCTCTTACCCATGGCGTTCCGCTGACCGCGAAGCTTTGCGAGCTTATAAAGCCCTCGATCTGCGCCGTCGCAAGCTCCGCGTGGAAGCGTAACAGCGTCGCTTCGTAGGTCGGCGCGTCGAAGTTTCGCTCGCGCGCGTGCCAGAAGACGTAGGCGATCATGCACGCCGTGATTGGACGACTGGTCAAAAAACCCGGGCGTCGGAGGAAAAAAACGAGGGCCGTGGCGGGTACGGCCCTCTGGGGACGAGCCCGGCGTAGCGCGGAGGTAAGGCCCGCGCTACGCAGGCGTTGGGGACGGGGTTTAGCGGACCAGGTGCCAGTCGATGATCAGACCTTGCGAACCATCCGCGTAGGTGATGACGCCGTCGCCGTACTGGTCGACGGTGAACGTCGCTACCGGATCGCCCGAAGACGTGGTGATCGAGCCGTTGATCGACACGGTCGGCGGCGTGCCGCTCGAGGTCACGACGATCGAGTCGCCGTTCCAGAGCGTGCCGCTCACGTCGACCGAGACGATGTCGCAGTTCGAGTCGAACTCGACCGAGCCGGAGACGTTGGTCGTGCCGAGCACCGTGCCACCGGAGACGGTGAACGGCGGGGCGGACGACAGCGTCAGCGAGCCCATCGGACCGCGGATGAACGTGCCGGCGTGCGAGCCTGCGAAGGTGACGTCGCCCGAGCCATCGAGGGTGATCGTGCCGTTGGAGAGCACGCCCATGTGTCCGTACGAGTGGTTCAGGTTGGCGTTGTTGACGACGCGGCCCGAGTTCGCGGCCATCGTATACACCATGCTGCTCTGCGGCGCCACGGTGAACTGGCGGCCGAACAGGATGGTCGGGCTGGTCGAGGTGCCGATGTACACGTCGCTCGTCACGACCGCGGAGAAGTTGCCGGGCGCGCCCGTGATGGCGTAGTTGGTGTCACGCGTCGAGAGGAGCGTGCCTGCGAGGTTGTAGTCCTTGGCTGTGCGCACGACCGATTCGCTGGACGAGCTGTTCAGCGTGACGAGCGACACGACGTCGCGCGCCAGATACGTGCAGGCGTTGTCATAGAAGTACTTGGTCTCGTATTGGGTCTGGTTCGAGCTGATGATGGTCACGGTGTGCTCGATGCCGTTCTTGCACGTGCCCGTGCTCTGCGGGGATGAGGTCGCGGTGAGCGCGACACCCATGTTGCCGTTGAAGAGGCCGGCGTCGAGCGTGCCAGCCTCGACCGGGTCGAAGGCGGCTTCCGTGGCGCCCTGTGCGACGTCTTGCTTGGAGATCGATTGAGTCGTCGAGCCCGAATTCGGGCCCGTCGCACCGGGGAGACTAGAGCCACCGCCGCTACAACCGGCAATGGCGACCGATGCTAGGATCGCGAAGAGGATGCGCGTTCGCATGTTTGTGTTAACCCTTTCTCATGGACTTTTCATTCGCCGATTGTGTCAGCGGCGTGCCGTCGTGGCACGCAGGTCCTCGAGGGTTAGCATACGGCAGCCCGCGTCGCCCTACATGAGGCACGCGTAAGGGGAATATGAGATTTTGCTCAGGATTTGCCCAGCCCGGAGCGTGGGTCAATGGG
>DASPVP010000151.1:0-14977 GCA_035622315.1 Candidatus Acidiferrales bacterium | reverse complement strand
TCCAGCGACTCTTTCTTGCGCAGTGGCTTTGCGGGATTGCCCGCGACGCGTTCGCCGGCGGGCACGTCTTTGAGAACGACCGAACCTGCGCCCGTCAGCGCGCCGTCACCGACCTCGACTGGGGCCACGAGCGAAGAATTCGAGCCGATAAAGGCCTGCTTGCCGATCTTGGTCTTGTTCTTCTTCTTACCATCGTAGTTGCAGGTGATCGTGCCCGCGCCGATATTGGCGCGCTCGCCAACGTCTGCGTCGCCCACGTAGGAAAGGTGGCTGGCCTTCGCGCCCCGGCCCATGCGCGTGTTCTTGGTCTCCACGAAGTTGCCGATGTGGGCGCCAGGCTCGATGACGCTTTTGCCGCGCAGGTGAGCGAACGGTCCCACCGTGGCGTCCTCACCGACTGTCGAATCTCGGACGACCGATTGGACGATCTCGGCTCGATCGCCGATGTCGCTGTTCGAGATCTGCGATCCAGGGCCGATGATGCAACCCGAGCCGACGTTGGTTCGACCCAAGAGGTGGGTCTGGGGGTAGATGGTCGAGTCTGCTCCGATCGTGACCGTCGCGTCGACGTATGTGGAGGTTGGATCCACGATCGTGACTCCCTCGAGCATGTGGCGCTGGAGGATCCGATGTTGCAAGACGGCACGTGCTGCCGCGAGCTCTTCGCGGTTGTTGATCCCCATGGTATCGACCAAATGCGCGGCGCGGACCGCTTCGATCGCGCGACCGGAGTTGACGAGCGCGGCCAGGCAGTCCGTGAGGTACAGCTCGGCTTGCGCGTTATCCGTCTTCAGGCCACCAATCACGCGCCGCAGTTGGACTTGATCGAAGCAGTAGATCCCCGCGTTGACCTCGTCGACCTGCAGTTGCTCTTTGGTCGCGTCGCGCGCCTCGACGATGGCGACGATCGCGTCCTTTTCACGAATGACCCGCCCGAAGTTCGAGGGGAGCGGCACCTTTGCCGTCACGAAGGCGACGGCGACGCCGTCCTTGCCTTGGGAGGTTGCGACACGCTCGAGAAGCTCCACAGGCACGAGCGGCATGTCGGCGCTCACGATGAGGATGGGGAGGTCATCGTGGGGCAGATCGGCGAGCGCGATCTGCACGGCATGGCCCGTCCCTCGCTGCGGCTCTTGGATCACCGCTCGCGCGCCGAGCGCCTCGACGTGCTCTTGCAGTTCGGGGCTCGCGATCACGCGGATGTCGCCCGCAGAGGCAGCTCGCACGGTCTCCAAGACGCGCGCCAGCAAGGTGGCCCCGCAGAGCTCGTGCAGCACTTTCGGACGCCGGCTCTTCATCCGCGTTCCCTTGCCTGCGGCTAAGACGAAGGTATGCGTCTGCCGCATCAGCCGCTCGCCTTCGCTGCGGCGCCAGCCGCGGACAGCAGCTCGACGAGGTTGTCGACGCGACGCAGAACCACGTCGCGGCCGAGGATGGAGCAGACCTCGAAGATGCCGGGGCTAACCGAGCTGCCCGTGACCGCGACGCGCAGCGGATGGATGTAGTCCGACGGTTTGACACCATTCTTTGCGGCAAGCTCGCGGATGGTGCGCTCCACATCTCCGGTCGCAAACGGCTGGGTGTGCCCCAAGGCGAGCCGGACTTCACGTAGCCGCTCGACGACGTGCGGTTCGGCGCAGTACTTCGCGATGGCGTCCGCCGTCGGCTCGATCGGGCCGCTCGTGAAGAAGTACGAGCCCAACTCCAAAACTTCGACCACCGTCTTGACCCGGTCGTGGAAGAGCGCAGCGACCCGCTCGACGTATGCGGGATCCAGCTTGGGGCCGGCCTGAAGGTCGGCCGCTACGTTCTTGTGCATCGCCGTTCCATCTTTGTGCATGAATGCCGTGACGCGGGCGGCGAGATCAGCCACAGGAGCGGCCTTGATGTATTCCTTGTTGAGCCAACCGAGCTTTGCCGTGTCGAAGATCGCAGGGTGCTTGACGACGCGATCGAGGTCGAAAAGTTTGACGAGCTCCGCGCGCGAGAGCTGCTCGCGGTTGCCGCCCGGCGACCACCCCAAGAGCGCCAAGAAGTTGACGACGGCATCGGGCACGTAGCCCATGGCTTGGTATTCGACGAGCGAGGTCGCTCCGTCTCGCTTGCTCAGCTTGCGGCGCTGCGCGTTCAGGATGATGGGGATGTGGGCGAAGCGTGGCGCCGTCCAGCCCATCGCTGCATAGATGAGCTGCTGCTTCGGCGTGTTACCCAGGTGTTCTTCACCACGAATGACGTCGGTGATCTCCATGTCGTGGTCGTCGACTGCGGCGGCAAGATTATAGAGCGTGCGGCCGTCGCCCGTCACGAGCACGAAATCCTCGACCATGGCATCGGGAAAGCTCACCTGCCCGCGGATCATGTCGTCGACCACGAAATCCTTGCCCTTGGGCACGCGAAAGCGCAGGGCCGGTGGCGACTGCGCTCTTCGTGCGTCGCGCTCTCCCTTCGATAGGCCCGAACAGGTACAGGGCGGATTGGCGCGCGTGCGTGGGGCGGGGTTCGTTCGTGCGGAGGCGTTCGGCGACCCTATCGGCGCCTGCGCGCCCTCGTTTTCTTCGTCCTCGTCTTCATTGGATGCGGACGTGCTCGCAGCCGCTGCACCGCTCTGGCAGAAACACTCGTATGCCAAGCCGCGCTCGAAGAGCTCCCGCGCGACCGCAAGGTGTCGCTCGGCGCGCTGGCTTTGCATGTACGACCCGTGCGGGCCACCTTTATCCGGGCCTTCATCCCAGTCGAGCCCGAGCCAGCGCAGTCCCTCGTAGATTGCCTGCACGAACTCGGGGCGGTTTCGTGCGGCGTCGGTATCCTCGACGCGCAAGACAAATATCCCGCCATGGTGGCGGGCGAACAGCCAATTGAAGAGCGCGGTGCGCGCTCCGCCGACGTGCAGATGGCCTGTCGGGCTCGGCGCGAAGCGCACGCGAACGTGACCGATCAAGGTGAATCTACGCTCCGACCCTCTTTCCGCATTCACGACGCACGAAATCCACAATGGTCGCCATCGGCGTGCCTGGGGTGAACACGCCGGCCACGCCCGCAGCGAGCAGCGGCTTCACATCTTCAGGCGGGATGGTCCCGCCGCCGAAGAGCACGATGTCGTCCGAGCCTTCCTTCACGAGCAGCTCTTTGATGCGCGGGAAAAGCGTCATGTGCGCGCCCGACAGCACGGACAGCCCGATGCCGTCCACGTCCTCTTGGATCGCCGCTTCGACCACTTGCTCGGGCGTCTGGTGCAGACCGGTGTAGATGACTTCGCAGCCGGCGTCGCGCAGAGCGCGCGCGATCACCTTGGCGCCGCGGTCGTGCCCGTCGAGTCCGGCTTTGGCGACGAGGATGCGGATGGGTCGTGCCATCCTAGATGACCGCCGGTTCGCGATACCGTCCGAAGACCGGCACGAGCGCCTCAGAGATCTCTCCGAGCGTCGCTTTGCTGCGCACGCAGTTCAAATAGTGGGGCATGAGGTTCTCATCGCCACGGGCCGCTTCGGCGAGGCGGTCGAGCGCGCGCTGCGCGGCCTCGCCATCGCGATTCGCCCTAAACTCTTGCACGCGCCGGCACTGCTCGAGCTCGACCGCGCGGTCGATCTTCAGCAGCGAAATGCTCTCGGCTTCCTCTTGCACGAAATCGTTGACGCCCACGATGATGCGCTCGCCATTCTCGATTTCGCGCTGGTAGCGGTAGGACGCGTCGGCTATCTCTTTTTGGAAGAAGCCGGCGTGGATGGCTGGGATGACGCCGCCGAGCTCGGCGATGCGCTCGAAGTACCGCTCTGCCTCGGCCTCGAGTTCATTCGTCAGCTTTTCCACGTAGTACGAGCCGCCCAGCGGGTCGATGACATTACCCGCGCCCGTCTCGTAGGCGATGATCTGCTGTGTGCGCAGCGCGATCTGTGCGTTCTCCTCGGTGGGCAGGGCGAGCACTTCGTCGAGCGAGTTGGTGTGCAGGGACTGGGTGCCGCCGAGCACGGCGCCGAGCGCTTGGAAGGCGACCCGCATGATGTTGTTCTGCGCCTGCTGCGCCGTGGCCGAGCAGCCTGCGGTCTGCGTGTGGAAGCGCATAGTCCACGAGCGCGGGTTCTTCGCCGCGAACCGCTCGCGCATGTGGCGGGCCCAGATGCGCCGCGCCGCGCGATACTTCGCGATCTCTTCGAAAAAGTCCGAATGCGCGTTGAAAAAGAATGATAGCCGCGGCGCGAATTCGTCGACGTCCATGCCTGCCGCGATGCCGGCTTCCACGTACGCGAAGCCGTCGGCCAAGGTGAACGCGAGTTCCTGCGCTGCGGTCGAGCCGGCCTCGCGGATGTGGTAGCCGGAGATGGAGATCGAGTTCCACTTGGGCACGTGACGGGCGCAGTAGGACATCATATCCGTGATGATGCGCATGGACGGCTCGGGCGGGTAGATCCATTCCTTCTGTGCGATGTACTCTTTGAGCATGTCGGCCTGCAGCGTGCCCGAAAGCTTCTCTTGCGGCACGCCTTGCGATTCGGCCGTGGCGATATAGAGCGCAAGCGCTACCGGCGCCGTACAGTTGATGGTCATCGATGTGGAGATGGCGCCGAGGTCGATGCCGGCGAACAGATCTTGCATGTCTTGCAGCGTCGCGACGGCGACGCCGCATTTGCCGACCTCGCCGAGCGCGCGCGGGTGATCCGAGTCGTAGCCCATGAGGGCAGGCATGTCGAAGGCGACCGACAATCCCGTCTGACCCTGCGCGAGCAAGAAATGGAAGCGCTCGTTCGTCTGCTTCGCCGTGCCGAATCCGGCGAATTGGCGCATGGTCCACAACCGGCCGCGATACATCGTGGGATGGATGCCGCGCGTGTACGGATATTCGCCGGGGTACCCGAGGTCTCGCTCGTAGTCTATGCCCGCCAGATCCTCGGGGCCGTACATCGGCTTGAGCGGCAGGTCAGAGATCGTGCGATCGATCGCGCCCGCCCGTTTCGGTGTGGACGCGAACTGCGCGTCCCAGAGCTCCTTGCCGGAGAGCCCCTTTGACCGCTCTTGGGACTTGCCGTTTGCCGGCCGTCCGTTACCCCTGACCTTCTTATCGCTCATGTGCTTCCATTATATATCATATCGGCCTAAAACTCGATTCCGACGCGGGCCGGTACGTTCTTCTGATACGGGTGTTTGGCATCCGTGACCACGTTGACGTAGTCGGCAGCGTCCACGATGGCTTGGGGCGCATCGCGACCAGTGAGGATGACCTCGACGTGACCAGGCTTGCGGAGTAGCAGGTCGACCACGGCCTGCGTGTCGATGAGCCCAAACGCCATCGCCACGTTGGCCTCGTCGAGGATCACGACGTGGTAGTCTCCGGATTCGATCGCCGCCTTCGCGGCACGGAAGCCGGCCTGCGCGCGTTCGATCTGTTCGGGCTCAGGGTTCTTCGGGTCGACGAACCGGTCAAGCCCGTATTGCTCGATCTCGAGCTCGGGCAGGCGTTCGCGGACGAGCAGCTCGCCGTAGAATGAATCGCCCTTCATGAATTGGATCATTTTCACTTTATGATGGTGGCCGATGGCGCGCAATGCGAGGCCTAACGCGGCGGTGGTCTTGCCCTTGCCGGGACCCGTGTTAACCATCACCAGGCCGACCTTCCGTTCATCGGAACGTTTCTTTTGCCAGGGATGAGCGGTCTTGTAGTCTTCCTTTACCACACGGTCATTTTTCGCGCGCCTCCAAAAGTCGGCCTGGGCGACCTCTGTCCCGAAAACCGGCTTGACCGGGTGTGGGTGGCTTGTTATAATCCGTTGGCACGACTACCCTTCGCACCGAACGGCGTCGACGCGGACCTGGAGGTCCGCCGCTACATAGGTCGAGAGAGCGCCAAAGACAGCCGGTTCGGTTCGAAAGACGAAGGCAGCGAACGTCTGATTCGTTTTCTATCGTCGACGGTAGCCTGCATCGAGCGGGCTTTTTTATTTGGAGGAAGAGCATAGATAAGTCGATAGACGGGGCGCGCGCTCATTAGCCGGCATTTCCGCGTCAACGAGCAGATCCGCGTGCCGCAGGTCCGTGTCATCGCGGACGACGGCGCGCAACTTGGCATCATGTCAACCTGGGATGCACTATCCCTCGCCCGCGACCGGGGTGTTGACCTGATCGAAGTCTCGCCCAACGCGGTTCCGCCGGTCTGCCGCCTCGATGACTACGGCCGCTTGCGCTACGAGCAGAACAAGAAGGACCGAGAGGCGCGCAAGAAGGCCCACAACATGGAACTTCGCGAGGTCAAGCTGCGACCGAAGATCGAGGAACACGACTACCAAGTGAAGTTCAGAACCGCCGAACGGCTGCTGTTCGACGGCGACAAGGTGAAAGTGACGATCATGTTCCGCGGTCGTGAGATCGCGTACGCGCAGAGCGGACGACGCATCCTCGAGCGGGTCGTGGCCGACACCGCGAAGTTCGCGAATGTCGAGCGCGAGCCGCGCCTGGAAGGGCGCAACATGTTCATGATCCTGTCGCCCAAACAGGATGCGCTGGCCGCGCACCAAGCGCACAAGGAAACAGCAAGCCCGGGCAAGGCTGAGGCCGCGAAGCCCGCGGCAGCGGCGAGTGCGCCGGCAGCCGCACCTGCGACGAAGGCAACGCCTGCGAAACGAAGCGAGAGTTGAGGAGAACATGCCAAAACTGAAAACCCACCGAGGGGCGGCCAAACGAGTAAAGGTGACCGGCACGGGCAAGTTCGTCCGCGAGCGCCAGTTCTCGGGTTGCAGCCACATCTTGACGAAGAAGTCGCCAAAACGAATCCGCAAGTTTCGCAAGCAGGTCACGGCCAATCCCACGGACGTGCCGCGGCTCAAGCGACAGCTGCCGTACTCTTGATTGGAGAACGAACATGGCACGGGTCAAACGCGGCGTCATCGCCCTCAAGAAACGCAACAAAGTCCTCAAGGCGGCGAAGGGCTTCCGCGGCGCGCGCGGGCGCACGTACCGCGCGGCCAACGAGGCGCTCTTGCATTCGCTCATCTATGCGTTTCGCGACCGGCGCAATCGCAAGCGCGATTTTCGGGCGCTGTGGATCACGCGCATCAACGCGGCCGCCCGTTCGGAGGGGCTCAATTACAGCCGCCTGATGAACGGCCT
Source organism: Candidatus Acidiferrales bacterium (assembly GCA_035622315.1). Lineage (GTDB taxonomy): Bacteria > Vulcanimicrobiota > Vulcanimicrobiia > Eremiobacterales > Eremiobacteraceae > JAJPHJ01. The sequence continues at coordinate 7,882 of DASPVP010000151.1, read as the reverse complement.
GCGCAAAGAAGGTCTGAAGCTCAACCGTAAGGTGCTTGCGGACCTCGCGGTCAACGACCAAGCCGCATTCGCGCAGCTCTTGGAGATCGCGAAGAAGCATCTGCCCACCGGCGCCGCGCGCGCGTAACCGGTCGGTCGCCCATGGCCGGCGCCGAACTCGGCTTCCACCACGCCACGGTCCGCAACGCGAGGCTGTTGCATCAGAAAAAGCACCGCCAACAACAGCGGTGCTTTCTCGTTGAAGGCGCGCAGGTGCTCGAGGAAGCGCTTGCCGGCAACGCCCGTATCGAGCGCGTCTTCGCTCTGCCCGGAGCGATCTCGGAGCATCTTGCCGGTTCGCTGCGCACTGCCGGAGCCGAGATCCACGACGTCGACCGGCGAACGATCGAATCGCTCGCGCAGACGCAGACGCCGCAACCCGTCGTCGGGGTCATCCGCTTCCTGCACCGCGACATAGCCGAGCTTGAACGTCTCGTTCCGCGCGAAGCGGCGGCGTCCGTCCTCGTCTTGCCGGATCTTGCCGATCCCGGCAATGCCGGAACGCTCATCCGCAGCGCTGCTGCGTTCGGCGCGAACGCCGTATGCGTGGGTGCGCATGCAGTCGAGCCGTACAACGACAAAGTCGTGCGGGCTTCCATAGGGGCATTGTTCCGCGTACCCCTTCTGGTCTACGACGATTGGCTTTCGTTCGCGCGCCACGCACGCGCAGCCGATCTGGCAATCGTGGGCACGGCCGCGGAGGGAAGCGATGTGAGGTCTGTCACACTGCCACAGCGCGCCGCGCTGCTCGTCGGACAAGAGCGCCGCGGACTCGCCGGCATCCCAGCTGAGGACCTCAATCTTGTCGTCAGCGTTCCGCAAGCCCCTGGTATCGAGTCTTTGAACGCATCCGTGGCGGGGTCGATCGTCCTCTACGAACTGGCGCGCTCGCATGGGCTCGCCGGACGCGCTGCGCGCGAGAACAAGTGACGCGCAAATGTCAAGCCCCGCGTGCGCTTGCTTCCTTTTTGTCTCCTATGCTATACTTGAGGCCGGTGAACTAGAGCGATATAAGGAGGTCGGTCAAACTGCTACTCTCTCCTGAGTTGTTCTGGAAGCTCTTTCTGACGACTGGTTCAGTCAAGGCATATTTGATCTACAAGCGGATGGTGCCCCAAGACTCCCATTAGCACGGGTCCGGCGCAGGGCGCGCCGAGGTAGAGTTCAGAAGTGGCCGCAGGGATAAAGCGGCCTTCTTCTTTTTTGCGGCTGGGAGACGTGGTGGACGATCAGCTGGCGGCGCTGGAAGCCGAGGTCGAGCGCAGGGCTGCGCAGGTCGCATCGGCGGGGGACTTAGACGCCCTGCGGACCGATGTTTTGGGTCGCAAGGGGGGCCGGCTTTCTCAGGTGATGGCCGGTGTTGGCAAGCTCCCCAAAGAGGAGCGCGCCGATTTCGGACGACGAGCCAACGAGTCGAAGGCGCGCATCGAAGCCATCCTCGAAGGCGCTGACGCGCGCTTGCATGACGCGGCGCTCGAGCAAGCGCTCGCGCAACGATTCGATCTCACTTTTCCAGGCAGCCCACCGAAGCGCGGCTCGATCCACATCCTGCGCCAGACGCTCGACGACGTCGCGACGTTTTTCCGCAACCGCGGTTTCGCCATCGTGATGGGCCCCGAGGTCGAGACCGAACACTACAACTTCGAAGTGATGAACATCCCGGCCGATCATCCCGCCCGCGACGCGATGGACACGTTCTATCTCGCGTCGGGCGCGCTGTTGCGAACGCACACCTCGCCGATGCAAGTGCGCGCGATGCAAGAGTATCCACCGCCGATCGCCATTTTGGTGCCGGGTCGGGCGTATCGACGCGACGCCCTCGATGCACGCCATGCGTTCGCATTCCATCAATTCGAAGGGCTACAGATCGATCGCGGCATCACCTTCGCGCACTTGAAAGGTTTCGTGACCGATCTGTGCCGAGCGCTCTACAGCAGCTCGCGGCGCACGCGTTTCCGGCCATCATATTTCCAGTTCACCGAGCCGTCGGCGGAGGTGGACGTCTCGTGCGGGGTCTGCGACGGCGCCGGCTGTCGCACGTGCGGCGGCTCCGGCTGGCTCGAGATGGGCGGAAGCGGCATGGTCCACCCGCGCGTGCTCGCTGCCGCGGGCTACGATCCAGAGGTCTTTACGGGTTGGGCCTTCGGCTTGGGCATCGAACGCATCGCGATGGTACGCAACGGCATCGACGACATCCGGCTTTTCACTGAGAACGATCCGCCCTTCGTGGAGCAATTCGGCTGATGCGCGTGCCGGTGTCTTGGCTGCGCGATTTCGTCGAGACGCAAGCAAAACCGGAAGCCTTCGCCGATGCGCTCACGCAACGGGGGTTCGCGGTGGATGGCATCGCGCCGCAACCGATGCCGGAACGCATCGTCGTCGGCCGCATCGAGACGCTGACGCGGCACCCGAACGCTGACCGGTTGCAGGTCGCGAGCGTGGACGCAGGTTCGGAGAAGCTGCAGATCGTCACAGGAGCGACCAACGTGGCCGTCGGCGACAAGGTGCCGATAGCGTTGCCCGGATCTGTCGTCTATGCTCGCGGCGCTAGCCCTGCGGAAGGCGTGCAGCGCGAGACCAAGCGGATCGAGCCTTCGAGTCTGCGTGGCGTGCAATCCAACGGGATGATGTGCTCGCCCGACGAGCTTGCACTGCCTGGAGACTATGAGGACGGCATCTTGCTCATGGAAGAGGACGCGCAGGTAGGCAGAACGTTTTGGGAGGTCGCTCGCTTCGGGGACGCCGTGCTGGACGTGGACGTGCCTTCGAACCGTCCGGACGGGCTCTCAATTTTCGGTTTGGCGCGCGAAGCGGCTGCCGGGTTGCGTGCGCCGTTCACTGCCCCTTCATTAGATATCGTGGCCGGCAGCTCGCCGAGCCCGGTCGCGGTCGTAATCGAGGACCCCGATGTTTGCCGCCGCCTTTTGGGACAGACGTTCGCCGGTTTGCAGCATCGCCGGTCGCCGATGTGGATGGTGCTCCGTCTCGCGGCTGCCGGGATGCGGAGCCTGAACCTGCTCGTCGACATCTCGAACTTCGTGCAGATCGAGACGGGTCAGCCGCTCCACTTCTACGACCTGCAGAAAATCCGCGGCGGCAAGATCGTGGCCCGTGCTGCGCGCGTGGGGGAATCGGTCGTCACCCTCGATGGCGTCGAGCGCAAACTCCCGCCGGGGACGCCCGTCATCGCAGACGGCGTCGGGCCGGTGGGCATTGCGGGGATCATGGGGGGCATCGACTCCGGCGTGTCCGCCCAAACGCGTGATTTGTTCATCGAGTCGCCGAACTTCGTCGGCAAGCGGATCCGAAGAGCGGCCATCGCTCTTGGACTGCGGACCGAGGGGGCGCTCCGCCATGAGAAAGATCTTCCTCTCGAGCTGCCCGAGGTCGGCCGGCGACGGGCTGCGCAGCTGTTGTCGCTCGCAAGCGGCGCGGCAAGCACCGTCGTCGAGACCGGGGAACGTCCAGGTCCGCTGCGGCGCGTGCGCGCGCGGGCGGCGCGTGTCAACGCCTTGCTCGGTTCGAACTTCACCGTCAAACAGATGAAGGAAACCCTTGGCCTCATCGGCCTCGAGGCGCAGGGGGATGCCGAGCTCGAGGTGACGGTCCCCTATTGGCGACCCGATGTGGTCGAGGAGGTCGACGTGATCGAGGAGGTCGCGCGCGGCATCGGCTACGACGCGATTCCCGAGGTGCGTGCTGTCGCGGCAGCGCAAAGCGTTGACGAAGGGCTCTACGACCAAGAGACTTTCTTGGCTCGAGGCTTCAGAGCGCTCGGCTACAACGAGATCGTCACCATCCCGTTGCAAGGCGCGAAAGCAATCGCTGCATGGGAACGATCTGGGATCCCGTTTTGGAAAGAGCTCGTGAGCGTCACCAACCCGCTCTCGGAGGACCAGCGGTTCTTACGTCCGAGCTTGCTGCCGGGCGTCCTGTCAACTGCATCGCGCTGGTGGTCGCAGTCGCAGGGTGACGTGCGTCTGTTCGAGATCGGGCATGTTTTCAGGCCGCTCGAAACACACGGCGCGGCGACCACAGAGCCGGGGAAACACTCGGGAGCCTACGTCGAGAACGGCGTCATCGAGTGGCCGTCGCTTTGCGGCGTGCTCGTCTTTGCTCGCGACGACGCGGACGCGACGCTCGACCGGCACGCGCTTGAGACGAAAGGCGAGATCGAAACAGTGATGCGACAGCTCGTTTCGGGCGACCTTGAAACGCAGCTCAAGGAGCGGATGTACTTCCACCCTGGAGCCGCGGCGACGCTGCGTGTCGGCGGCAAACCGCTGGCGAAGTTCGGGCGCGTCCATCCGAAACTCGCGCGGGCCTACGAGCTGCCCCAAACCACGTACGCCTTTTCCTTATACCTCGAGAATCTTGCACAACAGAAGCCTGTGGTGAACTTCAAGCCCCTGCCGAGGTTCCCGTCGACGCGACGCGACATCGCTGTCGTGGTCGAGGCATCGATCGAGGCCGGCGCGCTCATGGCCGCGGTCCGAGCGAGCGGCGCGCCGTACTTCGAGAGCGTTCGCGCCTTTGACGAATATCAGGGACCGCAGATCGGCGCTGGGAAGAAGAGCGTGGCGCTCGCCGTCGTGTTGCGCAAAGCGGACGGGACGCTGACCGATGCAGAAGCGAATGCCTCCAAAGATGCGATCGTCGCGGCGCTGCGCACGCAGTTCGGCGCGTCGCTTCGCGAGTAGCGCATGACGTGGGCCGATTGGCTCGTGGTGCTCACCTTAGGCGTGGCGTTTTGGGGTGGCTACCGCAGCGGTGTCGTCCGTGAGTCCATCGGGCTCGCGTCGATCATCGTTGCGGCCGTGGTCGCAGGATCGCTCGCAGGTCCTCTGACGCCATTCTTCCATGACCGATTTGGGCTTGCGCTCGCGTCCGCGCATCTCGTCGGCTTTTGGCTGCTCTTCCTCGTGGCGTTTGCACTGACGCGTTTGGCAGGCTGGGCAGCAGAGCGCACGATCGCCGTGCCGGTTTTCAAAGTCGCGAGCGGTATCGGCGGCGGCGCGGTCGCGTGTGTCAAGGCGGTGCTCGCCTTATGGTGCGTCTTGTTCGTCGCGCTCTTCTTTCCCATGGCACCGGACGTGCGGACCACGCTGCATGCGTCGCCCACCGTCGTCGCGATCGAAAGCCTCAACGCACCGGCGTATGCGACGATCGAGGGGTCGCTACCCGGCCGCGCGCGGCCATGGGCGCGGTGGTTCCTCAAGCGCCATCATCTGTGAGCTCGGCAGCCAGCCGACGGGGCCAAGCGCTGGTCTTGGTCGCCTTGTTATGCGGTTGCACGCGGGTGGGCGTCAATACCGAGCACGCGACCGCCGGCCGCCATCCGTGGACCATTGCTGGGGTGCTGCGCATCGCCGATACCCGGCAGCCCGACAACCTCAACCCCATGCTCTCATTCGGGCAGATGGCGACCGACCTCTCGATGTTCTGGGGAGCGTACTTGTTCCGCTGGGACGATCGCAGCGAGCTCGTGCCCGAGCTTGCAATGGAGGTGCCGACGCCGCGTAACGGCGGCATCAGCGCAGACGGGCTGACCGTCACCTATCACCTCCGGCATGGTGTGCGCTGGCAAGACGGCGCGCCGTTCGGGGCCGACGACGTCATCTACTCATGGAGCCAGGTCCTCAATCCGCGCAACGACGTGCAGAGCAGGGTCGGGTACGATGCTGTCGACTCGATCGAAAAGCTCGACGACTACACCCTGCGCGTGCATCTGCGCAGGCGCTTCGCGCCTTTCGTCGAGACATTCTTCGCCCCAGCGGATGCCACGTACGCGATTCTGCCGAAGCACCTGCTCTCGCAGTATGCCGAGCTCAACGACGTCGCCTACAACAACCTGCCGGTCGGCACCGGGCCGTTTCGCGTGGTGTCGGACGAAAAGGACGTGGAGATCCGGATGCTCGCAAATCCGAGCTACTGGCGGGGACCGCCGCGGTTGAAGGAGATCATCTTCAAGATCATCCCGAGCGACGACACGATTCTCACGCAATTCCGGACGCACGAGATCGACATGCGCATCGCGGCGCCAGCAACCCAGATCGCCGCGCTCGCGGGTGAGCCGGGGCTGCGCATGTACGACATCCCCTTCACGAGCTTCGAATCCCTCGACTTCAACACGGAGCATGCGGTCGTCAGCGATCCGCGTGTCCGGCGAGCGCTGCACTATGCGATCGACGTCGAGCGCATGGGCCGCGCGCTCACCCACGGCTTGTATCTGCAGGCTGGCGCCGATCAGCCACCGTTTCTCTGGGCGTACGATCCGCGCGTGAGGCGGTACCCCTACGACCCTCGGCGTGCGGCGGCGCTCTTCGACGCGGCCGGGTGGAAGATGGGGCCCGATGGCGTACGCGTCAAGGATGGCAATAGGCTCGCGCTGACGCTCGTGAGCGCCACGGGGGCGGCGCTCGGCTCAGCAGTCGACGTGCTCGTCCAACGCGATTGGCGAGAAGTCGGCGTCGACGTCGAGATCAAGCAGTATCCCACCGACGTGCTCGGCGGCCCGGATGGAATCTATCGGACGGGGAACTTCGACGTGTTCTTCGATTCGTGGTCGAACGGCGTGGATCCAGACGATTCGCAGATCTTTATGTGCGACGAACGGCCGCCGTGGGGCTCGAATTATTTCCGCTACTGCGATCCTGCGCTCGACCGGGCTGAAGATGCCGCGCTGACGCACTACGATCGCAACAACCGGCAGCTTGCCTACGGACGGATCCAGGAGATCCTGGCGGAGGACGACCCCATCATCGTGCTGTGGTTCGACATCCGCCAGGATGTCGCGAACTCAGACCTCCACGGATATCGACCCGCTCACGCCGTCACCACGTTTTGGAATCCGTGGCAGTGGTCGATCTAGTTCGGCGCGTGAAACGCCCTAATGGGTTGCGGACCACTGAAGGGCGAGGTTGAGATCGTTGGCCGCCGCTGAGAGATCGGCCATGGCGCGGTCTTTGTTGCCCCCATAGTCGCTCAAGTCTTGGGCGAGGTCGTCGTGGATGACCCTGATGATGTCTCGCATCAGCATGAGATTGCGGTTGCTGCCGACCTGCGACGCGCTTGCCGCCGTGGCGCCGAGCGCTCCGACAACTGCGGCGGTTCCCGCGACCGACGTGAGGAAAGTCTTGCGTTCCATTCCAGTACCTCCGGGTGTAAGTGCAATAGACCGAGGGGTCTAACCGAGGATCATTCGATGCAACGATTTCCAGCGCGGAACAGTTCCCGTCTACCCCCGCGTGGCTCGCCGCAAACAACCAATAGGCAGCCCGTAATATAAAGAGAAAACGCGAGGCCTGGGCCTCGCGTCTCTTCCTTGCGAGGGGCGATTTTCAATCGCCCCCTACATTCTCGCGAGGGGCGATTTTCAATCGCCCCCTACATTCTCGCGAGGGGCGATTTTCAATCGCCCCCTACATTCTCGCGAGGGGCGATTTTCAATCGCCCCCTACATCAGTTCGAGCCGCCGATAGGGCCTGAACCGGCCGCCGCGTGCGGGAGGCGCGCCTTTTCGGCTGGGTGACGGTGGATCGACGTGCTGTAATTGCAGGTGTTCGGCGTCAACGCCACGCCGAGGGTGTCCAAGATGCTCGACGTGAAGCTGAACGTGATCGTCTGGCCGGGCACGAGGTTCGTGCCGCTGATCGAGAGGATCGTGTCCGTCGAGTCAAACCCTTGCGTGCCGGACAGCGCGGTCACGGGCGTAGGGCTTGTCGTCACATTGGTCGTGTAATACATCGAGGTCGTGTTCGAGAAATTGATGTCCGCGGTGTTGACCTGCTGGCTGAAGATGAACGTGAAGGTTTGGTTCGACGTGCCTTGGCCGACCTGCGTG
>DASPVP010000150.1:0-11966 GCA_035622315.1 Candidatus Acidiferrales bacterium | reverse complement strand
GAAAGCGTGACGACCTGATTGCGGTCGACCGAAGCGACGGTCGCGCGCAGCGGTTGCTGCGCAGGCGCCGTGCGAGCGACGGCAGCGGCCGCAGGTTCGCGCGCGGTCGTCGCTGCGTTCGGCTCCACGGTGGCTTGCGCGAGCGACGACCAGACAGGCGTCGCCGACGCGGCCTGCGCTACGGCCTTGGGTAACGTCTTTGCAGAAGCCGGTTTGAGGATCGGCGCGGGGCTTAACTTAAGGGGCGTGACGCGAATGGGACCGTCGGTGGCCTGGTGTTCAGGCGGCCGCAGGAAGAAAAGAAAGGCGAGCACCAGGGCGACGAGCGCGAACGCGATGGTCACGACCGTGGCGATGGGCGATCGGCGTGCGGCGGCTTGCGGTGTCCGCTCCTCTGACGCTGGCTTCGCGAGCGTGCGGGCAGGCGTCGCTGCGACAACACCTTGCTCGAGCCGCTTGAGCTCCACGAGTTCTTCGTATTTGAGCTCTCCCGGCGTTTTCTTCAAGAAATCGGTGCGCTGCTCGGGAGGCGCGCTGACGATCTTCGCCTGCCGATCGTCGACGGTCATGTAGGGCGCGAGCCGCTGTTCGATCCGATCCCACGGGAGGACCGCCGAGCGCCGCCCGTCGCTCACCGGAACAAACGCTTCGATGGCGCGAGGGTGGTTCCAACCCGCGACGTCGCGCACGGCACGGTTCCATTGCACGGGCACCTCGAAGGCCGACGTCTCGCCAGGACCGAGCGTGATCGTCTTGTGCTCGGGAAGTCGCAATGCCGGGTGCGAGGTGAAATCGATCTCGAAGCGGCGCGGCGTGGAACTGCGGCTCAAGACCGTGCACCACAATTTCAGCCCCACGAGCGCATTCTCGACGAGCACCTCCGGCCGCAGGTCAAGAGAGATGTTGCAGTCCGCGTTGTCTGCTGCGACCACGTCATGAGCGAACGTGCCGAGAGCATTGCCTTGGACGTCATGGAATGAAAGCGCGACGGTACGTTCTGTGGGCGACCAGTTGGCGAGGAAGATGACGTCGGCGACCCGTGAGTGCCGCGGCGGGATGGTCATGACCGCCGGCGACAGCGACACCGTGGCCGGCCGTTCGACGCGCAAGTGCGCTTCAACCGGCGCATCGCTCTCGTTTCGGATCTCAATTTGACGCGTCGAAGCGACGCCCGGGACCAGGATCCAGCACGGTGAGCGGTCGCATGCAAAAGTGGAGAGCGGCGTTGCCATAACGCTAGGGCCTCTAGTATAGCGGAGTCTAGAAGTAAGTGAAAGGGGCCTTCGATGCCTTGCGACTAAAACCGCGTCACACTCGTCAAGTGACGGAAAGGTACACAACCATGGGGCGGCGCTGGCGGTACGGGTTCCTCGTCCTGGTCGCGTGCATCATCGGGCTTAGCGTAAGGCCTACGTCCCTCTCGGCTGACAGCTCAAGCTCGGCAGACCTCATCCAAAACCTGCGCGCGCACATCCACCACGTCTTCATCATCTATCAAGAAAACCGCTCGTTCGACTCCTATTTCGGCACGTTTCCCGGCGCGGACAATCTCGCGACCGATGAGGCGCGCGCGCACGGATTCACGCAATTCGACCCGATCGGCAATCAGTGGATCTCTCCCTTCCGCATCGCCGACCCCGATCTCGCCGATGCGGACCATTCCCGTATCGGCCTGTACACGAAGACCGATGGCGGCAAGATGGACCTCTTCGTGGCGGCCGAGGAAGGTCGCATGCTGCGAGCCGGAGCTACGGTCGCGGACGCGCAGCGCGTCGGCATCCTGACCATGGCGCACGAGGACTGCGACACCGTTCCCTTCCTTTGGAAGTACGCGAGCACATTCGCCCTCTACGACCACATCTTCCAAGCCATGTACGGACCTTCGACACCGGGGAACATCGATCTCGTGGCAGCGCAGACGGGGCAGACGCAGTGGGCACGTCATCCGTCGGAGGCAACCGACTCAGACGACGGAGAGGGCGTGCCGGTGGTCGACGACCTCGAGCCTGCCTTCGGACCGTATCACGGCGGCGAGCCGAAACAAAAACAAATAGACTTGACCTTCGCCAACCTGTTCCTCACGCTCTCGGGCGTCTCGGCGACTTCCGTCGTCATCGACAACGGGGACGTCAAGGAAGACATCGCATCGCTCGCCGGTTCGGGCAACGCCGCGGTGCCGTGGGGCTGGTACCAGCAGGGGTTCAAAGACGATGGCAGCGGCACGTATCCTGCCTACGTGACCCATCACAACGCCGCCCAGTACTTCGGCTACGTTCGACTCAACCAAGCGCTCTGGAGCAACGTGCACGACTTGACCGAGCTGCTGCCTGCGATCCAATCAGGATCGTTGCCCGATCGCGGCGTCTACTTCATCAAGGGAGGATATCAGAATCCCTTCGGCTGGCTGCCGGCAAACCCGGACCCGCAAGTGCGCAAGGTTTTCGCAGGCGACGACGACCACCCGGGCTATTCCGACTCGCAAGTCTCGGAGTCGATGGCTGCCACCTTCATCAACGCGATCGCACAGAGCAAGTACTGGAACGATTCCGCGATCATCATCTTGTGGGATGACTCAGAGGGTTACTACGACCACGTGCCGCCGCCGACGTTCGAGCCCTGCCCGGACAAGCGCCCGTGCGGTGACGGGCCGCGAGTGCCGCTCATCCTCATCTCTCCGTACGCGAGGTCGGGCGCGATCGTCGCGGATCCGGGCGACCATGCTTCCTTCGCCAAGTTCGTGGGGACGGTCTTCAATCTGCCCGCGCTTGCCTCGCTTCCCGACGAGAAGCCCTATCTGCCCGAGGGCCCGCGCGATGCGAATGCGGCGATCACCGATCTGCTTGGCGGATTCGACCCAGCGCGTCTCGATGGAACGACGCCGCCCATCCCAGCGGCACAAGCCGAGATTCCGAAATCCACGGTGGAGACGTTCCCGGCGCCGATGAGTTGCAAGAGCTTGGGGATCACGCCGGTCGACGTGCCCGGAGGGTTGGCCGCGCCGCCAGCGGGTTACGCCCCGCGCTTATAAGCTCGAGGCTAGCTCAAGCCCGCCGCGCCCAACCTCCGACGATCGCGCCGACGATGGCAAAGCCGCTCAGCGCGTAGCCCGCTTGGATCAACCAGAACGAGATCGGCCTGTTGAGGAAGAGGGTGGCCGTCAACGTGACCGTGCAATAAAAGACGATCCCCATGAAGATCCCAAACGAGATCCCACTGGCAACGGTCGGCGTGTCGCTCTTGGAAAGTGCGATTGCAATGCCGTAGCCGACCACGAGCGACATGAGAAAGCCGACGATGTACTGCTCGGGGCCGGGCGGTGTGTTCGTGACCATCATGGCATCGGTCTGCGCTTTGAAGAACACGCCGTGCCAGAGATATCCCCAGATGAAGAACGCGATCGCGCCGATCCACGCGGCGAGATGGTTGATGCTTTTCGACGGCATAAAGCCTCCTTGGTGAAGCAACCGCAGGTGGCTGGACGAGCGTGGGACAGGGTCTGCGACGCATCTCCGGCAAATGCCTCCGGGATTTCATCCGCCGGCGCCTGCCGAGCGTATGCCAAGACGTGATGCCGGAAGAACGAGTGCAGTGAGCGGCTCGACGAAACGGATCTATCGCCACCCGTTGCCCGTTCGCGTGACGCATTGGGTGACCGCGCTCGCGCTCATCGTGCTCGCGATGAGCGGCATGCAGATCTTCAACGCGCACCCTGCGCTCTACGCGTCCGACGCTTCCGATTTCGGGCACCCGGTGATGAGCATCGGCGCGACGCTCACGCCGACGGCGCAGGAAGTCGGGTACGTGCAGCTGGGTCACTGGCGTTGGAACACGACCGGATTCTTGGGCTACGGCCCGGATGGCATGGGTGGCGAATCTGCGCACGCCTTTCCATCGTATCTCATCATTCCCGCGTACCAAGATCTCGCGGATGGTCGACGCTGGCACATCTTCTTCGCGTGGATCTTCGTCCTGTGCGCGCTCGTCTACGCTCGCTGGGCCATCGCGCTGTGGCCGCGCCGCGCCGATCTGCGCGCGCTACCGCATGCGCTGCGAGAGCATCTCGTACCCTGGCGCGTTGCCGCGACGGCGCAGCTCAACCCTTTGCAGAAGCTCAGCTACTTCGGCATCGTTTTCATCGTCGCACCAATCGTGATTCTCTCTGGTCTCGCGTTGTCGCCGGCGATGGACGCGCACGCTCACTGGCTGCCGCAGCTCTTCGGCGGACGGCAATTCGCGCGCATCTGGCACTTCGGCGCGATGCTCGCGCTCATGGCGTTCTTCGTGGTCCACGTCCTCATGGTCGCGCTGACCGGTCTGGTCAACAACCTTCGTTCGATGATCACGGGATGGCTGACCGTGGGAAGGGCGCAATAATAGATGAAGCTCAACAGGCGGAGCTTTCTCGGTCTCGTCAGCGTGACGTCGCTGACAGGCTGCGCGCGGATCGCCACCGCGCTCAACGATAATGCAAGTTTCCATGCGATGCTCCTGGCGCCCGAGCGTTTGAACCTGGCGTTGCTCGGAGCCGGCCAGCCGTTGGCCCAGGAGTATCCCCCGCAAGACATATCGCCCGACTTCCGGGCGAATGGATTCGATCCGCCGGGCTCATCGCAATACGCCCAGTGGAGCGCAGACGGTTGGCGCGGATACGCGCTGCGCGTCGACGGCCTCGTCGAACGGCCGCAATCGTACGATCTGCCGGCTCTGCGCCGCAGGTTCGTCATGCGCTCGCAGATCACGCGGCACGATTGCGTCGAGGGTTGGAGCGTCATCGGCAAGTGGAACGGCGTGCGCTTGTCCGATCTGCTCGCGGATGTGGGCGTCAAGCCGCTCGCCCAATATGTCGTCTTCCACTCGATGGACTCCGATCCGTACGGAAGCCTCTATTACGAGTCGCTCTCGTTACGTCAAGCCGTGCATCCTCAGGCGCTGATCGCCTATGACTTGAACGACGGACCCGTGCCCGTGAAGAACGGGGCGCCCTTGCGACTGAAAGTGCCGACCCAACTCGGCTACAAGAGCGCGAAGTACTTGCAGCGCATCGAACTCGTGGCGACGCTCGGCTCCCTTGGCGGCGGGAACGGCGGCTACTGGGAAGACCAGGGTTACGAATGGTACGCCGGCATCTAAGAAATGTAGCGGCCGACCTTTAGGTCGGCCCTCGGCACGCGCGAACGGGCGCACCTGAAGGTGCGCCGCTACACACGATTTTTGTCAGGTGGCGGGTTGTGCCGCCGCGGTGGCGCGGGCAAGCAACGTTTCGCGCGTGAGGCCGTGCGCGGGATATGCGCTCGCTCCGATCGTGACGTGCCGCAGCGCTCGCGCGAGCGATTTCTCCACCTTGGGATCTTTCAGCGTGCGGCGAACCCGATGCGCCAGCCTCGCGGCCACGGCTGCGATATCGTCCTCACGCGCTTCGGGCACGATGACGAGAATGCTCTCGCGGCCCTGGGCGATCGCATCGCTGTCGCGCACGACTTTCTTCACGAGATCGCGCAACGCACCGAGCGTGCGCTCGAGCGCGGCCGGCGCCGCCTGGGCCTTCGTCGGCACGATCGCGAGCAGAATCCCAAAACCGCTAGCGCTCGCGCTCGCCCATGCGATCTCGTCCTCGAGCGCGGCGAGCGGGTCGAGCCGTTCGTCGACAAAACCCGCGAGCCCAAGCTCACGTTGCGCGCGGGCAGCCAGGCTCTTCAACCTGCGCTTGGCCACGCCGAGGTCCACGGCTCCGGGCGCAAGCACCGGTGCGATGGCCGTGGAGTCCGAAGCATCGGCGACTTCCGATGCCGGCGCAGGCTCGCGTGCGATCCAGTCGGTTGGAAACGGGTGTGTCGACCAATCGGCCGTCGGGATGAGCGCGAAACCGCGGGGCAGCCGCGCCGCATCGAAGGTGTCCGCTTCCACGACAAGCCCAACGCGCGTCTTTGGGAGCAGCGCCTCAGCGGCATCGAGAACCGCGCGCTCCTGCTTGCGCAGCGGGAGGACGCACGCGTCGAAGCCGTAGCGGCCGACGGTCGCCGCGCGCAAGGCGTCGTAACGCGAGGTCAGTGTCGCCACGTGTCCTGCAGCCCGCAGGGCGCGGAGTATCGCGCGGCAGGGTGCGCACGGACGGTCCGGTCCGCAATCCACGCACGTCAGGTTCACCGACGCCATGTGTACGAGTCGGCGAAGTCGAAAGGGAGCCCTGCCAAGGACTGCAATCTCAAAGCTAGATCACGGAGATCGTCAATGAACTTCTCGCCTGAAGCCGTCGCCGCGCTCAACGACTACCTGGACCACGTGAACCGGGCCCTCGCGCTCCCGCCGTCGGCGCGGATGCCGATTGTGGATCGTCTCTATCGCCAGATCGCGGGCGCATGCGAGAGCAAAGCCTACCAGCAGAACCGGCTCGAGGTCGGGTCGGACCTGATCGAGGCTGAACTCGCGGAGTTGGGGACGCCGGAAGCGCTCGCCGCGCGCTTGACCGCGGATCACCTGAAGTGGTCGCCCGAATCGTTCGGATTCGATCGCGCGCAATTCAGCGAACGCGCCTCGGCGTTCGCGAAGGCGGCTGCGGAGCGCGGCGAACAAGTCTTCTTCGCATCGATCGAGACCGCCGCGAATGCGCTCGACCTCGCGGCGCAAAAATTGCGCGAAGCGGCTGACAAGTTCAAGGCGAAGAGCTAGCGCAGGCAAGCCCGCACCGGACCTCAAAGGCACACGGCATGGGAGACTCTCTCGTCCGGCGCCTAGCGATCGCCGTGCTCATCGCTGGGGCGCTGGCGGCTGTCCTCGTCGTGGCCGACCGCTTCCGTTTCGAAGCGCGCAATCGCAGCGTCGAGATCACCATGGACCAGCAGGATCTCGCGGACTTCGCGCAAGCCTATGGCTACGATACGGACGAGTTGCTGCGCGAAATGCGCAGGGCAGGTCTCACCTCGGTCGCGATCTACGAAGAGCAAGGCCAGCGGGTCAACGACGCGAACCACGCGCTCGCGCTCTCCGGCCAACAGCTCATCGACAGCGCTCGCGTCTCGCCGCTGCGCGACCCCTTGCTCGCGGCGATGGCGCGCGCTCGGACGATCGATCCGAATAGCGTCTACCTCATCGTCTACGACCGCCAAGCCCTCGCCCGCTACCTCACCGTCTTGCGCAACCAGATCGAACCTCGAAACGTGCGGCTCGTGCGGAGCGCGCTGCCCGCCATCCTTGCGGTCAAGACGCAGATCGATTTCTTCAACAGCCTCGGGCTGGGCATCCCCGACGACATCGCGGCCCAGGTGCGGCGCGACGGATTGCTCGTGGATCCGCGGGTGATGAACAACGAGCGCATGGGGCCCGATCGCATCGCCGCCACGTTCGCGCAGATGCTCGCTGGCGGCCGGATCGGCACCGTCATCTTCTTCGGCTTGGGCAACGAGGTCTTAGGCAACCCGTACAATCTCGACGCTACGGCGGACGCGTTCAGAGCGTCCGGGGTCAACTTCGGCGACGTCGAGGCGTATAGCGACGACCAGATCCAAAAAGGCAGCATCACGCTCGCGCGCAAAATCGTCAACCAGACCGTGCGCGTGCAAGCGATCACGAAGGTCGAACTCGACAAGCTGGATCTCGACACCGTGATCGCGCGCTACCTGCTCGGCGTGCGCGAGCGCAACATCCGCGTCATCTACTTGCGCCCGTTCCCGCACCTCATCCAGCGCACGGCGCCCGACGGCAGCCTGGTCACAGAATCAGCCGAAGCGACCAACCTCGAGATGCTGCGCCGGCTGCGCGATGGCTTGTTGGCCAACGGCTTTTCGATTGGTCGAGCGCAGGGCTTCGTCAATTTCAAGGGTCCCGTGCTCGAGTTGCTCTACGGGATCGTCGCCCTCGGTGCGACCGCCGCGTTTCTGCTCTTGCTCGATCTCTACGGTTGTGCTCGCCCGTGGATGGTGTGGACGGGATTCGCGATCACCATCGCGGCATACGCCGCGGGGGTGGTGCTTGCACACGACGCGATCGTGCGGCAAGCGTGGGCGCTCGGCGGCGCGCTCACCTTCGCGGTGCTCGCCGGGAGCGCGCTCGCGCCATACTTCGCGCGACCGCAGCCGCGAGCCGGAGCGACATGGTTGCAAGATGCACGTGATGGCGCGCTGTGCCTTTTGCGTTGCGCCGGCATCGCCATCCTGGGCGGTTTGTTCGTCGCCGGCTTGCTGTCGCAGGCCACGTTCATGATCGAAGTGCAGCAGTTCATCGGCACGAAGCTGCTGCTCGCTGGTCCGCCGCTCGTGCTGCTCTGCCTGTACGCCTTTTCGCAGCGCTTCGGCGGGGCGCGCAGCCCTGTGGAAGTCGGGAATCAGCCGCTGCGTGCCTGGCAGCTTGCGGCAGTCATCGTGTTGGGCGCGGCCGCGACGCTGTTGCTCATGCGCTCGGGCAACCAGCCTGACATCGGAGTTTCCGGCTTCGAGACGCACCTCCGCGGCGTGCTGACCACGCTGTTCGGCGCGCGACCGCGCTTCAAGGAGTTCTTGCTCGGCTTTCCCGCGCTCGTGCTCTTGCCTGCGCTGTCGCAGGCACACCGGCGGGCGATCGGCTGGATCGTGGTGCTCGCAGCCGGCATCTCTCTGGCCGATGTGATCGACACGTTCTCGCACATCCACACGCCGCTCGCCATCACCGCGTTGCGCGTCCTCTTGGGTTTGATCTTCGGGTTCGTGGCTGGCATGATCGCGCAACGCATCTATCGCGCGGTCTGGTCGAGGCGCGCCGCGCCCACATGACCACCGGGAGCGCGAAGCTGCTCCTCTCGGGCTACTACGGCTTCGACAACTTCGGTGACGAGGCGATTCTCCAGGTGTTCGTCGAGCAGTGGCGGCGGCGGCGTCCGGCGGACCTGTTGACCGTGCTCTCCGCCACACCTGGGCGCACCGCGGCGACATATCGTGTCGAAAGCGTGCCGCGCATGTCGCATGCGCTCGTCACGCGCGCGATCGCCAACACCGATGTCTTCGTGAGCGGCGGCGGTGGACTTTTGCAGTCGAGCACGAGCCTGCGCAGCCTGCTCTACTATACAGGGTTGATCCACGAGGCCAAGAGCGCCGGACGGCGAGCCGCGATCTTCGCGCAGGGCATCGGGCCCTTGGGCTTCACGGCCAAGCACGTCGTTCGGCGCGCCTGCGCGCGCGTGGATCTCGCGATCGTCCGCGATGCGGCGAGCGCGGCGCTACTCGCAGAACTGCTCCCGCGCGTGGACGTGCGCCAAGGCGCCGATCCCGTCTTCCTCGCGAGCGTCGAGAGCGGCGAGGCCGCCGAACGAGTGCTCGCTTCCGAGGGCATCTCACAGAGCGGCATGCTCGTCGCGGCGGTCGTGCGTCCGGCGCGCATGCTCGATCGCATCGGCGCAGAGATCGCCAGAGTGGTGGACCTCTTCGCGATGCGGTTCGGCGCGCAAGTCGTCTTCGTTCCGTTCCAGCGCCCCGACGACGTCGAAGCTGCCGTCTCGATCATCAGGCGTTGCCGCACCTCGCCGCTCCTGCTCGGCGGCGGTTACGACCTGGCCACCATGGCCGCTCTTTTCCGACGCTGCACCGCGGTCGTCGGCATGCGCCTGCACTCGCTCGTCCTCGCGGCCGTCCTCGGCGTGCCGTTCCTCGCGGTGCCTTACGATCCGAAGATCGGGGCGCTGTGCGAGAGCCTGCACTATCCACTTCCCGCGCTTGCTTCCGGCACCGCGCAAGACGCCGTCGAGAAACTCATGTCCTCGCGCGAGGCGCTCGCGGTGCAACTCCGCGAGGGAGCACGCGCGCAAGCCGCGCTCGCGTCGCAGTCGTTCGATTGGCTCGCCGGCTTCGTGGAAGGTGCCTCTCCGTGACGGCGGAAACAAGGTAGCACATGCGTTTTCGCTGGACCTGGGACGTCGGGCGGATCGCCGGCATCACGATCAGCATCCACCCGAGCTGGCTCCTCATCTACGCGCTGTTCGTGTGGCGCGCGGCGTACTTCGGGCACCTGTTCGCGCCCTCGCTGCATGGTGCGTCGAGCCTGGCGCTCGTGCTGGTCGCGCCGCTCGTGTTCTTCGCGTGCCTTATCGCGCACGAGTTCGCACACGCGCTCGTCGCGCGACGCCTCGGCATCCCCATCGGCGGCATCACGCTTTTCCTCTTCGGCGGCGTCGCCACTATCATGCGCGAGCCGGATGCACCGGTCGACGAGCTCAAGATGGCGATCGCTGGCCCCGCGCTCAGCGCGGCCTTGGCTCTCGTCTTCTGGCTGCTGTACCTCGGTGCGAGCGCTCTGAACTGGGATTGGGGCGCCACGTTTTGTTATTTCCTTTCCATCGCGAACGCAGTCGTGGCGGTTTTCAATCTCATCCCAGCCTTTCCGACCGATGGCGGTCGCGTGCTGCGCTCGCTTCTGTGGATGGCGCAGCCCAGTTCCGCTCGCGCGACCGTCTGGGCGAGCAACGTCAGCCTCGTGTTTGCGGGCGCTCTCATCCTCACGGGTTTGTACATCGTCTTCGGCCTTGACGAGCTCCAAGGGCTCTGGCTCGTCCTCATCGCGGGATTCTTGGCGCAGGCCGCGCGCGGCGTCGGCAGGCAGGCACGTATCGATCGCAAGCTTGAGACGATGCTCGTGCGCGATTGCATGGTCAAGTCGCTCGTGCCCGTGCCGGCGCAGACCTCGGTCGCGTCATTTATCGGCGAGGTCGCGGGCAAGCCGCAGACTGGCTATCCGGTCGTCGACCAGGGAGCGCTCGTCGGTCTGGCCGACGTGCGTCAGACGGCCGGCATTCCGCTGCCGTTGTGGGCGCAGACACCCGTGAGCGCGGTCATGACGCCCATCGCCCGGACGATCGCGCTTTCAGGCACGGAGTCAGCGCGCGAGGTCTTGCGCCAGCTCTCGCAACGCGAACTTGGCGAGCTGCCGGTCTACAGCGACGGCGAGCTCGTGGGCATCGTGTCGCGTGACTCGATCTTCCGCGCCCTCCACGCGGTTCGTGGCGCGCCGGCATGACCGAAAAGACCGTCGTGTATCCGATGATGGCCGAGCGCTTCGATGCAGCCGCGCAAGAGAGCGAGCTGCTGCATTTCTGGAACGCCCACAACATCTTCGCGCGAACGCTCGAGCAGACGCGCAACGGTCCGCGCTACTCGTTCTACGAAGGGCCGCCGACCGCGAACGGCCGGCCGGGCGTGCACCACGTGCTGGCGCGGGCGTTCAAGGATCTCTATCCGCGCTTTTGGACGATGCGTGGCTACTTCGTGCGGCGCAAGGCCGGTTGGGACACGCACGGATTGCCGGTCGAGCACGAGATCGAAAAAGAGCTTGGCATCCTCGACAAGAGCCGCATCGAGAAAGAGGTGGGCATCGTCGAGTTCACGCGGCGCTGCCGCGAGAGCGTCTACCGTTATGTCGGGGATTGGCAGCGCATGACCGAACGCATGGGCTACTGGGTCGATCTCAACGACGCGTACTTCACGCTGACCAACGACTACATCGAGACCGTCTGGTGGCTCTTCAAGCAGCTCTGGGATCGTGGGCTCGTGGTGCAAGACTACAAGTCCGTGCCCTACGACCCGCGCATCGGCGCCACGCTCTCAGACCACGAGGTGGCCCAAGGCTATCGCGAGGTGGACGATCCGTCGGTTTTCGTCCGCTTCCGCCTGCGCGACGATCCTTCGACCGCATTTCTCGCGTGGACGACCACGCCGTGGACCCTCCCGGCGAACATGGCGCTGGCCGTCCACCCCGAGGTCGTCTACGCCACAGTGCGCCACGGGGACGAGAAGCTCATCGTGGCCGAGCCGCTGCTCGGCAAGGTGTTCCGCGACGAACCCATCCAGGTGCTCGAGCGCAGAGCGGGCGCGCAGTTCGCAGGGGTGCGCTACCAGCCGCTCTTCGAGTATTGCACGGGCCCGGAAGACCGCTACTACGTGATCCCCGCGCCTTTCGTCACGACGGAAGACGGCACGGGTGTCGTGCACGTCGCGCCGGCCTACGGACCG
>DASPVP010000149.1:0-6060 GCA_035622315.1 Candidatus Acidiferrales bacterium | reverse complement strand
TTGTTGATGGCTATACGAAACCCCGCCTCTGGACCGAACCGCTCGCGGGCCACCTTGGCGGCCACGTGAAGAAGCTTGCCGAGCAGGGCCTCATCCGCGTCGCTTTGCGCGTCCAGCAGCGTGGGGTGATGAGCCCTCGGGACGACCAGGATGTGGGAAGGCGCGATCGGCCGGATGTCGTTGAACGCGACGACCGTGTCATCTTCGTAGATGAGCGGCACGCCTGCCTTGCCCGACGCGATGTCGCAGAAGATGCAGCTCTCTGCCACGCCCTAGTCGCCTGAACCCATCGACATCACTTGGAAGGGTTCGGAGTTGTCGGGGTTGCCGATGTAGCCGAGCACCGAACGTTTGAAGACGATGGGCGGCCCGGTGTGCACGAGCGGTACGAGCGGCGCTTGATCGTGGACGAGCTGCAACGCCTCGAGGTAGTACTTGGCGCGCTCCGTGCGATCGGTCGTGTTCTGCGCCTCGATCATCAGGTTGTGGAAATCGTCATCCTTCCAGAAGCACACGTTTTGCGCGCCCGGCGGGATCGCGCTGTCCTTGTCGAGGATGGCGTACAAGAAATTGTCCGGATCGCCGTTATCGCCTGTCCAACCTGCGAGCGCGAGCTCGTGATCGCCGCGCTGGGTCTTCTCGAGGAACTGTCCCCACTCGAAGCCTTGGAGTGTGGCGTTGATCCCGATCTCGCGCAAGTCGGCTTGGATCGCCTCGGCCACACGCTGCGGCTCCGGCACGTACGGCCGTGGAAGCGTCATATACCAGAGCGTCGTGTTGAATCCGTGGGGTAGGCCCGCCTCTGCCAGAAGACGCCGCGCGTCGGCCGGGTCGTAGGCGTACGCCGTCTGGTTGGGATGCGGCCACACGGCAAGCGGCAAGAAATCCGTGGCCACCTCGGCCGACGGATCGTAGAAATTCTTCACGATCTCGTTCGCATCGATCGCTTCGTTGATCGCGCGCCGCACGAGCACGTTCGTGAACGGCGGCTTTTGGTTGTTCATCGCGAGGTAGAGCACGTTGTTCGGCGGCTGGTGATAGATCGTCAGGTCGTGGTCTTGCGACAGCGGCCCGAGATCATCCGGGCGCGGGTACTCCCAGCCGTCGATGTCGCCTTTCTGCAGCGCGAGCAAGCTCGTCGAGGGATCCGGGATATCACGGAAGATGAGCGTCTGGATCTTGGCCTTGTCGCCCCAATAGCCGGCGAAGGCCTTCATCGTGATGTGATCGTCTTTGACCCACTCGGTCACCTGGTACGGACCCGTGCCGACAGGCGCGCGGAAATAATTCTCCCCCTCTTGCTTCATGGCCGTCGGCGACGAGATCGAAAAGGCCGGCATCGCGAGGTTGGCGAGCATCGGCGCAAACGGTCGCGTCAAGACGAACTGCACCTCGTCCGGCGCAAGCACGCGCACGTCTGAGATGACGCCGGGAAAGCCGCCGAACTGGCTCTCGTAGTACGAGTAGTCCAAGTTGCCTTGCAAGAGCTTGTGCCATGGATCGTTGAGCAGGCGCCAACGATCGAAGTTGAACTTGACCGCCTGCGCATCAAAGGGCGTGCCGTCTTGGAACTTGACGCCGTGGCGCAGCTTGAAGTTCCAGGTCTTTCCGTCTGGCGTCACGGTCCACGAGGTCGCAAGCGCAGGCGTGATGTCGAACGTGCCGAGCTTGTATCCCGTGAGCCCCTCCATGGTGACGCGCGCGACGTTGAGTGACATGCCATCGGTGACCACCGCGGGGTCGAGGCTCACCGCATCTTGATTGCGCCCAAAGACGAGGGTAGAGCCTTGGCCCTGCCCCTGCGAGCCCGACCCGGAGCACCCGAAAAGCCCGCAACAGCCAGCGACCGCGAGCATCGCGGTCACAATCCAGATCTTGCTTCTTTTTCCTACCACGTCATTTCGCCTCATCCGCCTGCTATCGCAAACGACCACTCGTAATTCAGCTCGTTACCAGCAATATCGGTTCCTTTGATGCGGACGTCCACCGGGCCGGGGCGCAAATCGTGGTCGGGATAGTAGGAAATGAAGGAAGCCGTGCGGGTCGCCGCCCCGCTCACGTCCTGCCCGTCGACCCAGATCTCTAAGGATTGCGCATCCATGCCCGTGTCCGCGACGGTCTGGAAGGTCACGACGATGTTCGGCCGCAGGACGTTTATGGCCGCGCTTGATCCGGGTTCTGTCTCGCGCACGCTCGGCGGCGTGGTGATGATCGTGGCCGGGTCAGGTGCCTCGGCCTGCGCCGTGAGGCCCTCGAGCGCCAAGCGGACGAGGATCGGCGCGTTCGTGACGTTCGTGCCCACCGAGGCCTGATACGAACCTTCGTAGTGGCCGGGCCTGGTCTCGCGCATCGCGTTGTGCGCGAAAACATCGCTGACGTCGAACTCGGCGCGGCCGCCCGGCGTGCCGTCGAGCGACACCGTCAGCAGGCCGCCGCTCGCCAAGGGCCGCTGCGCGTTGTCTGTCACCCTCGTGATGGCCACGGTCTGCGTACCAGCCGGCGCTTGCGGGTTTGGCGTAGCGGTGGCGGCTGTTGAGTATCCGCCGGGGGTGAGCGCCACGACGTCGTGAACGGCGCCGCTCACGGGATCTGCACGCACTGTCACCTCATCGCCCGCGCGCAATGACCCGAACGAAGTGGCCTTACCGTCGAGTGTCACGCTCGTCTGACCGGACGGGGCTGCCGAGACGACCCGGCCGCTCGTGAGCACCATGCTGTCGTCGGATACCGCCGCGATGGTGCCGGTGATGCTCGCGAAAATATCCGCCATGGAGACGAGCCTGCCGGTCGCATCGAGCGTGACCACGAGCGTGTCGCCGACTCGCACCGCCGACAGACTGCCGTTGCCGGTGAACGCGCCGCGCACATCTCGAAACGCGATAGGCGTGTCCAACGGGACGCTCGCCGTCACGGCTTGTCCAGATGCGGTGACAAAGCGCAAGGTGGGCGGCGACGCTTGCATGTCGATCGCCGACACGCTGCCCGAATAGGTCGCGCTCGCCACTGAGGCCACGGACGTCGGTTGTGGTCCGACGTTAGTGTTTTGAGAAAGCACCACAACGCCGTGCGTCGCCGGTTTGTATACCACTGAGACGCCGAACACGGGGCCGAGCGCGCGCAGCGGTAAGAGGATTTTCGCGCCGTTGCGGCGCGGCGGCGCAGGTAGGACGACTTCTTCGCCATTGACGATCGCTCGCGTATCGTCCACGTGCAGCACGACTTGGCGTAGGAGTGTCGTGATCGTCACGCTTTTTTCCGCGGCGTTGGTGGTGACATAGGCGCCCAAGCCTTCGCCGATCGCACGAACGCCCACGTACACTTTGCCCTCGAGCAGCGTGACGGAGTCAGCCGGTAGGCTCTTGCCGTTCACCACGACGTGGATTGGTCGAGGCGCCGCTCCGCAGAGCGCTAAGACGACCAGGGTCAAGGCCAAGCCGCGCCTCAACACGCGAGCGCCTCGTGATACACAGCTGCGGTGAGCTGCGCCGTGCGTTCCCAGGAGAAGTCTCTCGCCCGCGAGCGTCCGGCGTTGCGAAGCCGTTGTGCGAGCGCAGGATCGGCGAGCAGTGCGTCCATGTGCCGAGCCAATTCGGGACCATCGTGCGGGCCAAACGTCAGACTAGCTGATCCGACGAGTTCGAGCAAAGCCTGCGTTCTCGCGACGATGACCGGCGCCCCAGCGCACATCGCCTCAAGCGCGCCGAGCCCGAACCCCTCGTACAACGACGGCTGTACCGCGCCGGCGCAGCCCGCGTAAAGGTTGATGAGGTCCTCTTGTGAGATCCGGCCCAAAGCGAGGATCCGGCCGTTCGTCTTCTTGCCCGAGGCAAGCTCAAATCCGAACGGACCCTCTTCCGTCAGCACCAGATCGCAAGCTCCTTGCGTCATTCGCCACGCTTCCACGAGCGTCTGGATGTTCTTGTGCGGCCGATGATTTCCGGCATAGATGAAGTACGGGCGCTCGAGCCCGAAACGCTGCGCTGCCCTCGCGGCGCGGACGATCCGCTCCGGTTCGTCGAGGGCGAATGCTTCGGTTGCCCCCAAAGGGACCACGCGTACGCGGTCGAGAGGCACGTGGAGCAACGCATGCAGGTCGGCGACCGTCGCTTGCGCGTCCGTGATGACCATGCGCGAGGATCTGGCGACCGGGCCGACGATCAGCTTATAATACGGCGGCACCTTCCACGAGAAATAGCGCGGAAAACGCAGATGGATGAGATCGTGGATCGTGTAGACGTGCGGATAGCGCGCCTTGCGCGGCGCGTAGACGCTCATGTGGTGCACGAGGTCTGCGCCGCTGCGCTCGAGCAGGCGGGGAAAGGCGATCTGCTCGCCCAGGCCGCCGTTGCGCGCGACCCGCTCGCCCACGGGGCGAAAGCTGGCGTTCGCATCGAGCTTCTCAAACGGTTCATTGCCGAAGACGAGGAACTCCAAACCGGGAGCGTGCCGCGGCACGCGCGCGACGAGCTCGCGCACGTAGGACTTCATGCCGACGGACATCTGCCGGGTCAGACGCGCGTCGAGCGCGACGACAGCCATCAGCGGGGCGCTCGCATCGTGCTGGCGGGCGCCTTGCGTCCGAGCGCGAGCGCCTTCGCTTTGACGGCGGCTGGATACGCAGCGCTTCCCAAACACACGTAGGCGCCCCGCCAGCCTTCCGAAAGCCCACCCCTGCCCAACAGCAGCCAAAAAAGACGCGCCGGCACGAGCAGCAGGGCGCGCACGAACGCCGGAACGGATGCTAGCGTAGCTTGCGCCTCGATCTGCGTATAGCGAGAAAACTTGGCGCGGTAGACTTCGACCGAAGGATAGGAGAAATGGTCGAGCGGCTCCGATAGCACGCCGACTGCGCCGGGCACATGCCAAGTCTCGTGGATCGGCGCCTCGGACGCCGGCGATCCCGGCTTCACCTGCGCCACGCCTGTGCGGAAAAGCCGTACGAGGCGGTCGGGCCACCAGCCGGCGCAGCGGATCCAGTGCCCGCAAAACCAGTTTCGTCGCGGTACCGAGTAGGCGAGTGTGCCGGGGTCCGCTTCCAAGTGCTCGAGCTCGTCGCGCAGCGCGATGGTCACGCGCTCGTCAGCGTCCAGCATGAAGGTCCACGGCGTGTTGACGAGATCGGCTGCGGCCGCCCGCGCCGCGACGTACCCTGCCCAGGGAGCCTGGGCGACCGTCGCCCCCAGCTCGCGCGCGAGCGTTGGCGTGTCGTCGCGGGAGAACGCGTCGTAGACAAGCGCGTGGGCGCCTTGGGGCAACGACCGCAAGCAATCGCCTAGGTTGCGCGCCTCGTCTTTGGTGAGCACGACGAAGGTGATGTCGGCGCTTCGCACGCCGAGCTCTGGCTTAGGCGGTGCGCTCGCGCCCGAGCTCGCGTCCGGAGCCGCGAGCGCGCGCGTAGGCCAAGCAGGCTTCGATGAAGCCCGCGTACAGCGGCGATGGTCGCGTGGGTCGCGACTTGAACTCGGGATGCGCCTGCGTCCCCAAGAACCACGGGTGCGAGGGCAGCTCGATGATCTCGACGAGATCGGCAGCGCGATAGTGTCCGGAGAACACCATGCCCTTGCGTTCGAAGATCTCGCGATATGCGTTGTTGAACTCGAAGCGATGACGGTGGCGCTCCGAGATCTCCAGCTGTCCGTAGGCGCGGTGGGCGAGCGACCCGGGCACGAGCGAGCAAGGATACGCGCCCAAGCGCATCGTGCCGCCCATGACCTGCAAATTACGCTGGTTCTCCATGAAATCGATGACGGGGTACGGCGTTTCGGGCTCCACTTCTCGCGTGTGGGCATTATCGAGGCCGCAGACATTGCGTGCGAACTCCACGCATGCCAGCTGCATGCCGTAGCAGATCCCGAGGAAGGGGATGTTGTTCTCGCGGGCATGACGGATGGCGAGAAGTTTACCCTTGATGCCGCGTGCGCCGAAGCCGGGCGCGACGAGCACGCCGCTCGCGTCCTGGAGCGCCTCGATGCCGCGCTCTTCGAGGACCTCGGAATCGATCCGAAGCACTTCGACCGCCGCGTTTTGCGCGACGCCAGCGTGGTACAGCGCCTCGTTGAT
>DASPVP010000148.1:0-3609 GCA_035622315.1 Candidatus Acidiferrales bacterium | reverse complement strand
AACACATCTTCGAGGTCCTGGGAAAAGCGCGACATGTGCACGCCGCTGTGCTCGGCGTCTAGGTCGGCGAACAGATCGACGGTCGCGATCGTCTGGAACCCACCCGGGTCGCCGGCTCGGATGAGGGTCTTGACGCCGGTGACGCCCACCCGGTTGAGCGAAAGCGGCACGAGCGGCCTCGATTCTTGGACGTCACGCTGGACGCGGGCAAGCAGGCCACCTTCGCGCAAGCTGACACCGGAGCGATCCACAGCCTTTACGAGCTCCGCGATCGTCTTTCCGGATCGCGGATCCACGAGCTCTGGAGCGATCTCTGCTAGCGGAACGAGCACGAACGCGCGCGATGTGAGTCCAGGATGTGGAATCGTGCACGTCTCGTCGTCGGAGACGAGACCGTCGTAGAGCAAAAGATCCAAATCGATAGCGCGCGGCCCCAGCGGTACGCTGACCCTGCGCCCGACCTGCCGTTCGATGCGCGCCATCGCATCGCGCAAGTCCCGAGGACTCAGGCTGGTCCAGCCCACGGATGCGAGGTTGAGGAAATCAGGCTGTTCAGTGAAGCCTACGGGCTTGGTCTCGTATGCGGACGAGATGCGATCGATGCGCACGAACTCGCGCAACCGTCCGATCGCCGCGACGACGTTGCCCGCGCGATCGCCGATATTCGAGCCGAGCGCGATGGCGACGCGATGTTCGCGTGCGTCGCGAGATCCGGAAGATGACATGGCCTCGCTTGATTGCTTCGTCTCGCACAGAAGCGATTCCGTTCAATCGTCTTGACATGCGCGTGGCGCGCAAGTATCATCGCGGTAGGCCTCAAGCGGCCGCGCTCCAAGGCGTACTGATCGGCGAGCGGGTCTAAGCGACGAACCCGCATCCGGATTGTGCAATCCGGGCGTAGCGATTGGCAACACAATCGACCGAAAGCCGATGCGACATCCTGAGGTTTCTCGGGCACCAGTACAGCACGGACCGCGTTCCTTGAGGCTTTTTGTTTGCCGATAATCACACCATGAACCGAGACGGTCCGCCCCTACGTTATAGATGATGTATGGGGCGACTGAAAATCGCCCCAGAGGCGACGGAAATGCCAAGGAAGGTAACGCGTCGAACGTAAGGACGAGAACGGGGCCGCCGCGAGGCGGAAAATCGGGTGCGATGTCCCGTAGCGCACCTAAGGAGCAAATAATCGAATGTCCATGTGGGAACCGTTCACCGAGCGAGCGCGCCGGTCGATCGTACTGGCTCAAGAAGAAGCGCAGCGGCTTGGGAACAACTACATCGGGACAGAGCACATCCTGCTCGGCATCATCAGTGAAGGCGAGAGCCTTGCCGCCAAAGTGTTGGAAACTCTTGGAGTCAACCTGGCGAAGGTCCGCGCCGAAGTTGAAGCGATTGTCGGCCGGGGCGGCCAGACCGTCCAGCAGGAGATGGTGTTCACCCCGCGCGCCAAGCGCGTCATCGAGCTGGCCTTCGAAGAGGCACGTCAGCTCAACCACAACTACATCGGCACGGAGCACCTGCTCCTCGGTCTGATCCGCGAAGGCGAGGGCGTCGCCGCGCGCGTGCTGACCAATTTGGGCGTAGACCCGGCCAAGGTCCGCGTGCAGACCACCTCGTTGCTCGGCGCTGAGACGCAGCCGCAGACAACAGCAAAGGGCAAGAGCAAGACGCCTACGCTTGACGCGTACGGCCGCGACCTCACGCAGCTCGCTCGCGAGAGCAAGCTCGACCCCGTCATCGGCCGCAACACCGAGATCGAGCGCGTCATCCAGATTCTCTCCCGCCGCACGAAAAACAACCCCGCGCTGATCGGCGAACCCGGCGTGGGCAAGACCGCGATCGCCGAGGGACTCGCGCAACGGGTCATTGCGGGCGACGTCCCCGAGCCGTTACGCGACAAGCGCGTGATCACGCTCGACCTCGCGGGCCTCGTCGCCGGCACCAAGTACCGCGGTGAATTCGAAGAGCGCATGAAGCGCGTCATGGACGAGATCCGGGCCGCCTCGGGCGAGATCATCCTGTTCATCGACGAGCTGCACACGCTCGTCGGCGCGGGTGCCGCCGAAGGTGCGATCGACGCCAGCAACATCATCAAACCCGCGCTCGCGCGCGGCGAGCTGCAGTGCATCGGCGCGACGACGCTCAACGAGTTTCGCAAGCACATCGAAAAGGACTCGGCACTCGAGCGGCGCTTCCAGCCGGTCATGGTGGGCGAACCGACGGTCGAGGAGACCATCGAGATCCTCAAAGGTCTGCGCGACCGCTACGAAGCGCATCACAAGGTGCAAATCACCGACGAAGCGCTCTCGGCAGCCGCAAAGCTGAGCGACCGCTACATCACCGATCGGTTCCTTCCGGACAAGGCGCTCGACCTGATCGACGAAGCGAGCTCGCGCGTGCGCCTTCAAGCCACGCTGCCTCCGCCCGAAATCCGCGATATCGACACGCAGCTGCGTAAGGTCATCGCCGAGAAAGAGTCGGTCGTCAAGAATCAGGAGTTTGAGAAGGCCGCATCGGTTCGCGATCGCGAGGAAAAGTTGCGCCTCGAGAAAGGACGCCTCGAACAGGAGTGGCAGGATAAACGCCGCACCGGCGAGCGCATCTTACGCGTAACGGCAGAGAATATTGCCGAAATCGTTTCGTCTTGGACGAAGATTCCGGTGAGCCGTCTGGCGCAGGCCGAAACCGAAAAGCTGCTCAAAATGCAAGAGCTGCTTCACGAGCGCATCGTCGGGCAGGACGAGGCCATCTCCGTCATTACGCGTGCCATTCGCCGCTCGCGCGCGGGCTTGAAGAACCCCAACCGCCCGATCGGCTCGTTCATTTTCTTGGGGCCTACCGGCGTCGGAAAGACCGAAGTCGCGCGCAGCGTTGCCGCGTTTCTCTTCGACGACGAGGAGTCGATGATCCGCATCGACATGTCGGAGTACATGGAGAAGTACTCGGTCAGCCGGTTGGTGGGCGCGCCGCCCGGATACGTCGGCTACGAGGAAGGAGGCCAGCTCACCGAAGCGGTGCGTCGCCGCCCCTACTCCGTCGTGCTCCTCGACGAAATCGAGAAGGCCCGTCCCGACGTTTTTAATCTGCTTTTGCAGATGCTCGACGACGGCCGCCTGACCGATTCTCAGGGCCGCCAAGTCGACTTCAAGAACACGGTCATCGTGATGACCAGCAACGTAGGCGCCATCGGCATGGCGACCACCAGCGACATCGGTTTTCGGCCGCAGCGTACGGCGGGCGACGACGAAGCCAAGGCGTACGAACGGATGAAGAACAAGGTGCTCGAGGAGGTCAAGACGACTTTCCGTCCCGAGTTCCTCAATCGCGTCGACGAAATCGTCGTATTCCACCAGCTCACGCGCGAACAGATCGAGCAAATCGTCAACCTCGAACTCGAGAAGGTCATTCGCGAAGTCAAGGCTCAGGAAATGTCGCTCAAAGTGACCGATGCCGCGAAGTCGCTGCTGGCAAAGAAGGGCTGGGATCCGCAGTTCGGTGCGCGTCCGCTACGTCGCGCGATTCAGCGAATGGTCGAGGACGAGATCGCCGAGGAGATGCTCAAGGGCAGCTTCAGCTCGGGCGACCACATTCTCGCCGATGTCGACC
>DASPVP010000147.1:0-3427 GCA_035622315.1 Candidatus Acidiferrales bacterium | reverse complement strand
AAGCGCGTGACGGTTACCAAGGAAGAGACGACCATTGTCGACGGCAACGGCAAGCAAGATGCCATTAAGGGCCGCATCGACATGATCAAGAAGCAGATCGAGGAGACCGATTCGGACTTCGATCGCGAGAAGCTGCAAGAGCGTCTCGCAAAGCTTTCGGGTGGCGTCGCGGTCATCCAAGTCGGCGCGGCGACCGAGACGGAGCTCAAAGAGAAGAAGCATCGCATGGAAGATGCGGTCTCGACGGCTCGCTCGGCGGTGGAAGAGGGCATGCTGCCGGGTGGCGGCGCGGCGCTCGTCCACGCGGTCAAATCCATCGAGGCGCTCAAGGGCAGCAACGGATCCGCATCCGATGAGCTCGTGGGCATCAACATCGTCAAGCGCGCGCTCGAAGAGCCGCTTCGGCAGATCGCTGAGAACGCGGGAGCCGAAGGCTCCGTGGTCGTGCAAAAGGTGAAAACCTTGGAGCGCAATCACGGGTTCGACGCTGTCACGGGCGAGTACGGCGACATGTTCAAGAAGGGCATCGTCGACCCGCTCAAAGTGACGCGCTCGGCGCTCGAGAACGCCGCGTCGATCGCAGCTCTCCTGCTCACCACCGAGACGCTCATCTCCGACAAGCCGGAAGAGAAGAAGAACGGCGGCGCGGGGATGCCTCCCGGCGGCGGCATGGGCGGCTACGACATGATGTAATCCCCTCGGGGATGCATCGACTCAAAGTAGCGGCGGACCTTCAGGTCCGCCCTATTTTTTTCTCTTGGGTTTGACGAGAGCGAACAAATCGCTCGCCGGCATCCGAAAGCCTCGCAGCGAGTGATGCACGACCGCGTCGCGCTCGTGGAGCACCGTGATCCCCTTTGCATCGCGAACGGTGACGGTGCGTCGGAGCGGATCGACGAGAAAGACGACGTGAGTACCGGCGGAAAGGTAGACGCGCACCTTCTCCTCGATGTCGGCTTTGCGATCGGCAATCGAGCGCACTTCGACCACGGCGTCAGGGGCCATGCGTGGTTCATCTATCCTCAGCATCGCCTTATACGGGAGGCGCGCGTACGAGAGAAACGCGACGTCGGGAACGAGCGGCCGCCGAATTTCCCCAGCGGGCTGGATGTGGAACCGCCACTCCGTGGCGACGGTCCCCGACCGGCGCGTGTTCGTCCACGCGTCGAGGGCCGCAGCAAAACGCATCTGCGCGAGCCCGTGACGATGCCTTGGGCTCACCTTTTGGAGCGCCCGACCGTTGACCCATTCGAACGCCGGCTTCGCTTCCGGCAGCTTGATCTCAACCATCTTGGCACGCCAATTCTATCACGGCAAGGACGATGGGCGTCAAGCCACTATTTTGCGCGTCTCATAAGAAATTGCCCCCACGCAAGCGAATGAGAATGCTAAGAACATGCACCTGCACTTCTATTGGTCGCCTGCGTATTTAAACACAGCCGCCACTATCGGCACGTTCTTCGTCATTTTGGCGACCGCGATCGCGGCCGCGATCCAGCTGCGGCACATGGCGGTCAAGACGCAGCTCCAAGCGCTCGCGAACATCCTCCAAGACTTTCGCAGCCCAGAACTGCAGGAAGCGCTCCGATACGTCCAAGGTTACTTGGATCAGAAGATGCACGATCCTAAGTACCGCGAGGAGCTCGCGCGCATCGGTTTCATCGACGCACGCGAGCACCCCGAGATGACGGTCTGCAACTGGTTCAACGAGATGGGCACTCTCATCAAGAACCAGATCGTGGACCCCGACATCTTCTTCGATCATTTCGGCCGCCTGATCAATCAATATTGGAAACTGCTCGCGCCGCCCATCGCGATTCTGCGGCGCAGGCGCGGCCCGCAGCAGTACCAGAACTTCGAGTATCTGGCGGCGCTCGCCCAACAGTGGACGAAGCAACATCCGCACGGGATCTTCCCGAAACACGTTCCCCACATGGACGTGTCCGACGTCTGGCTCGAAGCCGATGCTGAACCCCGAAGAGCGGCGCATGTCTGAAGCCATCGTAGAGCGCAAGCCGCTGCCCAGTGGCACCGTCACATTTCTCTTCACGGATATCGAAGGGTCGACCGAACGTTGGGAGCGACACCGCGAGGCCATGCGCGACGCGGTCCGCCACCACGAGGAGATCGCGCAGTCGGCGATCGCGGCCCATGACGGGTATGTCTTCAAGACGATCGGCGATGCGTTTTGCGCCACCTTCCGCACTGCGCCAGACGCGATCGCGGCGGCGCTCGACGCCCAGCGCGCACTCGTCAAAGCCGATTTCAGCACGGTCGACGGCCTCAAGGTCCGTATGGCAGTCCACACCGGTCTGTCCTACGAACGCAGCGGTGATTACTTCGGCCCCACCGTCAATCGCGTCTCACGTCTGCTCTCCATCGGACATGGCGGGCAAGTGCTCGTCTCAGGAACGTCGACGGATCTCGCCCAAGGCGACATGCCCCAAAAATCGAGTCTGCGCGATCTCGGAGCGCATCGGTTGCGCGACCTCATCCAGCCGGAGCAGGTGTATCAGCTCGTCTCACCCGACCTGCCCAGCGAATTTCCCCCGCTCCGCTCGCTCGAGGCGCTGCCAAACAATCTGCCGCTGCAGCTCAGCGAACTCGTCGGGCGTGAAGCCGACGTCAACGAAGTAGAAAAGCGTCTGGCCAAGACCCGCATCATGACGCTTGTCGGCACGGGCGGCGTGGGCAAAACGCGGCTCGCGCTCCAAGTCGGAGCGAATCTGCTCGACACGTATCCCGATGGGGTATGGTTCATCGAGCTTGCACCGCTCACCGATCCGAGTTTTGTCGTGGGAGCCATCGCTGCGGTGCTCGACGTGAAAGGGACGGAAGACAAGCCCCTGATCGAAGCTGTTGTCCGATCGCTGCGCCACAAGCAGACGCTGATCATTCTCGACAACTGCGAGCATCTCGTGAGCGGGGCTGCCGATGCGGCGGATCGGTTGCTTCATGGGTGTCCAGGCGTTCGCATCCTCGCGACGAGCCGCGTGGGTCTCAACATCGAAGGTGAGACGGTCGTGCGCGTGGCCTCGCTCGGTGTGCCCAAGCGTATTGACGAACTGACAGTCCAGGACGCGAAGATTTTTGGCGCGATCGCGCTTTTCGAGGAGCGTGCGTCCGCCGCGCTTGAGAGCTTTACGCTTGATGAGAATAACACGGCAGTCGTCGCCCAGATCTGCCGCCGGTTGGACGGCATCCCGCTGGCCATCGAGCTCGCGGCGGCTCGCGTCAAGGTTTTGAGCGTCCAGCAGCTCGCAGCACGGTTAGACGAACGCTTTCGGATCCTGACCGGTGGGCGGCGCAACGTCTTGCCGAGACAACAGACGATGCGAGCGCTTATCGACTGGAGCTATGACCTGCTCACGGAGAACGAAAAGGCGATGTTCCGAAGGGTCGCCGTTTTCGCCGGCGGTTGGACGCT
>DASPVP010000146.1:0-26469 GCA_035622315.1 Candidatus Acidiferrales bacterium | reverse complement strand
AAGGAAGCCCTGAGAAATCAGGGCTTCTTTCATGGCTCCCCGAGCTGGACTCGAACCAGCGACATTCTGATTAACAGTCAGACGCTCTACCAGCTGAGCTATCGGGGATCGCTGTGTTCGCGCTGTTTCTTGCGCCTTTTCTACACCCATCCCTGCGTGTTGTTTTCTCGTTTACCTGTAGGAGATTCGACATAAAGCCAAACAAACCCAGAGCTCGCAGATGTTCAAGTCGCTGCTCAGCGTGATTCCCTTGACCCTAACGCTTTGGGTCTTCTTCGTCGCGCCGTTTTGCGCGCAGGCAGCGGAGTCGACGACGAGTAGCGTGGTCGGATCCGTCGTCGACGAAAAGGCGCGCCCGATCGCTGGGGCGAGCGTCACCGCGGTTTCGTCTGTCACGCGCTACTCGATCACCAGTGATGCGAGCGGCCACTTTGTGATGGTCGGCGTCTTGACCGGCGTCTACACCATCACGGCAAGCGCCCCAGGGTTTAGATCTTCGCGCCTGGTGAATGTCACCATGCTGCCTGGCCAGGTCGAGCGATTGTCGCTCCGATTGACGTCAGCCGTGGCTTCGCTTGGAACCGTCTATGTCACCGCAAAGTCATTCACAGTTGGAGCACCGAGCGACACGTTTACCGTGTATGGCAGCACCGCACGAAGCGTCAGGCCGCCCGTGTCTTCTTCCGGACTGTCCAACTATATCGCCCAGACAGTGCAGGGCGGCGTGTCGAGCGTGCCAGGTGTCATGTTCGATCCTTTTGCGAACGTGATCTTGCGCGGCGGTCAGGTCGATGACGCGGTTTTTGAATACGATACTGTGCCGCTCCCGCAAGGGCTCATCGCCGAACCGGGCGGCAACGTCGCCGGTGCGCAGCTGCCGACCACCGGGGTTGCCGAGACCACGGTCACGATGGCTGGCTACCTCACCCAGGCCGACAACGCGCTCGGTGGCGTCGTTGATGAGATCCCCGCGATCGGTTCGTATCCCGATAGCGTCGCAGTCCAACTCGCCGCCGGCATCTCAGGCACGCAACAGCAGCTCGCCGATGTGCAACTACTCGGAGCCACACCCGACAGTCGTTGGCGCTACGCGGTGGCAGGAACGTTCAGCAACGACTATTTCAGCTATGGCGATGGCCACACGTTTTATCCGGCCGAAGCTGCGACGTATGGTCTTGCGCTGCAAAGCCGTGGCCAGAGCGCGATCGAGACAAACGTCCACTACGCATCGTCGTCACGTGACGACTTCAGCGTTCTGGTGCTACAAGGCCAAGGGGCCTATAACCAATATGCGTCGCCCTACGCCGGTCAAACGATCGGCGAGTTCAACGGAACCCGCGTATCATACCCGAGCACGTTGAGCCCGGCGTCACCCGTGGATTTCGCTTCCGGAATTCGAGGATCGTACGACATCATCAAGGTCTCCTGGATGCACACCAGCGCTCGCTCCCTCTCGCGCATGCAACTCTATCAGTCACAATTCGGCGATGCGGCCGGCGGACCGTTCTGGGACGAAAACGGATTTCCCAACGGCACGTTCTCCTTCTCAGGCGATCAGGGAGAACGCGTTGAGGGTCTGAACTACGATGGCGAGACGTTCGTCGGCGACCACCACCATCTGCTCTTCGGAGCGCAGTACCGCATCAGCAGCTACTTCCTCAATCAGGTCGTGCCGACGTTCGACGAAATCGTCAGATCGCAGCCTATGCTGTTTTCGTATCTGGCCTACGGAGGAGACACGTGGAACATTTCGCGGCTGCTCGACCTGACCGCAGCGGCGCGTCTCATCGGCACGCACATCGTGCCCGCCACAGGAGGACAACCCTATAGCGTGAGCGGGATCGACCCGCACGTCGCTCTCGTGCAGCGCATCGGCTCCGTGTATGCCTTTCGAGCCAGCTTCGACCATTCGACGGTGCCTCCCAAGCCACTCGAGGCCGACCGGTACGATTCCACCAATGTCGGCACCGACGGCAGCCCAGCGCCCTTTGTCACGCTTGCCCCAGAGACGGCCAACGATCTCGCCGTTTCGTTTGAAGGCGGCGGGCCGGCTGCATTCCGCCTCACCTACTACGCAGATTTTGAGGACAACCGCATCGACGTGCTGCCGTTCAACTATCGCCTGGTCATAGCGAGCGAAGCCGCTCCCAGCCCTGTCGGCGTTCCCACCAACATCGGCGAGTTACGCGCACACGGCTTGGAGGCGTGGTTGAGCAAAGGTGGGCTGACGCTTGATGCTGATTACATCCGCGGCTTCTCGTCGAGCGCACAGCAATTCGCGTATTTCGATCTCAACGCGCCCGCAGTTGCAGCTGGGCATCTGTTTCCGCTCGGGTACATACCCAACTTCGCTTCCACGCTCTCCTATCAGATCAAATTGTCGCGCGCGCGTCTGCAGATCGTCCCCTCCCTTTCCTACGAGTCAGGCTACCCTTATGGCGTCGGCCGTCTTGCCTGGACCTTCGTAAATGGTCAGCCCAAAGAGGTCCCTAACGACAACTACGTCGATCCCGGCTTCAACTATTACTTCTTGAGGAACCCAGCACTGCCGTACAACGCCGCGACGAACCCATACATCGGCACGCTTGGGACTGCGGACGGCGGTGATCCCAACAGCTTACACAGCGCCCCTCAAACGCTTGCGAACCTTCATGTAGAGGAGAGCCTGACGTCGTCTTTGGCAGTGACCTTGGACGTCGTCAATATCTTCGGCACCGCTTCGCCTACTGCGTACCAAGTAAATCCCTATCTCATAGGCCCGCCCGGATACAAGGGCGGCAACCCGCTCTACGCTGCGTACTACCAGACCGTCATCGGCAGCACGGTTCCATACATCCTGGGCAACGGCGTGCCTACCAACAACGGCTTGACGCCGGCCGTGCCCTGGAGCTACGGAAGGTCGGCATACGTTCCACAGGACTACCCGCTCGCGCGCACCGTGCAGCTCGGAGCGCGTTGGCAGGTCTGACAGGCGAGTCAAAGCGCCGATCTGATAATAAAAAAAGCACGCCGGTCGCTTCGTGTGACCGGCGTGCTCGCGATCCGCTTTTAGCTAGTTAGTGTTGCGGTCGCGCTGTCGAGTGCGGATGAGGAGCCGGCGCATGCGACGTGTAGTGTGCCGGTCGCAGCAGCGGCTTCGCAACCGTGTGCGGATGGTGCGTCGTTTCGACGTGCGTCGTGTTCGGCGCGTAGTGCGCAACCTGCGGACGTGCCACAGCTGGCACCGGGGCCGGGTGACGAGTCACCTGTTCGGTGACGGGGTTTCTCTCTTCGCCACCAATGTTGCTCGAGGTTCCGCTCAGCGGGTGCTCGACCGCCGCCACGACCGGATGCCCCTGATTGACGCGCGCCAAGAAGTTGCGGTTCCCCTCCGCGACCTTTTGGTTCTGCAGCTGTGCCGCAGTCGCCGGAGCGTGATGGTCGAGGTGCTCGACGGTGAGTTCTTGGAGCGTCGGACGCGCCGTGAGGCCGCCCGGGCCGCCGTTGTAGCTCACGCGGTTGACCGTCGTGTTGTTCACGATCACCGTCTTATCGATGTAGACGTTGCGCACGTAGGTGCGGTTCACATTCGTCACAGCAGTGTTGTACGCGAAGTTGTCGCCTTGCCACGCGCCACCGACGTAGCCGTATCCATAGTAGCCAGCACCGTAGTCAACGCCGCCGTAGAAGCCCACTGCGGGCGCCCAGTAACCTGGGTTCCAGGCATACACGCCGTTGTTCCACGCCCAGTAGCCAGGCGTCCACACAAGGCCTGGAGCCGGGGCGAGAACCCAGGTGCCCGGCACCCAATAGTAACCCGCGGGACCCCACGCCCAATAGCCCGGCGCCCAGATGTAGTTCGGCGCCGGCACCGGCGGTTGGGCGTAGACCGGGATCGCCGGCGGCCCGATATTGATGCCGATGCCGATGTCAACAGCAACCTGCGCGTGCGACGGTGCCGGTGTCGCCGCGAAGATGAGCATCAGCGTAAGTATTGCGAGACATAGTTTCTTCATCGATTGGCCTCCGTTTTCGGATTGCACCAATTTTATTTTTCCCGGCCCTACCTGTCCCAGCACGACGGAAATGTCCCAATCGAAACAATTTTGACGTGAAATGGAACGTTACATGACTCGGGACATTTCGTATAACAACCGCAAACCGGAAAAGAAAAGAGCCTCGGCGGTCCGAGGCTCTTGCTGGTAGTTGTCTTCTTGTTAGTGCGCTGGGGCCAACCAGGTCGTGCTGTCAGCCCATGTCACCGACAGCGGCACGCATGATTGAACTTTTTCTCCAGCATACGTGACATCGCTGTAGAGCGAGAAGTGATGTTGGATCACAGCGCCGGGCGCGAACGATCCGACGTCCGTGACGCGGCGCAAGAACGTGTTTTGTGCGTTGCGGTAACCAACGGCGAAGGTGATGCTCTTCGCATTCTTCGCCCCGTTGATGATGTAGTCGATTTGCGTGCCGCTGGCCTTGCTGCTCAATGCCTTCGGTGCGGTCACAAAACATTGCTTGACCACGACGGGCGCAATGCCCGCGGCGGTGACGGGTGTGTAGGTCGCTACGGCCATCGCGCTGCACAGCGCGACGCCCGCCAAAAGACGCGCGAGAAGCTTCATAAACACCGGGCTCCTTTCGTGGGGGCTGGAATTGGAGGTCGCCGAGCGACGGTCCTACAGCGCGCTGCGACTTTCGCCCTTCGCGCGCTGAGCCGAGCCGACCCGACTACAACCAGGTGACGATCCCAGTCTCCAGTTGGTAGTATGCGCCGACGATCTTCAAGCCGCCTGAGTTCGCCAACTCAGCTAGAACGGGGCTTGCTGCAACAGTGGCTTTCGTAAGCCGGACATTCTCTTGAATGGCATTCACGACCCAGTCACCAGCCTCGCTCTTCGTTTTTGTGGCCGCCGGCTCGATGATCTTCGCAAGCGTCTGGATATCGCCCGGAAACGTCTGGCCCTTTGTCAAGTCGATCGCCGCCTTCACCGCGCCGCACGCGGAGTGACCCATAACGACGATCAGTGGCGACTTGAGGACGGCGGATGCATACTCGAGGCTAGCAAGCTCGGTCGCGGTTGCGACGTTGCCCGCAACCCGCACGACGAAGATGTCGCCGAGACCCTGATTGAAGACGATCTCGGGTGTCGTGCGCGAGTCGGCGCAGGCGAGCACCGAAGCAAACGGCGCCTGACCTTTACCGAGCGCCGCGCGCTCTTCGATCGTCTGCGTTCTCGTGGTGCTCACGTGCTCGATGAACGTGGCGTTGCCGGCCTTGAGCTTGGCGAGAGCTGCATCTGGTGACATCGGTGCCGCCTCATTCGCTGCGAGCACCGGTGCGGTCATGCCGGCACCTGCGAGCATGGCGCTGCCGATCAGGAAGCGCTTTCGTGTGAGCGCGGAGGATTGAGCGCGATGTAAATGCATTGCGATCCTTTCATTGGGCTATGACTTGCGAAGCAATTTGAACGCGTGGTCCCAGGTCCCCGTCCGTTTTCCGTATTGGATCCAGAGCATGGCTAGCGGCTCGAGCAGCCGCGCTCCTTCAATTCCGCCCATATCGATCGCGGGCGGCCATCCGAATTCTTTGAGAAAGCCTGCTACCGTTGCTTTGGCCCCAGCGTCGTTGCCTGCGATGAACATGTCGGGTGGACCACCCGGGAACTCGGGGTGGATCATGTACTCGTTGCCGACGATGTTGAAGCACTTGACCACCTTCGCGCCCGGCAGCCAGCGTTGCACCTGTTCGCCCGCGGAATCGTTCCAACCGAGCGCCAGTTGTAGCGACGTCGCGCCGCTCGGAACCACGAGCGGGTTCGTAGCATCGATGACAATCTTGCCCGCGAGGTTTTGAGGACCAGCGAGCCGCAGCACGTTTTCGGTGCCCGACCACGCAGTGGCGAGGACCACGACCTCTCCAAACTGTGCCGCGTCCGCAAAGGTCCCGCCCGATGCGTGGCTACCGTTCGCCGCGACCCAGGCCGCGAGCGCCTCGTTCTTGGGATCTCGCGAGCCCATCTTCACGTCGTGGCCGATGGAAAGAAATCCCGAGCCAAGCCTTTGCCCGACGTCGCCCGTGCCAAGGATGCCGATATTCATGAATCTCCTCTTGGGGCGATTTTCAATCGCCCCCTACATAAGCGATTTTCAGTCGACCCCTACATGGGCGACTTTCAATCGCCCCCTACATCGGCTGCTAGGGCGGCGGTGGCGATGCAGTCAGCCACCGACGGGCTCTTCAAGTAGCTGCCGCACAGCTTCACGTGGGGCAACCGACGCAGACCTTCGCGAACAAGCTTCAACCGCCCGGCATGCCCTATGTTATATTGCGGAATAGCTTCCTGCCACCGAAACCCCGCGACCACTTGCGGCGCCACGTCGCCGATGCGCAGCGCTTTGCGCACGTCGTCGTGGGCCTGACGTGCGAGTACCTCGTCGCTTTGCGCAGCGACCGCACTATCCGTGGCCCCGCCGAGAAACGCGGTCACGAGCACCTCATCTTCTGGGCAGCGGTCTGGAAACATGACTGAGTTCCACACGCAGCCGAGGATGCGCAGACCCTGCGATCGAGGCACGAGAAAGCCGAACCCCTCCAGATCGACGCCGATCGCGTCTTTCGGATAGGCGAGCACGATTTGGACCACCGTCGGGTATATAAACGAGCGCAGCGCTGCCGCGCTCTTGGGCTCGAGGTCTTCGAGCAGCTGCCCTGCAGGCTCGGCCGGCGCTGCTATCACCACTTCCTTGGCCACGACGCGAGCATCGGTCTTTCCGCCTACGAGCATCTCCATCCAAGCGCCGCGCTGCCACAAGGCCTTTACGGGAGAATTCAAACGCACGTCGGTAGCGAGGTGTTCCGCTAAGCCGCGCACGAGCACGTCGTTGCCGCCGCGAAAACCAAAGCTGCGCCGTCGAGGCGCGGCCTGACCAGACGCCGCGCGGCGTCGCGCCATCATCCCGCGCAAGACGCTCCCATGCCTTTGCTCGAGCTCCGCCACCGTCGGAAAGGACGCGCTCATCGACAGCTCTGCTGGATCGCCCGCGAAGATCCCCGAGACGTACGGCGCCACGACGCGGTCGAGCACGCCAACACCACCGCGCCGTCGCACGAACTGGGCAACTGACTCGTCTTCGCCGTCCGCGCGGCGGGCGACCAAGGGTTCGACCAGCGCCCGCATCTTCGCCATGGGCGAGAGGAACGGCGAAAAAAGCGCTTGTTGCGGCGACTGCGGCACTGCCACCAATCGGCCGCCGACGTAGAGATACGGGCGTGCTGCTTTTGAGGAGGCTGGAATCGCCAAGCCCTCGAGTTTCGCCTCGTTGATCAGCCGTGCGAGCAGCTCTGACGAAAGATAGCTTTGCGGACCTCCATCCGCGATGTAACGATCCGTCTGCACGCTCTTGATGCAGCCGCCAGCCCGCTCCGAGGACTCGAAGACGATGACGGAGCGCCCTTGCTGTTTCACCCAGAACGCGCACGCAAGGCCGGAGATTCCCGCACCGATGACGGCGAGATCGACCGGTTCAAACGCGTCGCTCACGCCGGCGCCCGTACATCACACACTGCGCGCCACCGCATTTGCCAGGCAGGCGATGTAGCGCGGGTGGCACTTGACCGCACAGGCTCGCTGGAACTCCGTGATGCCTGCCGCGCGCGCGATGCTCGCGTATTGGATGTCGATCTCGTTGAGCGTCTCGACGTGCTCCGAGACGAACGCGATCGGCACGACGCACATCGCTTTCACCCCTTGCGCGGCGAGATCGCGGATGAGCTTGTCGGACGCGGGCTCGAGCCACTTCTGCGGACCGAGGCGGCTCTGAAAGGAGATGTGGACGGGCCCGGGGTGCCCCAACACGGCGCTCACCGCCTTCACGCTGCGTTGCACGTGGCTGAGATACGGGTCGCCGCCTTGGATGTACGAGAGCGGCAGGCCATGCGCCGAAAAGACGAGGTGCACGTCTGCTGGCGGGGTCACAAACCCATGCAACGCCTTCCTCGTCACGTCGGTCACTGCAGCCACGTAATCCGGGTCGTCGCAATGCTCCTCGAGCTCGACCGTCTGTGGGTGATAGGCAAGCTCCGCCATCGCTTTGCGCACGCCGACCTGTCCGGAAAGCGTCGTGCTGAACGAGTACTGCGGGAACAGGCCGATGACGATGAGGCGCTCGAGCTTGGCGGCTTGCGCAGCACGCATGGCGGCGAGTGAGTTCGGCTGCGAGTGGCGCATCGACACGAGCACCGGAAGATCCAGGCCACGCTTTGCGAGCTCCCGTTGCAGCGCGTTCGCCTGCGCTTCGGTCTGGCCACGGATGGGCGACCCGCCGCCGATGGAAGCGTACAGCGACCGGCTGTACGGCGCACGAAGCGTGGCGAGCGACCAGGCGAAGGCTCCTTGCAACGGTTTCAGCCAGTGCGGCAGACGGATGAGATCGGGGTCGGAGAAAAAACTGCGCAGATACGGCCTGACGGAACGCAGATCGTCGGGTCCGCCGACTTGCGTCAACACGACGCCGGTGCGTGCTTGCGCCATCACGCCCCCACCGCTGCGCTCTTCGGTGCATCGACAAAGGCTTGCACGCACTCGAGGGGTGTCGTAGGCAAGACGCCGTGCCCCAGATTGAGGATATGTCCGCGGGGTCCGGCGGCGCGCATCGCCGCTTGCGCCGCGTCTGTGACGGCAGCGGGGGAAGCGAGCAACACCGCCGGGTCGACATTGCCTTGCAGCGCGGCCTGCGCTCCAAGGCGAGCGCGCACCGCGTCTAAGCCTATCCGCCAATCGATGCTAAGCACGTCTGCCTTCGCTTGTGCCAAGAGTTCGAGGACGCCCGCGCAGCCGTTGACAAAGAGTA
Organism: Candidatus Acidiferrales bacterium; assembly: GCA_035622315.1. Taxonomy (GTDB): domain Bacteria; phylum Vulcanimicrobiota; class Vulcanimicrobiia; order Eremiobacterales; family Eremiobacteraceae; genus JAJPHJ01. The sequence continues at coordinate 17,637 of DASPVP010000146.1, read as the reverse complement.
TCGCAGGCACGCCGGCTGCTTTGACGCGCTCGATGACGACCTGCTGGTACGGGAGTGCGAAGCACGCGTAGGCCTCAGGTGCGAGCTCGCCCGCCCACGTGTCGAACACCTGGATCGCCTGCGCTCCGGCCGCCGCCTGCGCCGCGGCGTATGTCGCGACCGCGTCGGCGAGTTTTGCGAGCAGCGCGTGCATGAGGGCCGGTTCGCCGTAGAGTAGTGTCTTCGTCTGCGCGAAGTTCTTGGAGCCGCCGCCTTCGATGAGATAGGCGGCAAGCGTGAATGGGGCACCGCAAAAGCCGATCAAGGCCGTCTCGTCGCGCAGCACCGCTCGCAACATCCGCAGCGTCTGCATCACGAAGGGCGTCCGCTCGTGCGGATCCGGCACAGCCAGATGGTCGACGTCCGCCATCGTGCGGACCGGCCGCTCGAGCGACGGCCCCTGATCCGTGAAGGCGAGCGGCGCTCCCATGGCTTCGACCGGGATGAGGATGTCGCTGAACACGATGCAGGCGTCCGTGCCAAACCGTTTGACCGGCTGCAGCGAGACCTCGCAGGCGAGGTCCGGCGTTTTGCACAGCGTCAAGAAGTCGACGCGTTCGCGTATGGCGCGGTACTCGGGCAGATAGCGGCCCGCCTGACGCATCATCCAGACGGGCGCGCGGTCGACCGGCTTGTGAGCGCAGGCGGCGAGGAAACGTTGAGATCCGTTCATCGCTTTAGTCTGGGGCGATTTGCAATCGTCCCCTACAGATGTGTCTATCCTACGTGAAGATCGGGGCGGGGAACTTCTCCTCGTCGATCTTGACGCCAGCCGCCTCGCGCAGCGCCAGGGCCAGGTCCGTCTTCTCCCAGGGCAGGTCGAGGTCTGGGCGTCCGAAGTGCCCGTAGGTCGCCACTTGCCGGAAGATCGGCCGGCGCAAGTTGAGCTTTTCGATGATGGCGCCCGGTCGCAGATCGAAGTGCGCGTCGACGAGCGCGGTGATCTTCTCTTCGTCTATCCGGTTCGTGCCGAAGCATTCGACGAAGATCGACACGGGCTTGGCCACGCCGATCGCGTAGGCGATTTGGATTTCACATCGGTCCGCGAGGCCAGACGCGACCACGTTCTTCGCGACGTAGCGCGCCGCATACGCGCCCGAACGATCGACCTTCGTCGGATCTTTACCGGAGAAAGCACCGCCGCCGTGGCGCGCCATCCCCCCGTAGGTGTCGGCGATGATCTTACGGCCGGTGAGGCCGGCGTCACCAAGCGGGCCGCCGATGACGAAGCGGCCGGTGGGATTGACGTAGATCCGCGTCTCCTTGTCGCGCCAGTTGGTGTCGATGGCCGTGTCGATGACATGATTGATGATGTTGTCGCGGATCGCGTCCAGGGGGTAGCCGTCCGCGTGCTGCGCCGAGACGACGATCGCGTCCACGCGCGCAGGTTTGTAGCCGTCGTACTCGACCGTGACTTGCGCCTTGCCGTCGGGCCGCAGATACTCGATGGTGCGGTTCTTGCGCGCCGCGGCGAGCGTGCGTGTCAAGCGGTGCGCGAGCACGATGGGCAAAGGCATGAGCTCCGCCGTCTCGCGGCAGGCGAACCCGAACATCATGCCTTGGTCGCCGGCCCCCAGCGCTTCGAGGTGGCTCTTCGCGCTGATCTCGCCTTCCTTGACTTCGAGCGCGCGATCAACGCCCATTGCGATATCGGGAGACTGCTCGTCGATCGAAACCGAAATCCCGCAGGTATCCGCGTCGAATCCGTACTTGGCGCGCGTGTAGCCGATGTCGCGCAACACCTGGCGCACGATGCGCGGGATGTCCACGTAGCAGCTCGTGCTGACCTCGCCCGCGATGTGCACTTGGCCCGTGATGACGAAGGTTTCGACCGCGACGCGGCCGTTCGGATCCTGGGCTAGGATCGCGTCCAAAACGGCATCGGAGATCTGATCTGCGACCTTGTCGGGATGACCTTCGGTCACGCTTTCCGAGGTGAAGAGCTTGCGAATCTTTGGCATGCCTGCTACGTTCCTTCGCTCCACGAGGCGAGATAGGTGCGCTGCTCTGCGGTCAGGTCATCGATCGCGACCTTCGACGCCGCGAGCTTGAGCCGGGCGACTTCGGCATCGATCTCTTGCGGCACGGGATAGACGCTCGCCTTGAGGGTTCCATGCTTGGCCGCAAGATACTCCACGCAGAGCGCCTGATTGGCAAACGACATGTCCATGACAGAGGCGGGATGCCCTTCCGCGGCTGCAAGATTGATGAGCCGGCCTTCTCCCAGCACGTTGATCGTGCGCCCGTCACCAAGATGATACTGGTCGACGAACTCTCGCGGCTGCGTCTTCTCGCCTTCTGCGAGCCGCGCGAGCGCATCGATGTCGATCTCCACGTTGAAGTGCCCGCTGTTCGCTACGATGGCGCCGCTCTTCATGGCGAGGAAGTGTTCCTCGCGCAAGACCTTCGTGTTGCCGGTGACGGTGATGAAGAGATCACCGATCTTCGCGGCTTCACCCATCGGCAGGACGGCGTGGCCGTCCATGAGCGCTTCTAACGCTTTCGTCGGATCGACCTCGGTCACGATGACATGCGCCCCCATACCACGCGCGCGTTGCGCAATGCCACGTCCACACCAGCCGTAACCCGCGACGACCACGGCCTTTCCCGCTAAGAGCACGTTGGTCGCGCGGATGATCCCGTCGAGCGTTGATTGGCCCGTGCCATAGCGGTTGTCGAAGAGGTGTTTCGTGAGTGCGTCGTTGATGGCGATGATCGGGTAGCGCAGCACCCCTTCTTTCTCCATGCTGCGCAGACGGATGACGCCGGTGGTCGTCTCTTCGGTGCCGCCGATCACACCCGAGACTTTATCTTTGTACTTCGTGACCATGGTGGTCACGAGATCGCAGCCGTCGTCCATGGTGAACTGCGGCGCACCGGCGATGACGGACTCGATGTGCTGATAGTAACGCGCATTGTCTTCGCCTTTGACAGCGAACACGTGCATGCCGTGGTCGACGGCGAGGTATGCGGCCACATCGTCTTGCGTGGACAGCGGATTGCTCGCGCACAGCCAAACGTCGGCTCCGCCGGCGGCCAAGGCGATCATCAGATTGGCGGTCTCGGTCGTAACGTGCAGGCACGCGCCCACGCGCAGTCCGCGGAGCGGCTTCGTGCGCGCGAACCGTTCGCCGATGGCCTTGAGCACCGGCATGCTTTCGCCGGCCCACGCGACGCGACGCTCGCCGAGGCCGGCGAGCGATGGGTCTTTGATGTCCGACGGCGTGGTTTTCACTACCTGGGTCGACAAGCGACGAGTCCTCCCGCGTACGCGACGTGACTTGGCGACTTCTGAACGTGGTCGGGCTTACTCCTGGCTGGCGCGGTTCGCAGCTGCGACGTTGGCGACGCGCGCGAACCTCGTCTGACGAGACAAGGACAGGCTCGAGGAGCGCGCCAAACGGCCGGGGTGCTCACGAGCCTTTCGATTCAGGAGTTCGCGCGCAAGCTCGCGTCCGCGGACCCCACGCCTGGCGGCGGCAGCGTTGCAGCGGCGGTCGGGTCCTTCGGCGCTGGCCTTGTGAGCATGGTCGCGCTGCTCACCGCGAACTCGCCCAAACACGCAGACGTCGCCGAGCGTTGCAGATCCATCGCGGAGACAGCGGGCACGCTGCGCGCTCGCCTCGTCAGCCTCGTCGATGAAGACACGGCAGCCTTCGACCGGGTGAGCGAAGCATACCGCTTGCCCAAGAGCGACGACGCGCAGAAGGCACGACGATCGGATGCCATCCAGGAAGCGCTCTGCGGCGCCATCGGGCCGCCGGCCGCGGTCATCGAACTTGCGCGGAGCATCTGCGACCTCGGCGTCGAGCTCGCCGATATCGGCAACCCAAATGCGCAGAGCGACATCGGCTGCGCCGCGCTCTGCGCGCAGGCGGCCGCGCACGGAGCGGCGCTCAACGTGGACGTCAACGCCCGGTCTCTGCACGATCGCGCAGCGGGCAGCCAGCATCTCGAGCGGGCAGCGCGAGACGTCGCGCAAGTGGACGTTCTGTGCGAGGTGATCCTGAGCAAATTGCGGACCAAAGCACAAACGTGAGCGCGGTCCTGCTCGACGGGCGGCGCATCGCCGCCGGCATTCGCGATCAAGTCAAGCTTCGCGCGTCGAAGCTGCGCGAGCGTGACATCGTACCGGCCTGCGCGATCGTTCTCATCGAAGGTGACGAACCCGGGCGGTTGTACACCGCGCAGATCGCGAAGAGCGCCGCACCGCTCGGCGTCAACATCGAGATCCGACAGTTGGCAGCCGGCGCCTCCACCCAAGATGTCGTCGCGGCCGTTGCGAGCATCGTCGACGACCCGAAGATCCAGGCGATCATGGTGCAACGGCCGCTGCCGCCCGGCCTGGATGCAGAACGTATCGCCGAGGAAATCGATCCACGCAAGGACGTGGATGGCGCTCACCCCTACAACCAAGGTTTGCTCGTGGCGGGCGAGACGTTCTTCGCCCCCGCGACTGCGGCGGCCGTGATGGAACTGCTCCGTCAGCCGGGGGTGCCGGCGCTCGAGGGCGCGCGGGCGATCGTGTTGGGGCGTTCGGCCGTTGTCGGGCGCCCAGTCGCATTGCTCTTGACGGCGGCCAACGCAACCGTGACCATCTGCCATTCGCACACGCGGGATCTTGCGGATGTCGCACGGCAAGGTGACATCCTCGTCGCGGCGGTCGGACGGCCGAACTTCGTCGTGGCCAGCATGGTGCGCCCAGGCGCGACTGTCATCGACGTGGGTACAAATTTTGTCGACGGACGTTTCGTCGGCGACGTCGACTTCGAGGGGGTGTCGAAGGTCGCGGGACTTATCACGCCCGTGCCAGGCGGCGTCGGCCCCGTGACCACGGCGGTCTTGTTGCGCAGCATCGTCGAGGCCGCCGAGCGCGCGCGTTAGGAGGGGCGATTTTCAATCGCCCCCTACATTTCGGGCGCGTGAGGGGCGATTTTCAATCGTCCCCTAATCTCCATTGGGAGGGCGATTTTCAGTCGCCCCTACATCTAATGAAGGACGAGCTCGAGGAAGCCGGCGAGATCGGCTGCCTCGACCTCGCAGCCTGGTCGAGGGTTCGCTTCCGTCGGCCCGTGGAAATCGGTACCCGCCGTCATCACGAGTTTGTGCCGCCGAGCTTTGTCGCGCAGGCGTTCTGCGTCGTGGATGGTATGGCTTGTCGACCATACCTCGACGCCTTTTAAGCCGGCGTCGACGAGTTCATCGAGCAGCCCTTCGGCCGCGTTACGCGTCGGGTGCGCGAGCACCGAGACACCGCCGCACGCGTTGATGGCCGCGATCGCATCCATCGGCGAGAGCATGCTCGAGGGCACGAACGCCGCGCAGCTCGATCCGATGTAGCGTTCGAACGCGTCGCTGATGTCGCGCGCCACGCCTTTCTCGACCAGCACGCGAGCGATGTGCGGGCGGCCGATCATGCCGCCGCCGGTTAGACGCTCGACGTCGTCCATCGAGATATCCACCCCTTGGTCCCGCAGGTTGGCGACGATACGAGCGGCTCGGTCGTGCCGTACTTGCTTGCGATCGGTCAAGACGCCATCAAGCGCGCGCGGGCCGACCGGCACGCCATAGCCTAAGACGTGCACCTCGCGTCCGTGCGCGAAAGTGCTCACCTCGACGCCTGGGATGATCTTACGTCCGAATCTTGCAAGCATATCCGCGTGTTGCAGATACATGCCGAGCGTATCGTGATCGGTGACGGAGAGGTAATCGAGGCCCGAGGCGGCTGCCAGTGCGACGAGTTCTGCTGGGCCAAGACGACCGTCCGAAATCGTCGTATGCATGTGCAGATCGACGTTCAACGTTGGATTGCGCGGCAAACTTTCGACTCCTAGAAGGCCAAGGTACGCCCAGGTGTGCGCAGAAGGTCGTCTGCGTGACCGACCGTACAGGCCACGATGAGCTCCCGACCGACGATCAAAACGCGTTCCTGGAGCGCGCTATGGCGACGTACGGCCGCCAGACCTACAACTATGCTTATCGGCTGACGGGCAACGAGGCGGATGCTCGCGACCTCACGCAAGAGGCGTTCATCCGCGTCTTTCGCGCCTGGCGCTCGTTTCAACCCGGAACTTCCTTTCTCTCCTGGATCTACCGCATCGTCACGAACCTGCATCGCGACGAATTGCGCAAGCGCAAAGGCGTCTTCTTGCAGGAATTGCCCGACGACAACATGGCCCACGAGCTCCCTAAGGATGTGCGCCAGCACGATCCCATCGGGCAGATCCATGAGCGGCAGCTCTCGGAAACCGTCGCGTCGGCTCTCGCCCAGCTAACCCCCGACCAGCGAGCGGTCGTGCTGCTCGCGGATGTCGAAGAGCGGTCGTACCAAGAGATCGCGGATATCATGGCCTGCTCGATCGGCACCGTCCGGTCGCGCCTCCACCGAGCGCGATTGCAGCTGCGGAAGCTGATTCCACGGGCTCGGACGGCCGAGCAGCAGCAAGGACATCCGGCATGAGTTCGATTCAGCGGGACACTCTTGCGGCGAGCGCCGGCCACCGACCGCACCACGAAACGGAAGCTGCCGACGATGCGTTACCCATGGTGAGGGGATTGCGAACCTCGCCTCTATTGAGAGACTGATTGTGATGACATGCAACGAGTGCCGAGAACTGCTCACCGACTACCAGCGTGGTGAGCTGCCGGCCGCACAGGATGCGGCCGTGTTCGAGCACGTCTCGGCATGCTCGCAGTGCCGCGAGGAGCTCACCGCGCAGACCGAACTGACGGCGACGCTGCGGGAAGCCTTCGCGAGCGAGTTCGAGATGCCGACGTCGATTCTCGCCGGCGTCCGCCAATCAGTACGCCAGGAGCGAAAAGCTGCCTTCGGCAACGCTTTGCGCTCTTGGCTGCGACCGGTGGTGCTCGCACCGTCGGCTGCCGCGATCGTGTTGATCGCGAGCATCGCAACGTACGTGCACAACGGTTCGGCACCGCCGCAGGTGTCTGCCGAGTACCTCGTGCGCCAGCACGTCGTGCATACGTTGAATTCGCAATCGGGCGACCGAGCCTGGAACGCGTACCTCCTCACTTCGTCCACGAACGAAGACGCGAATGCTGCGGGCAAGTAAACAACCAGCGCGGCTCGCTGCTCTCCTGGTAAGCGCTCTTCTGCTCCCCGGTGCCGCTCGCGCGGCAGATCTCAACGCGATGTACACGCAGGCCGTGGATGCCGACGACCATGTGTCGTACTCGGGCACCGTCACGTCGGTGGCCTACGACAGCGACCACGCGGTCTCGACCGTCGCGCATATCGATCATCAAGCCCCGCACTCCTGGCGGATCTGGTATATGGCGCCTGCGGACGCCTATGGCCGCTTGATCTTGAGCGACGAGCAGCGCACGTATCAGTACGAGCCAAGTCTACACCGGGTGATCAGTCACGATTGGTACACGTCCGCCCCAGGGGTCGCAGTGCCTGTCGACACCGCAACCGTGTTGCACAACTACAGCATCGAGATCGGACCGGCGAGCTCGATCGCCGGCCGCGCCGCGCACAGCCTCACGCTCGTCTCGCGCCACACCGGGATCTTAGCGCAGCGGATCTGGGTGGACGATCAGACCAAGCTCATCTTGCGCCGCGAGAACTACAATAGTGACGGAGCGGTGACCGAGGAGACGAGTTTTGAAAGCATCCGCTTGGGCACGAGCTTTCCTTCGGGCCTCTTCGCGATGACCGTGCCCAAGGGGATGACCCTCGTGCCGGGATTCGACTATGGCAAGTCGACGCAAGACACGGCTGACGTCCTGCGAGTCGCGAGCTTTCATTTCGCAGAGCCGAAGTATCTGCCGGACGGCTTCTCCCTGGTCTCCGGAAGCATGACGACGCACGACGGGGTGCAGACGATCCAGCTCGTCTACGGCGACGGCTTGCGCACGTTCTCGCTCTTCGAGAACGCGACGGCGCGGATGCCCAGCTTCGACGAAACCGCTCCCAAACCGATGCTCGTCGGCTCTGCAAGCGCGGAGTTCGCCGATGTCGCAGGTCAGACGCTCGTCTCGTGGAACGCGGGTGGGCTCAACTTGACGCTCGTCGGCGATCTCTCGGAAAAGGAAAGCGCGACGATCGGCGCCTCGATTCACCCGTAGGGTGATCGAAAGGTAGGACCCAAGTGGCGCTTCGGGTCTTTTTCGACCCGGTGGCCGAACGTCACGACACAGGGCCACATCATCCCGAGCGAGCTCAGCGCTTGGAGGCGTTCTCCGCCGGCTTGGAGCGCGCCGGTCTAAGACGCGACGAATTCGTCAAGCCGAAGATCGCAAGCACCGCGGTGATCGAGGCCGTGCATCCTGCAGCCTACGTGTCGATCGTGCGGGTCGTGTGCGACGCGATTCGCGAGGGTTCGATCGGCGAGCTGCCCACGGGCGACACGGTCGTCTCCCACGAGAGCTTTGCCATCGCGATGTCAGCGGCCGGCGGCGCGATCGAGGCGGCCGCAGGTGCAGCCCCCGGCGCACCCACGCTCGCCCTCGTACGACCTCCCGGACATCATGCAGAACCCGCGCGCGGCATGGGTTTCTGTCTGTTCAACAACGTCGCCATCGCGTCGGCCTGGGCGCTACGCGAACGTGGCAACGTGCTCGTCGTCGATTTCGACTATCACCACGGCAATGGCACCCAAGCCTGGGTCGAGCGAGAGCTGGAGCGCGAGGGGCCCGGCCTTGGGTTCATCTCGAGCCACGCCTATCCCGCATATCCTGGCACCGGAGCGTTCGACGAATCGCGGCTTGCCGATAGAGGCTTCGTCGCCGACATCCCGCTCGCGCACTCGACCGACACTGATGACTTCACGCAGACCTGGGCGCAGTTGCTGCCACGCGCGGCCGCGCGACTTAAGCCGAAGACGATCGTCGTCTCGGCGGGCTTCGACTTCCTCGCGGGCGATCCGATCGCCGGGCTTTCCGTAGCGCCCCGGGCCGTCGATGCGCTGTGCGCGTTGCTCGGTGACGTGGCGAGCGCGCACAAAGCTTCGCTTGCATTCGTCCTGGAAGGTGGGTATTCGCTCGATAACTTGCGCGCGAGCGGTGAGTCGCTGGCGCGCACTTTTGGGGCAGGCACGGCGAAGTCGCACGTACCCCTCGAAGCTGAGATCAAAGACCAGCGACTGCGCGCGATGGTCGATCAAGCGAAAAGCTGGTTCGACAAGAAATAGGGGCGATTTTTCAATCGCCCCCTACAGTATTCGGCTATCAGGTTATTGGGCTATTGGGCGAGCTGTTTGATGTAGGAGCGCGCTTTTGTCGCGCCGTCGCCGCTCGGAACGTAGCTCAGGTAGCGCTTGTAGGCAGCTGTCGCAAGCTGCTTATCGCCAAGATGCCGATAGGTCTCACCCAACACGAACCATAGCTGCGGATCGGGATGCGCCTTATCCTGGTGGCCGGCGAGCGCCTCGAACACCTGGCGCGCGTTGTTGTAGTCTCTGAGGTTGAAATACGAGAGCCCCAGATTGAACAAGCTCGTGTAGGTGTGGATTATCTCGAAAGACGCCTTGAAGTTGTCGCGCGCTTGCGCCCACTGGCTCTGCGCGGCGTAGGCTTGCGCGAGCCAGAACAGCGCCTCTGCGTTGCCGGGCTCCAAGTTCGTGATCCGCGAAAACGCGTCTTGCGCCTTGGTGTAGTGCTTGTACGACAAGAACTCGAAGCGGCCGTATTCGAAGAGCAGGGTCGTGTTCTGCGGCGAAAGCGCGAGAGCCGATTCGTATTCCTTTTCCGCTTGGGCGTAGTTCTTCTGTCGCTCGTCGTACTCGGCTTGGAGCACCCACGGTTCCGGTTCTTTGGGGTAGTCCTTGATCGCTTGAGCGAACTGCTGGCGCGCAAGATCGATCATGCCTTTATCGAGGTAGAGCTGCGCGATGTTGTCCTCGGGTTCGACTGAATCCGGTTCGAGCTTGACGACCTGTTGGAGCGCGGTCACCGCGTCGCCGACATCGCCCTTCTGGGCAAGCGCGTCGGCTTTACCGCTCAGGGCTTCCGTGTTCTTGGGGTCCCCGGCCAAGACCGTGTTGTACAACGCGAGCGCTTTGTCGGGGTCGGGCACTTTTTGCGCGAGGTAGGTCTTGGCGATGAGCAATTGCGCGCGCGTGTCTTTGGGATCGATCGAGAGCGCCTTGTTCAACGAGGCGCGGCCGGCGTCGAGCTTACCTTCGTTGAGTTGCACCATGCCAAGCTGATCGTACGAGAAGGCCTCTGTGGGATGCAGCTCGACCGCGCGGTTGGCGATACGCAGCGCGTCGTCGACGCGCCCGACCTGGAGGTAAGCACCGACGAGGCTCTGCAACACGGCCGGGTTGGCAGGATCGAGAAGTTCGGCGCGCTCGAAGGAGCTGACGCTGTCCGTGGGATCGCCGAGTTCGCTGTCCGCGACGCCGATGAAGTACCAGACCTGCGCGTCGTCCGTCCCCAAGCGCACCGCCGTCTCGAGATGGTCGCGGCCGTCGCTTGGATCCCCGGTCTCCACTAGAAGCTCGCCGAGCTCCGCATGAGAGTCTTTGTCGTTCGGATTGTCTTTGACGGTCTGCGTGAGCGTCGCGATCCGCTCTTGCGGCGTGGGGGTTGGCGAATCGCTCGGAGAGGGGCTCGGCGCAGGTCCGTGCGGCTTGGCCACGACGCCCGCAGGCTGCTCGATGGCAACCATTGCGAGCACGAAGAGCGCGACCAGCGAGATGATGAGGAAACGAGGCAAGCGGGTTCCTTTCCCTGGGGCGAATTTCAGTCGCCCCCTACGTATCTTAACGCCTAGGCGGTGCCTTTGCGTTCCCGGACGAGCTTCGTCAGCTCAGGCACGATCCCGAACAGATCGCCGACGACCCCAAAATCACAGAACTCGAAGATCGGTGCGTTGGCATCCTTATTGATAGCCACGATAATGCCTGCACTGCGCATACCCACTTTGTGCTGAATCGCGCCGGAGATACCGCAGGCGATGTACAGTTGCGGCGTGACCGTTTTACCGGTCTGTCCGACCTGATGCGCGTGCGGGATCCAACCCGCATCCACGGCGGCGCGCGAGGCGCCGACAGCCCCGCCAAGCGCATCCGCCAACGCCTCGATGATGTCGAAGTGCTCCGGCCCGCCAAGCCCGCGCCCTCCGGACACGACGATGCTCGCTTCTTCTACGGTAAGCTTGCCCGCTTCGGCCGTGACCTTCTCTTCAACGCGGATCGGATAGTCCGTGCGGCTCGGCGCCGGGAGCTCCACGATCTCTCCCTTGCCAGGTTCGTCACGCGCGACAAAACTGTTCGGGCGACAGATGACGACTTCGTACTCCGCGTTCTTGAACCCGATCGTTGTGACGACCGAACCTCCGAACTTCGGCGACTGCAAGACGAGTTTTCCCTCGCTCGCCGCGATCTCGTTGACCTCGGTGACGAGGCCTGCGTTCAAACGGACTGCAACGCGCGCTCCCGTGTCCTTCCCGGCGTTCGTGGAGAGCGCGAGCAGCGCGGAGGGACCGGTTCGCTCCAAGAGCGCTGTCACCGCATCGACCGCCGGGTCTCCTAAGAAGGCGTCGATCGGCACCGCAGCGCCGACGTAGATCTTGTCGAGGGGCGTCCGCTTGAGCGCGACCGCCGCGTCCGCTGCGCCGGCCCCTAAGACGATCGCGCCAGACGGCACGCCGAGCGCTTTGGCGATGTCCGCCGTTTTGGTAGCAAGTTCGAGACCGCTGCGGCGAACCGCACCTGCGTCGTGCTCGACCAGCGCGAAGACAGCCTTCATCTAAATGACCTTCTTCGCGATCAAAAAGTCGAGGATCTGGCGTGCGCCGTCCTTCGGGTCACTTACCGTGACGACTGTGGCCTTCGCACGCGCTCCCACGGCAGCAAACGCATCCACCTTTGTCTTGCTGCCGGCGTCGCCGATGCGGCCCGTTTCCGCGCCGACGTCGGTAAGCGAGAGCATTTTGATCTCCTTTTTCTTCGCGCCCATGATGCCTTTGAGCGTGGGGTAACGCGGTTCGTTGATCCCTTTCGTGACCGACACGAGTGCAGGCAGCCTTGCGCTCACCCGCCAGTAGCCGTTCTCGGTCTCGCGCTGGATCTCGATCGCACCGTCGGACAGCGTGAGCTTCTTGGCAAACGTCAGGCACGGGATGCCTAGACGCTCGGCGACCGCGGCCGGCACGACGCTGTTGATCGCGTCCGTGCTCTGCGTCCCCGAGAGCACCAGGTCGAAGCCGATGTGTCGCAGCGCGAGCGCCAACAGATACGAGGTCGCCATGGTGTCGCTGCCGCCGATGCTGTCGTCCGAGATCAGAGCGGCGCTGTCGGCACCCATCCCGAGGGCCTTGCGAACGACTTCGGTTCCGCTCGCCGGTGCCATGGTCAGAATGGTCACGGTCGTGTCGCCGCCGAGGCTTTCGCGCAAGCGCAGCGCCTCTTCGATCGCGTATTCGTCGAACGGATTGAGCACGTTTTCAATCGAGCTGCGATTGAGACGCTTGGTCGTCGGGTCCAGCGCTTTTTCCGCGTTGGTGTCCGGGACTTGTTTGACGGTGACGACGATCTTCAATACGGAAAGGCGCGCGTTACGCGCGGGCCAGATCGCGCCGCTGCGCGAGCACGAGTGAGAGACGCTCGATGAGCTCGCTCGGGGCGTACGGCTTGCGCAGCATCATGAGCGGCCAGCGCTCGGCCGTGCGCAGCACGTCTTCTTGCTCGAGGTAGCCGCTCGCGACGATGAGCGCGAGGTTAGGACGGTTGATCTTGATGTACTCGACGATCTCAAGTCCGTTCATGTCGGGCAGCCGCAGATCCAAAACGATTGCGTCGTACGGTTCGCGGGTGCGGAGCCTGGCCAACGCGTCGCGGCCGGTGAGGGCAAGATCCACCTTGTGTCCGTAGTCGCGCAGTGCCGCCCCAACCGTCTCGCACAGACTGTCGTCGTCCTCGACCATCAGGATCTTGCCGAAGCGCTTGTAGGCGCGACGAGGACCATCGACGACAAAAGTCCCCGCGCCGTGGCGAGCCTCCACCGCGCCCTCTTGTTCGAGCAAGGCCAGGGCCTGGCGCACGGTCATGAGCGCGACGCCGTACTGCTTTGCAAGGCTCGCGGATGCGGGTAGCTGTTGGCCAGGCTTCAGCGTTCCGCGCGCTATCCGGTCGCGCAGATCGACGGCGATGGATTGGTACTTGAGCACTCGACGGTCAGAGACTGGCATGTCAATGCGCGGCCCGGTTTGGAAGCATGGGTCTATTTTGAAAGAGGCCGTTTCTGGGTTTTTCCAAACATCCCCTCGTGAACGTTCGGTCGGATCTCGCCTTGCATGTGGAGGACGTCGAAGCCGCGGCGGAGCGATTGCGCGGCATCGTGGTGCGCACGCCGGTTGTGACGAGCGAGCGCCTCGATGCGCTCGCAGGCAACCAGCTCTTCCTCAAGTGCGAGAATCTCCAGCGGATCGGCGCGTTCAAGTTCCGCGGCGCGTACAACCGGTTGTCGCTGCTCTCGCCGCAGGAGCGAAAGCGTGGCGTGGTCGCCTTCTCCTCGGGCAACCACGCCCAAGGGGTGGCGCTCGCGGCATCGCTGCTCGGGATCGCGGCGACGATCGTGATGCCAGAAGATGCGCCCGCGATGAAACTCGCGAACACGCGCGAGCTTCAGGCGACGGTGGTCACCTACAAGCGTCAGAGCGAGAACCGAGAGGCTATCGCCGCGGAGATCGGCGCGAACACCGGCGCCACGCTCATCTCGCCGTTCGACGACGCCGGCATCATGGCGGGCCAAGGGACAGCTGCTTTGGAGCTTTGCGAGCAGGTTCCCGATCTTGACGCACTCGTGGTGCCGCTCGGGGGCGGCGGACTCCTCTCAGGTTGCGCTGTGGCGGCGAGGAGCCGCATCTCCTCGATCGAGCTGTTCGGCGTCGAGCCCAGCGCGGGTGATGACTGGCGTCGATCGCTCGAGCGGGGCGAGCCAGTCCGCATAGCGCTACCCGATACGATCGCGGATGGTTTGCAGGCGACCTCGCCGGGCGTGCTCACCTGGCCGATCGTCAGGTCGCTCGCCTCGGGGGTCGTCACCGTGACGGACGATGAGATCCGTACGGCTATGCGTCTGGCGTTCGAGGCGACCAGGCTCATCGTCGAGCCTTCCGGCGCCGTCGCCATCGCGGCAGCCGTGACGGGCAAGCTACCCCTGCGCGGGCGCCGCATCGGGGTGGTCATCTCGGGCGGCAACGTCGACCCCGGAACCTTTCGCAGTCTGGTCGCGGGCTAGTAGCTGAACGGCCGCCGGGCCTCCACAGGACGCGTTCGAGGGGGTCCGAATTGAGGCGGGGCGAAGTCCCCGCTAGCCCTTTATGCTTTAGGAGGTTTTTTCTATGGCACGAACCGTGGCTATCGTTTTCGGTATCATCTACACTCTCGTGGGCATCCTCGGGTTCGTCCCCGCAGCCGGCGGGACGTTTGGGATGGCGCCGAGTCCGCTGCTTCATACCTTCGATATCAACGTGCTGCACAATCTCGTGCACCTGATCATCGGGTTAGGAGCGCTCGCTGTCTCCGGAAGCAACGAGAAGGCTGCGCCGTTCTTGCGCACGTTCGGCTGGATCCTCATCCTCATCGCCATCGTGGGCTTCTTCTGGAAAAACCCGTTCGGGATTCTGCCGATCGGCGGACCCGACGTTTGGCTGCATCTCGTCACTGGGTTGATCTTCGTATGGGCGGGGATGACCGCGCCGCGACCGGCTGCCGCATCATAAGGAAGGCACAGCGGGCGCGCTTCGCCGTCGCCCGCGCCAAGAACGAGGCGGGCGGCTGCGAGGCCGCCCGCGCGATTTTGCGGCGACCTTGCCGATGACTGATTTCACCTTCGTCACCTATCGCGATCTGCCTGAGCTCGATCCCGACGATCGCCTGGCGGTCGATGCGCTTCGAAAACGCGGCTTCAGCGTAGCCGCAGCCGTGTGGGATGACCCCGCAGTTGCGTGGGCCGCGAGCGCGATCAGTGTGATCCGTTCGACGTGGGACTACAACCTGCGGTACGCGGAGTTCTTGGCGTGGGCCGAGCGCGCGGCATCACTGACCCGTCTCTATAACCCCATCGAGCTCGTCCGATGGAACACGCATAAGCGATACCTCGAAGACCTTGCGCGCAAGAGCGTTCCCGTCGTCCCAACGCACTGGCTCGAGCGCGGGGCACAGGTAGACCTCGGTGCAGTGCTCGCCGAAACCGGATGGACCGACGCAGTCGCCAAGCCCGCTGTGGGCCTCGCGACCTACGGCGTGCGGCGCATCGATGCTGGTAGCGAATCACAAGCACACGTGAACGCCCTGCTGCTCCAGCACGATGTCATGGTGCAACCCTTCTTAACCTCGGTCATCTCGTATGGAGAGCGCGCGCTTGTGTTCATCGACGGGACTTACTCGCATGCCGTACGAAAAAAAGCGTTCCAAGCGCTGGCTCCTGCGGGTCTGGAGGACGAAGCTCCCGTCGAGGCCACTGTCGCGGAGATCCAGGCCGGCGTGGCCGCCCTGCGGGCGCTGCCGCAGACGCCGCTCTACGCGCGCATCGACGTCGTCTTGGACGAGAAAGGCAACCCGCTCGTGATCGAACTGGAGCTCGTCGAGCCATCCCTCTTCCTCAGCATGCACCCGCGCGCGCCGGAGCGGTTCGCGGACGCGCTCGCGCGTCTTGCGGAGCGGGCGACGCCATGAGCGCGCAGGGCGACGAAAAACTTGGACGCCGGTCGTTTGTCGCCGGAACGCTGATCCTTGCAGGCGCGCTCGCTGGTTGCAAGCCCACAGAGCAGGAGCACGTGGCGGGCAACCACGCCGAGTTCTACAAGGTCCTTTCACCTGCGGAATACGACGGCGCGGCGATGTTGGCGGTGCTGCAGCTGCCGCGCCCGCACAAGCAGGTCTTCTCCGCCACGGGCCTCGTGGTGCAGGAAAGCGCGAGCTACGCCGCTCTGTTCGCGCACATGCAATTCGCCATGAACGGATACGACTTTTCTTTAGGAAGGCATCGCGGACCACTCGCCACGCTGGGCGTGATGGCTGGGGTGGCTTCAGTCCTCGGCCTGACCGACGCAGCGTGGACGAAGTACAGCATCGGGGGCATCTTCAACACCACGGCCAAGAACGTGTACTGGCCGGCCAAGTCGAATCTCGATCCGAACGTTTCGCCAAACGATCCCCATGGCTTGTACCAGGACTGGAGCGCGGAAGCGGTCCAGCGCCGTGGGGGCAGCTTCATGGTCTGTCACAACGCGTTGACGAAGGTCGCGATGCGTTGCGCCCAAGAGCATGGCACACAAGTGTCAGACGTGCTCACCGATTTCGTCGCGAGCCTGCAGCCTGGATGCTTGCTCGTCCCCGCAGGCGTGACGGCCGTCCAACTCGCGCAGGAGTATGGCTGGAAACTCTACACCGTCGCGTAAGCGAAGATCGCCCGCATGACCATCTTCCACTTCTGCAACGACACGTTCGGCACGCCGTTTCCCGCGGTATCCGCGAACTTCGCCAAGCAGCATCGCCTGCGGATCGTCCGCGTGCTCGGCGTGACACCCAAGCCTGCGAACTTAGCCACGGTGAGCGGCGCCCTACGTCGCGAAGGAGGCTTGCGCTTGCGCAGGGCGCAGCGGCGTCTGGCGGGCGCTCCAAGCCACGGCGACGATCTGCCGACGCTCTTCGTCTCCGATGTAAACGCGCCAAGCTTCCGCAAGCACATCAGACCAGGTGATGTCGGGGTCATCACAGGCTTCAATCAAATCTTTGGGCCTGAGACGATCGCGAAATTCGATTCGTTCGTGAATCTGCATCCCTCGATCTTGCCGCTCTATCGCGGGCCCGTGCCCACCTATTGGTGCATCCACAATCAGGAGGCGCTGAGCGGCTTCACGCTGCACAAAGTGGTGCCGAAGATCGATGCAGGCGAGCCGATCTACCAGGAAGTCGTGCCGATCGAGGGCGTCAGCGATGTCTTAGGCCTGGAATTGAAAATCGGGAACGCAGCGCTCCCTACGTTCCTGCGCTACCTGGAGCACCTGCGGACGGGTAATGCGTGGGAAGTGAAGCTCGTCGACGCCTTTTCCGTCTACAAGACGCATCTCAACTACGCGACCTTCCCCGAACTTCACTCTGGTCATCACTGAAGCAAGCTAGGCTCCGGAGGGCTCGCGCGGCCAGCTCCAAGCGTACCAGATGATCAGCACCGTAAGAACGGTCTCAATCGCGTTGAGAAATATATAGTGCCACCACGAGCCAAACATCGTTAGCACGTCGATGCCTGTGTAGAGTAACCCAAAGACGAGATTCAGCCATCGCGCGAGGCTAGGGCTGACGACGAGCGACAAGAAAATCATGAGACCCGGAATCGCCACAGCCGCGGAAGCTGCAAGTAATGCACCCTGAGTTATGGGACCGAGCGCCATGACGCCGTGCAACACATCCTGCAGCTTGCCTGGGTCGTACAACTCGAAGTAGTCGTTGTAGACGTAGAGGAACATCAGACTGATCCACAGTGCCGAGAGCTTGAAGCGGACGTGAACCTTTAAATCGCTTGCCGTAGGGCCCCCACGTGACTAGGGAAACCGTTGCTTTCGTCTTCTTGTTTGGGATGACCGGGACTCGAACCCGGACGCCCTTACGGGCGACAGATTTT
>DASPVP010000145.1:0-61927 GCA_035622315.1 Candidatus Acidiferrales bacterium | reverse complement strand
CCAGGTCGCGCTGTGCCCGTTCGTCTTGGGCGGCTCGTACTTGTCGATCGCCTTGATCGCATGCAGCAGCGAGGCGCCGCCGCCGGGAATCATGCCTTCCTGGACGGCCGCTCGCGTTGCCGAGAGCGCATCTTCGATGCGATGCTTCTTTTCCTTGAGCTCCGTTTCGGTGGCCGCGCCGACTTGGATCACCGCGACGCCGCCCGAGAGCTTGGCCAAGCGCTCTTGCAGCTTCTCGCGATCGAAGTCGGAGTCGGTCTCGTCGATCTGCCGCTTGATCTGCTCGATGCGGCCCTTGATCTCTTCCTTCTTGCCCGCGCCGTCGACGATGGTCGTCTCTTCCTTGGTGATCTTGACGGTGCGCGCCTTGCCGAGCTCGTTGATCGTCACTTTGTCGAGCTTCAAACCCAGCTCTTCGGAGATGACCGTGCCGCCCGTGAGGATAGCGATGTCCTTGAGCATCTCCTTGCGGCGATCGCCGAAGCCCGGCGCCTTGACGGCGACGGTCGTGAACGTACCGCGCAGCTTGTTGACGACAAGCGTCGCGAGCGCTTCACCTTCGACGTCCTCAGCAACGATGACGAGCGGCTTTTGGACTTGGACGACCTTCTCGAGGAGCGGCAGGATGTCGGCGATGGCCGAGATCTTGCGCTCGGTGATGAGGATGTACGGGTCGGAGAGATCCGCTTCCATGCGCTCCGGATCCGTCACCATGTACGGCGAGATGTAGCCTTTATCGAACTGCATGCCTTCCTTCAGTTCGAGTTCGGTCTTCGTGGTGCGCGACTCTTCGACCGTGATGACGCCGTCCTTCGTGACCTTCTCCATCGCGTCAGCGATGATGTCTCCGATGGACTTGTCCTTGGCCGAGATGCTCGCCACTTGGGCGATCTCTTCCTTGGTCTCGACCTTGCGCGCCATCTTCTTGAGCTCGGCCACGGTCGCGTCGACCGCCTGCTCGATGCCGCGTTTGATCGCGAGCGGGTTGGAGCCGGCCGCGACGTTGCGCAGACCTTCGCGGATGATCGCTTGCGCGAGCACGGTCGCGGTGGTCGTGCCGTCACCGGCGATGTCGTTCGTCTTGGAGGCCACTTCTTTCACGAGCTGCGCGCCCATGTTTTCGAAGTGGTTGGGGAGTTCGATCTCTTTCGCGATCGTCACACCGTCGTTCGTGATGGTGGGCGATCCGAATTTCTTGTCGAGGACGACGTTGCGGCCTTTCGGGCCGAGCGTGACCTTGACGGCATCAGCGAGTGCGTTCGCGCCGCGCTCGAGCGCGCGACGAGCGCTCTCGTCGAAGAGTAATTCCTTAGCTGCCATGTCTGTTTAGCGCTCCTTTAGCGTTTCACGATCGCGAGAACGTCTTTCTCGCTGATGATGAGGTACTCGGTGCCGTCGAGCTTGATCTCGGAGCCCGAGTATTTCGAATAGATGACTTTATCGCCGACCTTGAGATCCATCGCGATGACGTCGCCTTTGTCGGTCCGGCGGCCGGGTCCGACGGCGATCACGATGCCTTCTTGGGGCTTCTCTTTGGCGGTATCCGGCAGGATGACGCCACCGGCGCTCTGTTGCGCCTGCTCGACCGCCTCGATGACGACGCGGTCGCCGAGCGGCTTGAGCTCAGCTTTGGTCGCGGTTGGGGCCACGGGTTTTGCTCCTCCTTGGAACCCGTTCAGGCGCCCTTTCAGTCTCACGGCCAGCAGCGGGGCGAACCCAGCGCTGCGCGACTTCCCGCGGGTCGTGCGCTTCTTCGTGAAAGCTCTGAAAAGGGGCTTGGAACGGCTATTCTATGGTGTTTAGCAGTCTTAGCACTTGAGTGCTAATCGCATTATAGCCGGGTTACGAGCCTCTGACAAGGCGTTCCTGCGACGGATGCGACTTGGGGCGGGGTAGCGGTCAAGCCCCCGTGGAAGCACGCTTCCTGGGCGCACTCGCCCTTGCGACCGGCGACCGCAGGCGGCGCTTCCCGAATAGACCCGCCCGTCCAGGGCAGAGGTGGCAGCCATGCGGCCCAAGGCCCTCTTCGCGATTCTCCTCACCCTTTGCGTCGCGACCACTGGGTTGGCGGCCGCTGCGGACAGCGGGCTTCCGTCGATCGTCATCGACGGCTCTCCGTTGTCTTCTGACGTGCCGGCCCTCGTATCGGGTGACCACGTCCTCGTGCCGCTGCGCGGCGTTTTCGAGCAGTTCGGCGCCGCGGTATCGTTCGACGAGTCATCCGGGGTGGCAACCGCGATGCTTGGCTCGACGACCGTCCAGATCACCGTGGGCTCACGTCAGGCGCGGGTCAACGGCCGCAACGAGACCATGGACGTCGCGGCTCGCGAGGTCGCAGGCAGAGTCATGATCCCGTTGCGATTCGTCGCGCAGGCGCTCGGCGTGTCCGTCGACTACGATGCGAATAGCAACACCGTGGTCATCGTCTCGGGATGGAAACCTGGAAGTTTCGCGGCGTATGCCGGCGGCCCGGTCTACACGACAGTCGCACATGTTCCCCCCACTGTCGAAAACGTGCGGCCGGCTTCAGGCACGATCGTCGGATCGCAATACCCTTCGATCTACGCGCGGTTCACGGGTGGAACGTCGGCCGTCGATCCGTCGACCGTGCAGATCCAACTCGATGGCCAGGACGTCAGCGATCAATCGACCATCTCGTCGCAGTACGTCTCATACACGCCGATGCAAGCGCTCGCCGCCGGGGAGCACAACGTTGAGATCACCGGACAGTCGACCGACGGCACGCCCTTCGAGGAGGGATGGTCGTTTCGGGTGGACGCGGGGGCCGCGAGTGATTATACTGTTGGGGCGTACGGCGGCGGTGCAGGCTTCGGGTACGGCTTTGGATCGCCGGCACTTGGATTTGGATGGCCATGGTTCCACCGCTTCCGATTCTCACCGCCGGGATTCTCCGTCTTCACCCCCGGACCGTCATACTTCGTCTCCGGAAGCATCATCGAAGTGGTCCTCATCAGCCGCTTCTTCCCGTTCGGTTCGGGCTTCTTCACCGTCGCGGGCGTCCCAGGCCAATGTGCGCTGACCCCATGGTTTGGACATCCGGGGATGTTTTGGGGCGTCATGCAAGTGCCGGACGGCGTTACCGCCGGCAATTCCGTGATCGAAGCGAACTTCACGCTTCCGGACGGACGGAAGGTGGCCGTGAAATCGACGGCACCGATCGAGATACAAGGCGACCGTCACTCGTTGCCGGCTGACCTCCGCTACGCCGTCGAGCCCCGACTCGTGAACCGGCCGGAGTCGCTCTCGCAAGCCGTCGTCTTCGATCGCGTCGAGCCGCGCAAGGATGTTGGCTTCGGACCGCTCGGGTCAGCGAGTTCGGGAGCGTCAGAACTTCAAGCCGGTTCGCGCCCCTCATATCGCGTTGTGAACGGCGTGCGCGAGCCAGTACGATACGGTGAGCCGGTCGCTGCTCGTGAACCCGGGGCGCGCAAGCCCATCATCAGCCATGAGACGATCGAGCCGGCGCGGCCGATCGAGCCTGTCTTCCGGCCCGCGCTGCCGCAATGGCAAAGCGTCGGACCCTCCCACCCCATGACGCTTGGAGCCGGAGCGAAGAGCATTCACTAGCGCTGGGTAGCCGCGCAAATCTAAACGCGCCCGCGATCAAGGACCGAACTGAAGGTCGGGCCGCTACATGTGTTGCGCTAGGCGGCGTGTGACGGAGCGATGCGATCGATCTCGCGACGCAACGGCAGGCGCCGCAGTACGTTCTCGCGCGTGACAAAACCGACGAGCTTGCCGGAATCATCCATCACCGGGATCTGTCCAAGCCCGCTTGCGGAGAGCATCCGCAAGACTTCGTTTGCGTCAGTCGTGGGTGAGACGCGCTTGAGGTCCTCGGTGCGCGTCATGAGCGAGGTGACATACGCCTGCGATGGCGCACGATCGCCGAGCTTTGCGAAATCGCTCATCGTCAGAATGCCGAGCAGCTGATCGCCGAGCATCACCGGGAAGGCTCGATAACCGGTCTTCATCATGAGCTGCAGCGCGAAGTCCGCTGTCGCGTCTGCAGGCAAGGCCTGTGGCGGAGGTTCTGCGATATCTTTCGCAGTTAGACCTGACAGCGCGTGCTCGAGTTCCGCATGCATGCGTTCGGCGCCGCCGGCTTGCAAGAGGAACCATCCGATGAAGGCGAGCCAGAGACCCGAGAAAGCGTTCTTCGCGTTCGACAATGCCATGAACGCACCGAAAGCGACGAACATCCAGGCCACCACCCGGCCGGTGGTGGCCGCGATCTGCGTGGCGCGGTAGCGGCTCTTCGTCACCCGCCAGATCAGCGCGTGGAGCACACGACCGCCATCCAGCGGAAACGCCGGGAGCAGATTGAAGACGCCGAGGATGACGTTGGCCCACGAGAGATAGAAGGCGGCCAGCCCGAGCGCGTTCTTCGGCCCCACGAGCACGCCGATCAGGAAGAAGACGCCGCCGAGCACGATGCTGGTGAGCGGTCCTACGAATGCGATCCAAGCCTCGACGGGTGCGGTGCTCGGCTCACCCTCGAGATTGGACACCCCGCCGAAGATGAACAGCGTGATCTGCTTTATCGGTATGCCACGGCTGCGGGCGACGAGTGAATGCGCCAGTTCGTGGATCAGCACGCTCGCAAAAAAGCACAAGGCGGTGATAACGCCCAGGCCGATGCGCGCGACCGGCGTCAAGTCGATCGATTGGAATGGGCCGACGTCGGCGAGCGCCCAGGCGACGAAGGCGAAGATGAAGAGCCAGCTCAGGCTGACGACGATGTCGATGCCGAAAATTCTGCCGATGCGCATGGGAAGCGCGCTCTTTTCGGCGGCTACGCAAAATACCTGGGTTTGTGTTTCCTGGGCGCTCTACGTGTAGGCGGAGGTGCTCAGCCGGTCGAGCAGCCAGGTGCCGCCGCTCCCAGTGATGGGTGCGCCGCAGAACGAGCACTTCAGCGCGCCTTCATCGACCGGTGCACCGCACGAGGGGCAGTGCAAAGCACCGCCGTTCGCAGCATTTTTCGGCGTGGTGGAACCGGCTGGGCGGACGAACGTGGCGAACTCTGTGAACGATTCGACCTGCGCGGTCCCATCGGTGAGCAGGCCTGTGATATCTTCTTTCGTGTTCCGCACTGCCGACCCAGTAAAGCGGACGGTGATCGCTTCCTGCTCTCCGCCGACCGCGACGCGCATGATCGCAGGAGCATCCAAAGTGACATTCGCGACGGTGCGAGTGAAACCGCCGTTGCGCCAGCCGTCGACGCGCTGCTGGAAGGCAGCTAGAAAGTTGGGCGTGGCGAGCGCAGAGATCGCAGATGCGTCCATGGCTCCCTCAGCTGTGAGCACGCCGCCGAACGTCTTGCCCGCTTGCGAGAGGAAGTCGGCTTCGGAAAAATCGGGATCGGTTTTTTCTAATCCGTCCATCGCCTCTTTGGCCTGCGCAAGTAGCGACGGGACAGGCTTTGGATCGGCAAGCGCAGTGCTCGGATCGGCGAGCGTGCTCGCGAGCTCGTTCTCGTCGACGAAGACGAACTCGCGGTTTCTGCTCTGCAGCAGACTACCGACGCTCTTGAAAAGCTCTGACCAGAAATCTCCGACCATCTCGTTTCCTTGGGGCGATTTGTAATCGCCCCCTACAATGGCGTCGGGGCGATTTGCAGTCGCCCCTACGTTGCCGTTGGGGTAGGGTCACCTATATTTCTATTCGGTTGGCGCGGGGAAGTGTCAGCGCCAGGCCGGGCTTGTCCGTGACCTGGCGCACTCCACCAGGCGGCCCACTAGCGCTTCATACGTCATGCCCGCAGCGCGCGCGGCATCGGGAAAGAGGCTAAGCGCGGTCAGCCCAGGCAGCGTGTTGCACTCAAGGAAGTAATGGCCGCCCGTCTTGTCCAGCATGACGTCGATGCGCGAATAATCCCGCGCACCGAGCGCCCGATGCAGCGCGAGCGCGTCTTCTTGGATCGTTTTTGCGATCCCAGCGTCTATCTGCGCAGGCACCGTGTGGGTGCTACCACCCGGTGTGTATTTCGCGTGATACGTATAGAACGAGTCGTGCGGCGTGATCTCGACGAGCGGTAGCGCTTCGTCGCCGAGCACAGCGACCGTCAACTCGCGACCGTCGATGAACTCCTCGACGAGCACCCGGTCCGTGTGCGCCGTCGCAAGCGCTGCGGAAAGATCGTTCGGGTCGCGCACGATGCTCACGCCGATGGCCGAACCTTCGTCATTCGGCTTGACGACGCAGGGGAATCCCAGCTGTGCCGGCACGACATGCCCTGCATCCTGAGCGCGGACGAGTATTCCGCGGGGCACAGGCAACCTCTGCGCGACAGCCACCGCTTTTGTCACCCACTTGTCCATCGCGATTGCGCACGCTCGCACGCCCGAACCCTGATAGCCGAGGCCGAGCCAATCTAAGAGCGCCTGAATCCGTCCGTCCTCGCCAGCGCCGCCGTGCAGCGCGTTGAAGACCGCAGCCGGACGGGCCTGTCGCAGACCGTCGACAAGCCGTTCGTCGTCGTCAAAGGTGCACGTCGCATACCCAAGCGTTTCCAAAGCGCGCGAGACACCCTCGCCCGTCTGTAGACTGATCTCGCGCTCGGCGGATCGACCGCCCATGAGCACCGCGATCAGGCCGGTGGCCACGTCAGAGGATCTGGATCTCGGGTTCGAGCTCGACACCGGTCTTGCGCTTGACCATGTCGCGCACGCGCGTCATGAGCGTGACGACGTCGGCGCACGACCCGCCGCCATGGTTCACGATGAAGTTCGCGTGTTTCGTCGACACCTCGACGCGTCCAACGCGCATGCCCTTGCAACCCGATGCTTCGATCAGCCGCGCGGCGAAATCGCCCTCGGGGTTGCGGAAGACGCTGCCCGAATTCGGGAGGGCAAGCGGCTGCGTGGCGTTGCGCCGCTCGATGTGCTCGCGCAAACGCGCCTGCACGGCGTCCTTTTCGCCTATACGTAATTCCAACTCGGCCGAGCAGACCACCGCGCTGCGATCGAGATCGGAACTGCGATAGCGAAATGCCGGCAATGTCATGCTCTGCACGTCTTCGCCTGCCACCAAGAGCTCGATGGAGCGCACGAGGTCACCGATCTCGACCTTGGTCCCCGCGTTCATACGCACCGCACCGCCCACCGTGCCGGGGATGCCGACGAGCGCTTCGGCGCCTTCGAGGCCTGCTTTTGCAGCTTCTCGGCAGAGCGCAGCGATCGGGGCCGCGCCGCCGGCGCGCACGATCGTGCCCTGCACGTCCACGCGGGCGAAACCGCCGGCAAGCCGTACGATAACGCCGGCAAAACCCTCGTCACGCACCACGACGTTGCTGCCGAGGCCGAGCACGGTCCACGCGATGCGCTCGCGGTTGCAGTATTTCAGCAGCGCGACGAGCCGCGCTGTTTCATCCAGGGTGGCGAACGCGGCCGCGGTCCCGCCCACGCGCATCGAGGTCTTGGGCGCCATCGGTTCGTCGAACTTGACGGATTCCTCTAGTAGCTCTCGCAGCGCCGCACGGTCGGACTCGCGAAGCGCCTGGCCGGGGACGGATGCAGCGTTCATCGTCTTCGCCCGGTTCTAGAGGTTTGCGACGCCGGCGTCGGCGGCCGACAGCCCCGCGGCGAGCTCGTGCGCGACGCCGCCGATATCACCCGCGCCCAACGTCAGCACGAGATCGCCTGATTTGATCGTGCGCTGCAAGTAGGCGAGCACGTCCGCGGGTTTGGGCAGATGGACCGCAGCTTTTTGCGGATCCAGATCGGCGATGAAATCCACGATCGACTCTGCGCGCACGCCCGGCAGCGGCATCTCGCCGGCTGCGTAGATGTCCGCGACGACCACCTCGTCTGCGCGCAAGAGCGCGCGGGCGAAGTCGCGCACGAGATACGCCGTCCGGCTATAGCGATGCGGTTGGAAAGCGACGACGATCCGTCCTGGCCAATAAGCGCGCGCCGCAGCGATCGTCTCTTGGACTGCGGTCGGGTGGTGCGCGTAATCGTCGACCACCATGAGCGATTCGCTCTCGTAGAGCACTTGGAAGCGACGGGCCACGCCGCGGAAACGCGCGAGCGCGCGGGCGATCACCTCGAAGCTCACGCCGAACCGTAGGCCGACCGCCACTGCGACGAGCGCGTTCGCGACGTTGATCAGTCCGGGCACGCGCAGCGTGATCTCACCCAGGCTCTGTCCGTTCTGAAGCACCGTGAACGTCGAGCCGAAATCGGCGAGCTCCACGTCGATACCCCGTACGTCTGCCGCCGCGTCAAAGCCGGCGGTGATGACGGTGGGATCGCCGAGCAGGCTTGGGCTCGTCCGCAGCCGGCGCAGCAGTTCTCCGACGGCGGCGCAGTCCGCTGAGGCGACGATGCAACCCTCCGGCGGCACGCGCGTGATGAATGCGGTGAACGTCTCGATGAGATGCTCGAGATCCCGGTAATACCCCAGGTGGTCGTTCTCGATGTTCGTGACGACCGCACATGTAGGTCGCAGCCGCAAAAACGACGCGTCGCTTTCGTCCGCCTCGGCCACCACGATGTTGCCCGAGCCGAGCCGTGCGTTCGCGCCGAGATCGTTCACCTCGCCGCCGATGAGCACCGTCGGCGCCATGCTGCCCGCGTCCAAGACCGAGGCGATCATCGACGTGGTCGTCGTCTTGCCGTGCGTGCCCGAGACCGCGATGCCTTGCTTGTCGGCCATGATCTCGGCCAGCATCTCGGCGCGCTGCATCACCGGGATCCCCGCCGCACGCGCGGCGATGACTTCGGGATTGTCGGCCGGGATCGCCGACGAGATCACGACTGCGTCGCAGCCGCGGATGTTCTCGGAGGCGTGGCCGAGGGTCACGTTCGCGCCAAGACCGCGCAATTTTTCGAGCGTGCCGTTCATCTTGAGGTCGGAGCCAGACACTCCGACGCCCAGCGCGAGCAGGACGCGCGCGATAGCGCTCATCCCGATGCCGCCGATGCCCACGAAGTGCACGTGACGATGCAAACGCGTCATGCCTGACACGGATTTTGGCTGGGCAGCGGGCAGGCCCTTTTCGCGCGCGTGCGCTGCGTGCGACAGGTCACGTATGGACTGCGACATCGCCGCCGATCAGTCTCGCAAGCATGGATTCCACCGCGTGCGGATGGGCGAGCGCGCGCAAGCGCGCAGCGAGGGTCGCGAGCTTGTCCGCCTCGCTCGCCTCCACGAGCATCCAGTAGAGCGAGTCGGGGTTGAGCGCGGCATCCGGCATGGTATATGCAGCGCCGCGGTCCGTGAAGTACGAGGCGTTGTCACGCTGGTGCTGCTCGCTCGAGTGCGGATAGGGCACGAGGATAGCGGGCAGCCCCACTTGGCAGAGCTCGGCCAAGGTCGATGCGCCCGCGCGGCAGACGGCGATGTCGGCCGCCCAGTACGCGAGCGCCATCGCGTCCAGGTAGGCCATGACGATATAGCGGTTGTCGTTCGGCTCAGTCTTGCGCTCGGCCATCATCCAGGCGTGGTCGCGGACGCCGGTCAGATGCAGCACTTGCCAATCCAGCGGCAGGCGCCTGCGCGCCACCATGCCGCTCGTCGCCACGTTGAGGCTGCGCGCACCTTGGCTACCGCCGAAGACGAGCACGGTGAAACGCTCCGGATGCAGCCCAAGACTGCGGCGCGCTTCGGCCTTTTGCATGGGCGTGTGGAGATCGGCGCGCACGGGGATCCCGGTCAGCACGAACTTGTCGCCGAAGAACGCCGACGTGGCAGAATCGGCATATGCGCCCCAGATCTCGTTCGCGTGGCGAGCCAGACGGCGGTTTGCGAGACCAGGGATGACGTTCGGCTCCATGAGCGCGACGCGCAAGTTCGGCAGTCTCCCGCTCGCGCGGAGCATGGCGCCGGCGATGACGGCCGGCGCGCACGCGTAGCCGCCGCTGCCGACGATCGCGTCCGGTCTGAAATGCGAGACGATTGGGAGGGCTTGCATGACCGCGGCTGCGTTGCCCGCAAGGCCAAGCGCGGCGCGCACTTTCGAGAGCCCGGTCAGCGGCTGACTCCGTACGGTCTTGTAAGGCACGTCGTCGCGCGTGAGCAGCGCTTCATCCATGTTGCCCGGCGCACCGACGAAGAGCACAGCGTGCACCGGACGCGCCGGCGACGCGGTCATGGGGTTGCTGCGCTCAGGAGATGGCGACGATGCAGAAGGTTCGCACAGACCCGCCTCTGCATCGCCGCGCCGCAACGCTTGCGCGAGCGAGAGTGTGGGATATAGGTGCCCACCGGTCCCGCCGCCCGAAAACAAAACGCGCATGTCTACGACACCTTGCGCCGGCGCGAGGGCAAGGCAGTGGCCTCGCGGCGCTGACCGCGCGACACGCTCGCGAGCAACCCGACCGAGAAGAGCGTGATGATGAGCGACGTGCCGCCATAGCTGATGAACGGTAGCGGCACCCCTGTCACCGGCCACGACGCGGTGACGACGCCGATGTTCATCAGTGCCTGCAGCGCGATCGAAGCGGTCAAGCCCGAGGCCAGGTAAAAGCCGAAGCGGTCCTCGGCGCGCATGGCGATGCGAATGCCGCGATACGCGAAGACCAAGAACAACAACACGACGAGTGCCGCGCCGACGAAGCCCAGCTCCTCGCCGATGATCGCGAAGATGAAGTCCGTATGCTGGGCCGGCAGGTAGCCGAACTTCTGCCGGCTCTGCCCGAGGCCAAGTCCGAAGAGGCCGCCCGAACCGAGCGCGTAGAGCGACTGGATGATATGGTAGCCCGTGCCCTTCGGATCGTTCCAGGGATGCAAGAACGCCAAGAAGCGCTCGCGGCGGTAGTGGCTCGCGGTGATGTACGCGACGAGTGCGGGTACCGCGATCGCTACTTCGAGCGCGAGCTGAAGCAGAGGTGCGCCCGCCACGAACAGCATCACGAAGGTGGTGAGCAGATACAGCGTAGCCGTGCCGAGGTCGGGCTCGCGCATGACGAGCACGAAACATGCGCCGACCGCTGCAAGCGCCCAAAAGCCTGCGCGCGGGAACGAAGCAGCTCCGTCCGAGCGAGCGGCGAAAAGTCCCGCCAGGAACATGACGAGCGCGAGCTTGCCGAATTCGGACGGTTCGAACGTGAGCGGCCCGAGTTCGAACCATCGGCGCGCGCCGCCCTCGATGAAGCCGAGCGCAGGCACGAGCACAGCCGCCAAGAGGACGATCGCGACGACGAAGATGCCCAGGGTGAGCGGCCGCAACTTCGTGTAATCCAGCCGCATGCCGAGGAGCAGCGCCACCACGCCGATCGTCGCCCACAACACTTCACGCTTCAGATAGTAGGTCGCGTCGTGGTACTGCGTGTACGCGACCGCGGACGATGCCGAGAACACCATCACGATGCCGATCGCGGTGAGCAAGCCCGCTACCACGAGCAGCAGCACGTCCGGTGGCCGGCGCTCGATCACGAGGGCGCCACCTCGTCTCCCGTAGCGCGCGCGAGCGTCGCAAAGCGTTCGCCGCGCTGCTCGGCGTTTTCGAACATGTCGAAGGAAGCGCAGGCGGGGGACAAGAGCACGACGTCGCCGGCCCGCGCCACCGAGACCGCATCGGCGACCGCCGTCTCGAGATCGCGCGCGTAGCAGACCGGTGGTCCTT
Organism: Candidatus Acidiferrales bacterium; assembly: GCA_035622315.1. Lineage (GTDB taxonomy): Bacteria > Vulcanimicrobiota > Vulcanimicrobiia > Eremiobacterales > Eremiobacteraceae > JAJPHJ01. The sequence continues at coordinate 50,334 of DASPVP010000145.1, read as the reverse complement.
CGATGAGCTCGCCGATCTCCTGTGCGGTCTCGCCGATGAGGATCGCGCGTTTCGCCTTGCGCGAGACCACGCTTGCGAAATGCGTGAAGTCGGTCTTCTTGCTCTTCCCGCCCGCGATCAGGATCACCGGCGCCTCGATGGCTTCCAATGCGGCGGCGGCAGAGGCGGGGTTCGTGGCCTTGCTGTCGTCGATCCAGGTGATGCCAGCCGAGCGGTGCACGGTCGTCAGCCGGTGCGGCAGCGGGTCAAACGTGCAAAGGCCCGTCCGCACCGCCTCGAGCTTTGCGCCGGCGCACAGGCTGGCGAGGGCGGCCGCCATCGCGTTCGCGATATTGTGCCGGCCCCGGATCCGCAGGTCGTGCGCGTGGACCACGGGCACCTCGCGGCGTTTCTCTCGCAACACGATCGCATCGCCGAGCAGCGTCATGCCTAGCCCCCGATCGGTCGGCTCCATGCCAAACCAAATCGCTTTCGGGGGAATGCCGCGGCCCGCGCCGCTGCGCAGCGCCGCACAATATGGATCGTCCGCGTTGCCGATGAAGAAATCTTTGGCTGTCTGGTTCGCGAAAATGCGATACTTGGCTTCGGCGTATTCCTCCATCGAGGGATACCGATCGAGGTGGTCGGGAGAGATGTTGAGCAGCACGCTGATGTGCGGCGAGAACGTCACGATGCCTTCGAGCTGGAAGCTCGACACCTCGGCGACGACCCACGCGTCTTCTGGGGCCGAGACCGTCTCGAGCACGAGCGGGTTGCCGATATTGCCGCCCACGCGGTTCTTGATCCCCGCAGCCGTGAGGATGTGGCCGATGAGGGCGGTCGTCGTCGACTTGCCCTTGCTGCCAGTGACGGCGATGAGAGGGCTGCGCGCGAGCTCGTAGGCGAGCTCGATCTCGGAGATGACGGTGACGCCCGCGTCTTGGAGCTGGCGCACCGCGCGGTTGGTCTGCGGCACCCCGGGGGAGATGATCGCTTTCTTCGAGGCTTTCGCGGCCGCCGCGAGTTCTTTTGAACCGATGAGCGGCACGCCGATCTTCTTGAGCGCCTGACGTTCGCCGCCGAGCAGGCCCGGCGGCTTGTCGTCGTACGCCACGACCGACACGCCGCGCTTGCGCAGCACCTGTGCTGTTGCGAGGCCGCTGCGCCCGATCCCGATGACGATCACCGAATCGTTTTTGCCGTACATTATCTTCCTGGGGCGATTTGCCAATCGCCCCCTACACCTTTGCGTTGCGGGGCGATTTGCCAATCGCCCCCTGCAGGCGTCCTGTTCATTGCATCGCTCGATTCGTCGACCACCACGCGACCCATGTCACCGACGCGGCAGCCGTGGCGACCGCGATGAATGCGGAGGTTACAGCTGTCTCGCCCCATCCCGAAAGCTCGAAGTGATGGTGCAAGGGACTCATCTTGAAGATCCGCTTTCCCGTGGACTTGAAGCTCGCCACCTGCAGGATCACCGAAAGCGCTTCGACGACGAAGACAATTCCGAAAAGTGGCAGCAAGAGCAACGCGTGCGACTCGACCGCGATGCCACCGAGTAGCGCGCCGAGCGCGAGCGATCCAGTATCGCCCATGAAGATGCGCGCGGGATAGCGGTTGAACCAGAAGAATCCGACGAGCGCCCCAAGCACGGCGTCTCCAATGGTCGAGCCTCCCGGCAGACCCAAGAAACGCGCCGTGAGCTGCAACCCGACGAGCGCGGGCACGGTCGCACCGGTCGCAAGGCCATCGAGACCGTCTGTGAGATTGACGGCGTTCGCGGCGCCCACGATCGCGAGCACGGCGAGCGCGAACCAGAGCCAAAGCGGCAACGTCACGGGGTTTGCGAACCATGTCTGTGCAGGCCCCGCGAGGCCCCACTGCCAGACCCACGCGACGTAGAGGATCGCGACCATCGCGACGAGTGCGAACTTGTCGCGCGCGCGTAATCCAAGCGGACGGTGCCACCGAACGATGAGCAGATCGTCGAGAAACCCGATGAGACCAGCCGCGAGAACGAGCGCGAGCAGCGGCAGTGATGCGCGAAAACCGCCGATCGCATCGCCGACGACCGCAGCGACGAGAAAGACGATGCCGCCCATGGTGGGGGTTCCCTGCTTTTTCGCATGCGAACTTGGTGCGTCCTCATAGACTTGCTGTCCGATGCGTTCCCGTCGCTGCGCCGCGATCAGCCATGGCGTGATGACCACAGCCGTGAGCAGGCCTGCGATGACTGCGAGCACGCGCACCGGCACGAGGTCGAAAAGGCCGATCGCGGTGTGTGCGATCATGGCTGCGCGAGGAGCGGCGAAGCCGCAGACGAACCCGGCCGCGGGCGGTATTTGAGGATGACGACGGGCGTCTGCTCGTCGGCGTTGCCTGCAGGGTTCGTGCACAAGCACGTGCGCACCGCGTCGATGTTCACTCCAGCGCTGGATCCCAAGACCTCTGCCTTTCCCAAATCGTTTGCATCCACCACGCATGCCCGCGCGCCGCATACCTCCGAGACGCCCACAGCGGCTGCGCGTGGATCCTTCGGGCCGAGAACGATGTGGCGTTCGTACGGCGGCATCGTCCCGGTGTAGCCGTCGATCTCAGCGACCGCCGAACCCAAGATGCGGTAGAAATCGCCGCGCCGGCCGACGACTCTACCTGCGGCGCCGGCCGCCGCTGCTGCGAGCACGCGCAACGTTCCCGCGCTTTCGAGTACGAGTTGCATGGACTCGGGCTGGTTGACGGTGGCGTAGGAACCTGCGCGCTGCGCGAGCAGCCGCGCGAGCTTCGAGGGCCGGATGGTCTCGGCACGTATCGAGCGGCCTTGCGCGATGGCGACCGCGGTCTCTGAAACGCAGATCACGTCGTCCGGTTGCAGCATGCCAGAAAGACTGCGCGCCAACAGTTGCGGAAGGTCGTCGCCCGGGCGCACGAGCGCCGTCCGCACCGGCAGGGCGATGATGTCGCGCCCAAGGTTCGGGATATCGAGCACGAATGATCGCGCGATCACGATGCGAGAGCCCCAGAGCCGAGCAGACCCTCGAGGATCTCCTCGAGCCGTTCCACGCGCGAGCCTTTGAGCAACACGCAGTCGCCCGCGACGAGCAACTCCCGCAGGCTCGCCAGAGCCTGCGCATTATCCGCAAAGGCTATGACGCGGTCTGCCGGCACCCCCGCGTCGCGCGCGCCCTTGGCAAGCGCTTGTGCGAAAGGGCCGCCGACGTAGATGAGATCGGCGCCGCTCTGCGCCGCGGCTGCGCCGACCGCTTCATGATGGTGAAGGGCATCCGTGCCGAGCTCGGCCATGCTCCCCAACACCGCGACGTGCCGCCGTCCGGGGACCTGGGCGAATGACCGCAACGCGTGGGTCATCGAACTCGGGCTCGCGTTGTATGCGTCGTAGATGATGGTTGCTCCGCTGGGAGCGTGATGGGTCTCGAAGCGCCCCGGCGGGAGCTTGAGGCCACCCATGGGAGCGAGCGCGTCTTCGAACGATAGGCCGGAAAGGATCGCGGCCGCTGCTGCCGCGAGCGCATCGCGCAAGTGGTGTTCGCCGCACAGACGCCAACCGGCGAATGCATGCGATGCCCCCATGGTCACGGCGACCGCCGCATCCTTAGGCACGCCGGCTTCGAGCATGATACCCGCCATCATCGGATCGCCGACGAGGCGCACCCACAGGACCTGCGCGTCGATGCCGCTCTCTGCTGCAAGCATGCGCGACCACGCGTCAGCCGCCGAACACACGGCGTGCGCGCTTTGCGTCACCAGCGCGAATTTGGTCCGGGCCAACTCCTCTTGATCGCGGAAAAACTCCAAGTGTGCTTCGCCCACGTTGGTGAGGACGCCGATGTCGGGCTTGACGATGTCAGCGAGCTCGCCGATCTCGCCGGGATGCCGGGCACCGAACTCAAAGACCGCGACGTCCGCGCTGTCGTCGAGGCGATAGCAGAGCTTCGCGACGCCGAGCTCGTTGTTCTCGTTTTCCGGCGTCGCGAGCACGCGGCGCCTCGCACCGATGATCTGCGCGATGAACTCTTTCGTCGTGGTCTTGCCCGTGCTACCGGTGACGGCGATGACTTGACCGGCAAACGCTTTGCGCGCGGCCGCAGCGCCGGCGAGATAGGCTGCTTTCGTATTGGCAACGCGGATGACTGGCACGACAAGCCCTTGCGCTTTCTTCTCGTCATCGACGACGACGGCGGACGCGCCGCGCGAGACCGCTTGGCTGGCGAAGTCATGGCCGTCGAAGTTCTCGCCGCGCAAACAGACGAACGCCTCGTCAGCCAGGATCGTGCGCGAGTCGGTGCTGGGCCTGAACAGCTCGGGCAGCTTTGCGCCCGGCTGTGGGCGCGCGCCAGTGGCTTCCAAGAAGCGCGCGAACGTCAACGTCATCGCTGACCATCCCGCGCGGTGAGGGCCCCGCGTGCCACGTCGGCGTCCGAGAATGCGCGCCGCTCGTCGCCGACCAATTGATAGTCTTCGTGTCCTTTGCCCGCGATGACGACGCAGTCGCCGGCCGCACTCTCACGCACCGCGGTCTCGATCGCTTTCGCCCGATCGAAGATGACCTCGCAGCGCCCCCGTTCTCGATCCATGCCGGCGAGGATGTCGTCGACGATCGCTTGCGGATCCTCGTGGCGAGGGTTGTCGTTTGTGACGATGACGCGATCGGCAAAGGTCTGAGCGATCCGCCCCATCACCGGCCGTTTCTTCGCGTCGCGATTGCCGCCGCAGCCGAAGACCACGGTCATGCGCCCCGGCGTGAGCGCTCGCACGGCTCGCAGAAGCTGCTCCATGCCGTCAGGCGTGTGGGCATAGTCGATGAAGACGCCGAGGTCGCGCGCGCGGAGCGACATCATCCTGCCAGGGACCACTTCGAGGGATTCTAATCCGCACGCGATGGCCTCGCTGTCGAAATCGAGCGCAACACCCGTCGCGAGCGCCGCCATCGCATTCTGGACGTTGAACGCGCCGGGAAGGCGGATCGTAAACGGCGCTGGCCGCAACTGACGCACCCAGAACGTGGAGCCCGACGGACCCATCTGCACGTCGCTCGCAGAGAACATCGCGTGTGGATTGTCGACCCCGAAGGTGAGGCAACGCGCGTGGCGATCGGTCCGGATGAGGCCTTCCAGCGCACGGCCTTCCTTGTCGTCGACGTTCAGCACCGCCACGGGCGGAGAACCCTTGCGACCCATGCGCGCCGAGAAGAGCTTGCGCTTCGCGGCACGGTAGTCGTCAAAGCTCGCGTGGAAGTCGAGGTGGTCGTGCGTCAGGTTCGTGAAGACGGCGACATCGAAGCTGACGTCATCCACCCGGTGAAGTTCGAGCGCGTGACTTGAGACCTCGAGCACGGCGCCGCGCGCGCCGGCGTCGCGGAACTCTGCGAGCAGACGCTGCGTCTCATCGGCGAAAGGGGTCGTGTTCGCGAGCGTCTCCGTTTTGTCGCCGAAACGCGCTCCGAGCGTGCCGATGACGCCGAAGGGTTGGCCTACCTCTCTTGCGATCGCTTCGACGAAGTAGCTCGTTGTCGTCTTGCCGTTCGTGCCGGTGATACCGACGACGGTCAGCGATGCGCTCGGATCGCCGTAGAAGCGGGCCGCGACCTCGGAAAGCGCGCGCAGCGCGTCTGGGACCACGACAAGCGCAGCGTCTGCAACGTCGATGCGGTGGTCCGCGACGATCGCCACCGCGCCCGCAGCAGCGGCTTGGCGCGCAAAGGCGTGCCCATCGGCTCGCTCGCCCCGCAAGCAGAAGAACAACGCGCCCGGCTTGACCAGGCGCGAATCCGTCGCGATCGAGGTGACTGGCTGCCGTGGCTCGCCCTGCACCGAAGCGTCGAGGCCCTCGAACAGCTCGTCGAGGGAGGTGTGGGTCGCGGGCCGCATCAGAGTTGGTTTCTCGTCTCGCCCGCCGCGTCTCCCGCCGCCGACCGCGCGGCGGAGGACGGCTGGCCTTCGAGCACGGTGGTCGTCGCTTTGGGCAGGACTCCCTCCCGCCACAAGACCTTGCGCGCGAGCGCCAAGAACGCGGGCGCGGCGACGATGCTCCCGTAGTACTCGCCCTCCGGACGGTCGATCTTCACTAGGATCACATATTGGGGTTTGTCGGCCGGCACGATGCCGACGAACGACGCGGTGTACGCGCCGGGGACGTAGGTGCCGTCGATCACCATCTGCGCGGTTCCCGTCTTGCCCGCGAGCGCGTACCCGGGCAACGAAAGCCCTTTGGCCGTGCCGCGTCGCACGACGTCGCGCAAGATGTTCAGAAGGCTGACCGCGGTTTGCGGGCTCATCACGCGGCGGACCGCTTGGGGCTCGTACGAGCGGAGAATGCGCCCATCCGGGGAGACGAGGTAACGCACGAGTAGCGGGCGCATGAGCTCTCCGCCGTCTGCGACCGCGGCGTACGCCCGGGCCAGTGCGAGCGGCGTCACCGAGACGCCCTGGCCGAAGCCTATCGTAGCGAGCCGCGAACCCCACCAATCGTCCGGCGTGCCGACGATGCCCGCGCTCTCGCCTGGCAGATCGACGCCGGTCGTGTCGTCGAAGCCGTATCGCTGGATGTACTCGAACATCGTCTGCTTCCCGAGCCGCAGCGCCACTTCGGCCGCGCCGACGTTGTGCGAGAACGTCACGATGTCGTCGACCGTCTCGTTCGCGTGGCCTGATGCCATGAGACCATCGTCGGCGTTGTGGATGATCCGGCCACCCACATGCAGCTCATCGAGCGCGGGGAACGTGTCGTCGAGCGACACCTTGCCCGAATCGAGCGCGGCCGTCGCCATGACGAGCTTGAAGGTCGAACCGGGCTCGTAGGGATCGGTGATCGCCTGATCGCGCCACGACGATGCGGGCGTTCGGTCGAAATGATTGGGATCGAAGTCGGGCGCGTTGGCAAGCGCGAGAATCTCGCCGGTGCGCGCACGCATCACGACGATCGAACCGCCTTGGGCGTGGTAGCGCGCGACGGTCGCACGCAAGATCTCGTCGGCGTCGAACTGCAGCGTCCGGTCGAGCGTGAGCACGACGGTGTCACCCTGCTGTGCCGGATCCACGACGCGACGCCCGAAGGGGATGGGCCGGACGGCGGCATCCGTCTCCTCAGTCACGCTCCCGGCGTGGCCCGCCAGTTCACCGTTGAACTGATACTCGATGCCAGCGAGCCCTTGATCGTCAACGCCTGTGAAGCCGATGACCGTGGAGCCGACCTCTGCCTGCGGCGCGACGCGACGTCCCATAGGTTCGGTGTCTGCCTCGATGCCGGGTAGCGCGAGCCCCTCGACTGCTTGGTACAACGACTTCGTCTGATTGCGTGCTAGATAAAGGAAGGGCTGCGCGCTGCGCATCGCATCTTCGACGTCCTGAGCGCGCTGGCCGAGCAATGGCGCGAGTCTTTCCGCCTCGCTGCGCGGCTGCGTCACCTCGTGCGGACGCACGGCAATGTAATAGGAAGGAAGCGTGGTGGCGAAGACGGTTCCGAAGCGGTCGACGATGTCGCCGCGTGTCGGATTGACGGTGAAGGTCGCCTCTTGTTCCTCGCTCGCCTTGGCCGCGAGCCCCGCGCCGTCCTTGAGCTGGACCTGGTAGAGGCGCGCGAGCAAGAGCGAACTAACCGCGAAAAAGGCCCAGAAGAGCACGAGCGACCGGCCGCGCAAGCGGCCGCGTTCGCCTTCTTTTATCTTCGCGCTGCGGAGGCTGCGCCGTGTGGCGCCGGCACGCCTACCGGACGCCGAGCCAGCGCGTGACGCCAAGGATCTGCACGAAGAGGGCCAACCGCCTGGGCGCGGTTGTCGCCGTAGCGGGCGTCCAGATGACCGCGACCTTCTTCGGCTCGCTCATGTGGAGCTTGCGCGCGGCGGCTTCCAGGTTTTCGATCGATTCGAGTTGCGCTTGCCGACTTTCCAATGCGTTGCGCCGGTCGACGAGGGCGGCGTGTTCGCGCTGTGCTGCTGCGAGGCGGTAGGTCTGGGCTGTGAGGCTCGCGGTCAGACCCACGTACGCGAGCACGAGCACGAGAGGGACCATGCACCACGTGAGGGTGCGAGCGAATCCTGCGGCGCGAATGATCCGGCGGCGGCGACGGCGACTGTCGGAATCGCGCGGGTCGATGGAAGGCTCGAGCTGCGGCTTGTAGGCATATGCCGGTGCACCCATGCTCGCTAAGCGCTCCTTCCATCGCGAGGCGAGGCGACGACCCGCAGTTTGGCGCTGCGGCTTCGCGGATTGGCTTTGACTTCTGCGATGCTCGGGCGCATCGGTTTGCGGGTGACGATCTCGGCCAGATGGCTTTGCGCGAACGACTTGAAGCGATGTTTGACGATGCGGTCCTCACCTGAATGATAGCTGATGACCGCGATGTGCCCGCCCGGGCGCAAGCGCCGTACGGCGCTCTCGAGGCCGCGTTCAAGGGCGCGCAGCTCGCCGTTCACCGCGATGCGCAACGCCAAGAAGGTGCGAGTCGCCGGGTGGATGCGCTGGTGCCGGCGGCGCGGCCCGAACGCTTCGAGCACCGCCGCGACGAGGTCGCTCGTGCTCCACGACGCGACCCGCGGACGGCGTCTGACGATCGCGCGAGCGATCGCGCGCGCGTGGTGTTCGTCGCCGTGCTCGCGGAGGATGCGCTCGAGCTCCGCCTGGGGCAGCCGCGCGAGCAGATCGGATGCTGTGGGCACGTCCGAGCTAGGATCGAGCCGCATGTCGAGCGGGTCATCGCCGCTAAAGGCAAAGCCGCGCCCGGCTTGCGCGAGCTGAAGCGATGAAAGGCCGAGATCGAAAAGAAAGCCGTCGGCGCTCTTGACATGCGCACGGTCGAGCGCATCGTCGAGCTCGCCGAAATTCGCGTGCGCTACTTTCACGCGGCCCGGGTAACGCCGGGCGAGCACGCGCGCGCGGTCCACGGCGGCTGGATCGGCGTCGAGCGCCACCACCTTGTTGGCACCCGCGGCCTCGAGCAAAGCCCGCGTATGGCCTCCCGCCCCGAACGTCGCGTCGACGAACACTTTTTCTCGCCCGCCTCCTGCGGCTTCCAACACGGTCAAGCACTCCTCGAGCATGACCGGCTCATGGCTAGTAGAGCCCAAGCTCGGTCATGAGGTCCGCCATGTGACCTGGTGCGCTGCCCGCCTGGCGCCATAGCTCTGCCGCCCATATCTCGACGCGGGTGAGCGTGCCGACGAGCACGGCGTCGCGCTTGATCGACGCCATCTCCCGCAAGGGCGCCGGTAGGAGCAGCCGGCCTTGGCTGTCGAGCGAAATCTCCTCGGTGTTCGCGAAGAGATGCCGGACGAAGGCGCGGTAATCGGCGTCCTTGCGGGTGGCGCTTTCAAGCTTGGAACAAAACTCGGACCACGTGGGTTCCGGGTACATCGCGAGGCATGGGTCGGGCGGCGCGATCGTCAGCACGAAGTGATCACCTAACCGCGCGCGGATGCGCGCGGGTATGGTAAGCCGGCCCTTGTCGTCGAGGGAATGCTCGTACCGTCCCGTAAATTTGGGAAACGCCGACATATACTAGCCACCAAGCCCCACTTGGAACCACTTTGCCCCACTATACCGAACCATCGGCCTCTTTGCAAGAAAAAATGAGTTCGAACGTACGCTCGAACCCTTGTGTGGCCTGGCTTTGGGGCGATAGACGCGTCGACGGCAGCCTTAGAAATGTAGAGGCCGACCCCCAAGTCGGCCTTTTGGCTTTAGAACGTAGGCGGACCTAAAGGGCCGGCCGCTGTGCGCTCGGTCCGCGCCTTACGAGGCGCTGATTGTGATCGCCGCTTTTGCGGTGTTCGCGTCCACTTTGACCTGTGCAGTGGGCGCGCCCGTGGCGCTCACGCTCATCGTCCAAGGGCCCTTTGTCGCGGCGAGAGGCGCCACGAGCAACTCCACTCGCTTTTCGCCCCCAGCCGGTAACGCGAACGAGACCTTGAACGGATTGCACACCGTGCTGTAGCAGAACGACACGAGCCAGTGTTGCGGAAGTCCCGTGGCCTGCAGATTGATCGTGCGCTGCACTGCCGAAGTGTTCCGCACGACCACGTACACCTTGGCGGGCGATGCGTCGGCCCCGTGCGCGGTCGTGGCGTCGGTCCTGTCGATAGCGATGTTCGCTGGGATCAGGGCCACGTATTGTTCGTCGGCTTGCTGCGCCACGATGGTGCCTGGCGCTGCTGCCTGCGCTTGTTCCAGCAGTGGGCGTGCCGCAACGGTGTCGCCTGCGAGCAGTTCGGTACGGGCTGTCTTCAGCCAGACGCGTCCGAGTTCGTACGCGGCGTCCTTCGACGTCGGGTTCTTTGCATAGGCGCTAGCGGCAAGCGTGAGCGCCGTGCGCTCTGCGTCGAGCGCTTTTGCGTACGCCTTCAGCGTGTTCTGCGAGGAGGCGACGGCGAGCCAGCTCTCGGGATCGTCGGGTACGAGCTGCGCTTCGGCCGAGGCGATCGACGCCGCTTGGGAATACTCTTTGAGCTCGTACGCGGCGAGGTATGCCCCGTCATAGCCCCGCGTGTCTTTCGGCGCGAGCTTGATGGCTGTTTGGTATTGCGTCAGCGCGTCTTGGAATCGTTCCTGGTCCTCAGCGATGCTGCTCTGGAGGAGCGTTGCCTCGACTTGGTCCGAAACCTGCGTCTTCGAATCCGGCAACGCCGCGCGCTGCGTATACGCCTGCGCGAGCGCGGCATCGAGCTTGTCGCGCGTCGCGTTCGCATCCGCGTAGCCGATCGACGTGGAGTCTGGCTGCGAGAGCAGGTCGTCGAGTTTCTTGTTCGCGGCCACGCCTGTCGTGATGGCGGTACTTAGCGCCTGCGTATTGGCGGGCGAAGAAGCGGTGAGCGAAAGATCGGCTTGGATCTGCTGGGTGGCGGTGTCCGCGGTCGCGTGGAATTTCTGCGCCGCTGCGCTCAGCGGTATCGGCGTGCCTGCGAGCACCGCGTCGATCGCCTGCGAGAGCACGGCCGTGTTCAACTCGTCGACCTGCGTATAGCGGATCGTCCCAGTGCGGTCGAGCACGTAGGTCGTCGGGATCGCGCGCACGTCGTAGTTTTCCTCGACGCTGCCGTTCGAGTCGAGCACGAGCGGATAGACGATGCCTTTGTGCTTGGCGAAGACCGTCACCAAGGTCGCGTCTTCACGATCGTCGACGCCGAGAAAGATGACGCCGCGCTCGCGGTAGCGCGCCGCAACTCCGACGAGGTCAGGCGTCTCTGCGCGGCACGGCGGACACCAGGTCGCGAAGAAGTTCACAACCACGACGTGGCCGCGCAAACCGGCGAGCGAGAAACTCGTCCCCGAAGGGGAGCGCAGCGCGAAGCCGGGCGCTTGAGTGCCGACCGCGGGGGCAGCGGCGAGCGCCGGAAGACCGAGGGCCAGAAAGAGTCCAAAAAGCAGGAGAGGACCAAAGCGACGGGTGCTGTTCATGAGCACCGCGTTTCGGTGCAGGGACGCTTGCGACCGCCCGCTTTTGGTTGCTTTTTGAAAGTGAACGTGCTAGATTTTTGGAGAGCTTGCGTGCAAAGTCTACTTTGGCGCGCGTTCTGCATTTTCCGAGTAGTGAAAACTGGGGGCTACCGTGGCGTTTGTTGACCGGACACTCACATGCCGTGACTGCGGCACCGAATTCGCCTTCACGGCTGGCGAACAGGAGTTCTATGCCCAGAAAGGCTTCGAACACGAGCCGACCCGCTGTCCGCAGTGCCGTCGCGCGCGCAAGCGCGATCGCTCGAGCGTCGGAGGCGAGCGCATGATGTTCGACACTGTCTGTTCGCAGTGCGGAGCGGCCACGCAGGTCCCGTTCTCACCGCGCCCCGACAAGCCGGTCTACTGCCAAGATTGCTATCGCTCGGTCGCTGGGCGGCGAGGCCGCTAGCTCTCACAAACCCTTCATTCGAGGCCTTGGGAAACGGCCTTTCACGCGAAGAACCATCTACGCCAAGTCCGATAACTACAAGTGAAAGCCTCACATCGTGAGGGACGCTGGATGGATGGTGCACGGGTGGTAGCAAAGCGGCGCGCGAGCAAGCTCGCGCGATTCCATGTCCTCTTGATGGTCGTCGCGGCCGTGGGCGGATGCAGCGGCGGCGGTCTGCTTTTCGGAGACGGCCCACACTCGATGGCGCAGGATCAGCTCAACTCCCTCATCCAGACCCAGTCGCTCGCGCAGCACGTACCCCCGACGCTCGTCAGAGCAGTGATCACACAAGAGTCCGGCGGCGATCCTTCGGCGATCTCGAGCGCAGGCGCGATGGGTCTCATGCAATTGATGCCCGGCACCGCGAACGCATACGGCGTGCAAAATCCGTTCGACCCATATCAGAACGTTGCGGGCGGCGTCGCGTATCTGCACGACCTGCTCGCGCAGTATCACGGCAACGTGCCGCTCGCACTCGCGGCATACAACGCGGGCAGCGGTGCCGTTGCGAAGTACGGCGGGATTCCGCCATATGCTGAGACGCGCGGTTATGTCGAGAGCGTGACCGCGCTCTATCACGCGGCGTCGGCGAAACACTAACGCGACGCTGTAGCGACAAAGCGAGCAGCGCCGCACGTTTTGCGCGCGCATGCGCGTTCCAGGATAGCCGAAGAAAGCGAAGGAAGTGGCGACGCAATGTCGACTCCGAGCGAGGCTTCGACGCCGCAGCGCGACCCTGCATTCACGCCCGCGCTGAGCAGCACAGAGAGCCAGGCGGCCAGGCGTCTCGATTGGCTGCAGCACCAGAACTGGCCCGGCCTTGGGACCTCTGGCGAGCGCAAAGCGCGCCGGGTCGCCATCCTCGACCGCTACCTGCTCGCCGAGGTGGCGACGCCGTTCGTGTTCGGGGTGCTCGCGTTCGCCGTCTTCTTGCTCATCAACCAGTTCTTCTTAGCGGCGGAGTTCGTCATCAACAAGCACGTGCCGTTCGTGCTCGTGTGCCAGTACCTCGTCTTGCAGATCCCGTCGTTCGTCTATATGATTTTCCCGTTCGCGACCATGTTCGGCGTCCTGCAGGGCTTCGGCCGGCTGGCAGGCGACAACGAACTCACGGCCATGCGCACGAGCGGCATCGCCCTCGAGCGGATCGCGCGTCCCATCTTCGCGCTTGGCATCGTGCTCACGCTTGCCGCCTTCGCGGTCAACGACTACATCGCGCCTGAATCGCAACACAAGTCGCAGACGATCTTCCGCGAGATCGCCTACCACTCGAGCCAGCCGATCATCGAGCCCGACCAGTTCGTGCGGACCGAGGACGGCCAGCACACGATCTTCGTCGGCTCGATGGACTCGCAGACCGGCATCATGCAGAACGTCGCGATCTACTCGCTCGGCACCGGCAACTTCCCCGAAACGTTGACCGCTTCGACGGCTCGCCAAATCAACGGCAAACTCGTGCTCTATAACGGCGTGCACACCACGAACGGCCCCAACGGCCTCGTGGTGAAGCAGACGCGCTTCAACACGCTCGAGTTCCCGCTCACCGACGCTTCGCTGCTCTTCGAGGGACCGCGCGGCCCGTTCGAGATGAGTTCGAGCGAGCTGTCGCACCAGATCAAGGCGCTCAAAGGTTCCGGCGAGGACACGAGCCAGATGGAGATGGTGCTCCAGATGAAGTTCGCCATGCCGCTCGCCTGTCTCATCAGCATCCTGATCGCCCTACCGCTGGCGGTGCGGTTCGGCAAGCGGGGTCGCGAGGTGGGCGCCATGCTCGCGCTTATCGTGCTGCTCATCTATTGGCTCGCCATCACCGCTTTCAACACGCTCGGCAAGAACGGCGCCATCCCGCCGCTGCTCGCGGCTTGGCTCCCCAACCTCTTCATGGGCGGCGTCGGCGCCGCGCTGTTGTGGAAAGAAGGACGTTGAGTCGCGGGCGCGGGCGTGGCTGCTAGCGGAGCCCGATATCATCGTGCTCGCATCTCGGGAGCGGCACTCGCCGCCTCGTTCGCGCTAGCCGCGCTCGGCACTTTCGCTTGCTGGGCGCGGCCGGCGTTCGCCGACGCCACGCCAGCTCCGTCCCCATCGCCGGCACCTTCTGCAAGCACACAAGCGAGCCCGACGGCTCAAGCGGCGACGCCGACGCCGCTCAACACGCCGACGCTGCCGCCACCTTCGACACCGGAACCCGTCTTCATCACCCCGACGCCCGCGGCCCAAGATTTCCCGCACACGGGTTCAGTAGTCGCACCGCAGGCTTCGTTCACCCCGGGTCCGTCGGGCAACGCAGCGTCGCAACCCACGCCTGGGCCGCTTCCCTCGGGGTTGGCGCGCGTCACCGCCGATCAGCTATACGGCAACAATTCGCCGACGGGCGGCTTCACCGCGTACGGCCACGTGCATCTCGAATACGCGGATGCGGTGGTCACAGCTGACCAAGCGGTGTACGACGCCACGACCAAGGTCTTGCGCGCCACGGGGCACGTCACACTCACCGAGTCGGACGGTGACACGGCCACCGCAAGCGCGCTCGAGTACCATTCAGACTCGGACCAGGTCGAGATGTTCGACGTCGAGGGGTCGACCGGTGCGATCTACTTCCAAGGCGAGCAGATCCAGGGCCGGCTGTATTATAAAGGAAAGGAAGCGATTCTGGATCCGGACGGCCACACGATCATCATGAACGGGTGGGTCACGACGTGCGATCCCAGCCATCCCGCCTACCACATCCGCGGGCGCGAGATCGAGATCCGCCCGCACGACCGGCTGATCGCGCACGGTTCCGCGCTGTACCTCGGCAATATCCTGGTGGCGGCGCTGGGCATACTCGCGCTGCCCTTGAGCGAGGCAGCGGCGCGGCAGAACAGCGAGTACGCGCCGCGGGTAGGCTACAACTCGGCGTATGGGTTCTTCATCCGTAACTTCATCAATTTCTACCGTGGCCCGAATTGGTATGGCACCTATCACGTCGACTTCTACCAGAAAGTCGGCATCGGGCTTGGCGCGGATCTGTTCTTCAGCCGTGCTGACGGCCGCGGCAACGGCGAGCTCTCCGTCTACAACCTCAACAACAACGCGATGCAGCAACAGCTTACAGGGACGCGCAACACGACCCAAGCGACGCTCAACATGGAGCGGTTGTTCAGCAGCCACCTGTCCGGCGCGATCGCGTTCTCGTACTCCGGGCAGTCAGCCATCTTCACCGCGCTGCCCACGACGACATCGACCAACATCTCGATCACTCACACGGGGGCGCGCAGCACCACGAGCTACGTGGTGACGGACACCGCGACCGGCCCCTCGCACAGCTTCGGCGGCATCTTGCAGCACACGATCGCGTTCTCGCCCTACTTCAGCCAGACCGTCGGGCTGAATCTCCAAGACAGCACCAATCCAAACGCGTTTTCGCGCGCCATCGGGTTCAATGCGGACACGCACGTGATCGCGCGGGCCTTTGACGCCGATCTCGTCATCTCGACGAATCACGGCCTGGACACGGTCACCTCGGGCGCGACGCAGACCACGACGCCGGTCATCGGGATCCAGCGCGTTCCCGAACTGACCATCCGCGCGCACCCATTTCAGATCACGAACCTGCGTCTGCCCATCTCGTTAACGCTCATCGACGGCGATTACGACGACGGCTATGACGACATCGAGACCTCGCGCTTGGAGTTCGACGCTCAGGTCGGGCCCGGGATCGTGCGGATCGGCAACGACGCGCTCTTCAACGCCACGGCCACGGTGCGGCAAGACGCGTACGGAACGGGCGACCTGCAAGGCACCCTCAACTACCAGGCGACGCTACAAGATTTCTTCGACCACCACGCGGACAACACGCTGATCTACACGGCGCAAAGCGTGCGCGGCTACACGCCCATGCCATCCCTCGACCGCTTGACGCCCGCCAATCAAATCGCCGAAGTGCTCAACCTTTACAACGGGCCCTGGTATCGGTTCACGGCCTCGACGAGCTACAACTTTGAGGTCAAGCAGCTCTCGACCGTCAATTACCAGCTCAACGTGAGCCCAAACCCGTACGCGTACTTGAGCCTCGGCACTTCATACAACCCGGGTTCCGGCTACACGCCGGTCGTGATCCAGATGGCCACGCCGCTTTCACGCGTCGACTACTTGCAGTTCTCCGGCGATTACGACTTCACGTTGCACGGGCTTCAGGGACAGAACTGGTTCTTATCGCACACGGTCGGCAATTGCTACGTCGTGCAAGTAGCCTACCACCAGCCGCTCAAGGAGGTCGATGTCTCGCTCGGACTGCTCGCGTTCCCGAACCAGTTCGCGACGTTCGGCATCAACAACAACGGGCCGATCATCGCGCAAGGCTTCGGCGACTAGGACCTAGCGCAGCTTAGGGGATGACCGTGATCTGGCCGCCGATGAGGAACAGATTCGCGTTGGCAGGGCCTGTGGCGCTCGAGAAGTTGGGAAGAGAGTACGTGGTCTGCGATGTCACGTTCGTGTTGACGATCTCCGTAAACCCCACCGTGCCCAGGCCGAGCGCTCCGAGCTGGTCTTGCGGGTTGCCGAACGTGTCGGTCGTGATATAGTTGACGTAAAGCTGGGTCACGGCAGGAGTCGTGATGGTGGGCGGATTGGCGCTGGTAGGATTGCCGCGCACCGAGATCTCCGAGAGCGGTACCGTGATGCTCAGCATATTCATCGACCCCGTGCCGACGCTGCCGTTCGTGATGAGCTGGAATTGATTGCTCGTGAGCACGATCGGGAAGAAGGTCGCAGTCGTGGTGCCGACAGCTCCGGTGAGCACTTTGTAGTTGTAGACGAAGCCGTTGGGCTGCGCGGTCGTGGTGGACCCATAGACGAGCTCTTGATCCCAGTGCGTATAGGTAGCGGGGGTGCCTTGCGCTTCTTGCGCGGTCGGCTCACCCGGCGTCTCTCCTTGGACCGAGTTCACGTTCGTCGACGGGTTGATGTTGGCGTTGATGGCGACGATGTAATCGCCTTGGGTCGGCGTGATCTGCCCGGCGACCCAGACCTGGAACTGGATGGAGGCCACAGTGGTGATGAGCGGTGGCGGCTCGACCGGTCCCCGGCCACAGCCTGCTGCGAGGACCGCGCAGGCACACGCGGCGGCCACCAAGCCAAAGGCTCGCGAACGCCGAACGTCAGGGGTGGACATGAACGCGCGCGCGAGCGAAGCTTTTCGCCCCGAACCCCAAACGACCGCAGACCCACCGTGGCCGCGTGCGCTCGCAGCGTCGCTGCTTGGTCCGGTCGCGTTGTGGTTGGCTTTTCCGAGAATCGATTGGGGGATCTTCGCGTTCATCGCGCTCGTCCCACTGTTCTTGCTGTGGTCGAAGTCGTCCTGGAAGCGAGCTTTTTGGTGGGGCTGGCTCTCAGGATTCGTCCTCTTCATGTTGCTCTTCAATTGGATGACGCACTCGCTGCGAGAGTTCGTCGGCGGGTGGTGGTTGCTCGGTCTCATTTTGCTCGGCGCCATCGAAGGTTGCAACGTGGCGCTCATGGCCGCGGCGATATCGTTCATCTGCCGCGGCACGTTCCGCGCTTCCGCGATCTTCGCGGTGCCTGCGATCTGGCTGCTCGCGGAGACGTGGCGCACGCGCGGATCGCTCGGCGTCCCCTTCGGATCGCTCGGCGTGACGGCGGTGCACGTCCCTTGGTTGCTACCTGTCGCGACCCTTGGCGGCGTCTCGCTTTTGACCGCGGCGCTTGCGCTTGCGAACGGAGCGCTCGCCGGTATCATCGGAGGCACGGGCAACGCTCGTCGCACGGGCGTCGCGGTCTTGTGCCTCATGGCGCTCTTCATCGTCGCGGTCGACCTTGCAGCGGCAAAGGTGGCCGTGCCGGCCCCCACGATCCGCGTCGGCATCGCTCAAGGCGACATCGCACAGAGCGACAAGTGGTCGCCCGCCGTCTTCGATCGGACCATGCAGATATATGCCGGGCTCACGCGAGAGGCCGCGGCTAAAGGGGCGAAGGTCGTCGTGTGGCCGGAGACGGCGGTCGCGTCGTGGCCGCTCCAGAATCCCATGCTGCTCGCGGCATTGCAAGGGATCGCACAGCGCAGTCGCGTCTGGGTGATCACGGGCATGATCGACCGGCCGTCGCAAGACGTATATTACAATGCGATGCTCGATTTGAGCCCCAAAGGGGCTGTGGCCGGCGTCTACCGCAAGCGCATGCTCGTGCCGTTCGCAGAGTATCTTCCCTTCGAAAATCTCTTGAACTCCTTTCCGCTCATGAACGAGGTGTCGCGCTTCGCACCTGGACCGGGGCCGCGCTTGCTCTGGGCGGCCGGTACGTGGTGGGGCATGCTCATCTGTTACGAGTCGGCGTTTTCTTCATACGCGCGCGCGACCGCGAACGCGGGCGCGGACGCGCTCGTCGTCGCGACGGATGACGCCTGGTTCGGCGGCACGTCCGGTCCCGATCAGCACGCCGACTTCGCGGTCTTGGAAGCCGTTTCGACAGGACGCTGGATCGCGCGGGGGGCGGCTACGGGCATCTCGATGGTCGTCACGCCCCAAGGCCAGATCGTCGATCGGCTGCCCGTGGGCGTGCGCGGTGTGCTCGTCGACGACGTAGGCCACGGCGTCGTGACGCCTTACGACCGCTTCGGCAACCTCTGGCTCTTCGGTCTTGCCCTGCTCGCGATCGTCTGTGGAGCCGTTCGACCGCGCATGGCGACCGTCGGTTGGCGCTCGAGGAGAGGCGGCAGGTGAAGGCGCTGCGCCGCTCGCTTGCGGAACGGCCCGGGCTCTGGGTAGGAGGCTTCGTGGCAGCGCTCGTGCTGGCCGGGGGCTACTTCCTTATCACGGCGCTCTTGACGCCCGACATTCCGCCGAGTCTCGGCCAACCACAGATCCAAATGCGCCAAGTCATCGGCCAAGGCGAGCGAGGCACGCAGCTCGGCTGGCGTTTCGTCGCCGACAGCTCCGAGCTGTCCACGGATGACGAGGTCACGACGTATCACAACGTCCGGCGCGGCACGTACTATCTGGACGGTAAACCTGCCTACGAGCTCACAGCCGATCAGGTCACGCTCGATATGCGCTCGCAGAACTACACCGCGACGGGCGCGGTCCACGTGTGGAGCGTGCGCAAGCGCGACCTGTCCGATCTGCGGACGGAGACCGTCTTATGGAACAACCCGTTGCAGATGATCACGTGCCCCGCGCAGGTGCGCGTGCGCTATAAGGGCTTCGACTTCGTGACGAGCCGTCTCCAGTCGAACTTCGGGACCGGCGTCTCCTCGCTCGGCGCGACGACGATCCAAGGCAAGGGCATCTAGCGAGGCGGATCGCTGGGAATGGCGCAGCCGTGCCAAGAGTATGATCAAGGCGCCGACTGCAGGTCATTCTTACCCAAAAACGCGCGCTCAAACCCTGTTCGGACAAAATCCTTGCTTCGCGCGGCGGCAACGAGGGAATGATACGAACACATGTGTTCTTGAGAGGAACGTCTATGGCTGAACGCAGGAAACAGAAGTACTCACCCGGAGCCTCGAAAAGCGTCGAGCGTGCGGTGCGTGAGATGGAGCGAGGAGAGCTTCGGTCAGGCGGATCGGGCAAGCTCGTCACCAACCGCAAGCAAGCGATAGCGATCGGTCTTTCGGAGGCTCGCAAAGCCGGGGCGAAAGTGCCTAAGCCTAAGGCCTGAGAGCGCTCGCGGCGAGTCGCCGTCTACTTCGCGAGCTCGGCTTTGAGCCAGTCGATGACGCGCACGGGCGTCGGGTCCTCGCCATAGGCGATGGCGAGGTAATACGAGGCGAAGTCGCCTACGTAGACGAGCGACAGCATGCGCGCGAGCGAGCTTTCGCCCCGCGCCCACGCCTCTGCGATCTCGACCTTCTGTCGCGCGATGATCTGTTTGGTGAGATCGACACGTTTCTTGATCTGCGAGGGTTCCCGATCGTCGCGTAAGATTACGACGACGAGTTCGCGTTCGGGCTCGCCTTGCCCGTGGGTGCCGCTCCAGCCGACCGTCTCGTTGTGATTGAGCTCGGGGAAAACGTTCGCGACGGCGTACGCCTTCGCGTTCTCGTTGATCTGCGTCTTCCATCGATACGCGACCACGCCGCGGTCGGCTTGCGAACCGTAGACGACGGGGATCTTGCCCACGAAGCTCTGTGCGAGGCGTTTTGCGAGGTTGTCCGCGACCGGCACCTCGGCGTTGCACTCATTGCGCACCTGGCGCAAGACGGCCGAGGCCTCATCGATCTCGTCGAGCAGGATCTCCGGCAGAATGCCCAGCCGCGCAGACGCGACGATGAGCGGTATGAAGGAGTAGCCCAGCGCAGCCCGAGGCTGCAAACCTCCCGGGAACGTCACGAGCAACGTGCCGTCGTCCGAGGCGTCTTGGCCTAAAGTGCCGCCGGTGGTGAACGCCACGATCGTGCACTTCGCGCGTCTGGCCTGCTCGTAGCACGAGAGCGTCTCTTCGGTCTTACCGGAGTTGCTCGCCGCAAAAACGAGAGTGTTCTCGTCGACGTACCCCGGCAGTTGATAGTCGCGGATGACGGTCACGGGGACCGTGAGAGTCGGTTCGTACAGGGCACGGAGGAAATCGCCGCCGATGGCTGAGCCGCCCATGCCGGCGATGACGAGCGAAGAGAACTTACGGCCGCGCAGTCCGCCGAATGAGACCGAAAGCGCGATGCGTTTGGCCTGATCGATCTGCTCGGGCAAACCCAAGATAGCCCCGAGCATATCCTCAGGATCGATCGAGCGAAAGGACGGCGCGTCGAGGGTCGTCTGCGTCGCCATCAATGAGCGGCGCGCTTAGCTTCTTCGATGAGCTGTTTCACCTTCTGGCCCCCTTTATGGCCGATCTCTTCGTAGAACGTCTGGCCGTACTTATCCTTGACGGCGTTGCCGCCTTTCTGGCCGATGCTTTCGAAGAACTGCGGCCCATGACGCTGTTTGGTAGACTTTCCACCTTTGCGTCCGATCTCTTCATAGAAGGTAGGCCCGTATTTGGCTCGCACCGCGTCGCCGCCGCGCTTGCCAGCCTCTCGTACGGTCATGTCGCTCCCGGCGGCTTGCGAGTCTTTACGCGGCATCACGCCGGCGAGCGTTCTTCGCTCGAGAGTTTCGCGCGCTGTCCGCCTTTTTGGCCTATCGTCTCGTAGAAACCTGAGCCGTGGCGGCGCTTCGTGGTCTCTCCACCCTTGCGTCCGATCTGCGCGAAGAAGTCGGGTCCGTACTTGGTCTTGACCACGTCGCCGCCTTTCTTGCCGGCCTCTCTGACGGTCATCTGTGTTCCATCGTGGTTCATAGATCGCGGTCCTCCGTTGCGGGCCAAAAGGTCATATCAGCCTGTTCATACCCGCTTGTCGGCCAGTACAAACCCGCACGGACGTTCCCAAAGGCGCGTGCGCGCGCGCTCGACGAACAGGTCGTCCGATGATCGATGTCGTCTTGGAATCGGGTCGCGTCTGCGATGGGACCGGCAGAGACACGTTCGTCACGGATGTGGCCATCCGGGGCGACCGTATCGTGCGGGTCGGTTCGTGCGCGGATCTCGAAGCTGCATCGCGCCTTGATTGCCGAGGCCTCGTGGTGGCGCCGGGTTTCATCGACATGCATGGGCATTCGGACGAGGTGTTGCTCGTGCTGCCATCAGCCGACAGCAAGATCGCCCAAGGGATCACGACCGAGGTGGGCGGGAACTGCGGCTCATCGCCTGCACCGCTCCTCCGCCGCGCCTTCGCGCAACGCCGGGACGAGCTCTTGCGACACTACCAGATGGAACCGGTGTGGACCGACTTCGACGGCTTCTTCAGCGAGCTCGAACGTGCGCGGCCGGCGCTCAACTTCTGCTGCCTGTGCGGTTTGGGCACCGTACGCGATGCGTTGGGTGAAGTCGCTCCACAGCCGCTTGCACCAGAGCCGTTACGGGCGGCGCAGCGACTTGTGCGCGAAGCTTGCGAGCAGGGTGCGATCGGTGTTTCGAGCGGGCTGATATACCCGCCCGGCAGCTTCGCGGACACGACCGAACTGATCGCGCTCGCAACCGCTGCCGGTGCGGCGGGCAGTCCGCTCTATGCGTCGCATATCCGCAACGAAGGCGATCGTCTCATCGAGTCCGTCGACGAAGCTCTCGACGTGGGCCGGCGATCGCAGTGCGCGGTGCAGCTTTCGCATCACAAAGCGTCGCGCCGGCGAAACTGGGGAAAGGTCCACGATTCGTTGGCCCATGTGGAGCGCGCGCGTGCGGCGGGTTTGGATGTCGTCCTCGATCAGTATCCGTACAAGGCTTCGTCCACTGGCTTGGACGTCATCTTGCCCGACGACGTACGCGTGGGTTCGCCCGAGGAGATAGCCGCGGCGCTATCCGATCCGCGCTATGCTGCGCTCGTCGCCGCACGCGTCGAGCTCGAATATGGAGGTCAGTGGCATGAGGTCTTCATCGCCTCAGTCGGTTCCAGCCGTAATCGCGCGTTCGAGGGGATGAGCCTCTCCGAGATCGGTCAGGCCACCGGCAAGACCCCGGTCGCCGCTGCGCTGCGCTTGCTCGTCGACGAACGGCTCGACGTGGCGGCGATCTATTTCACGATGAGTGAGGACGATGTGCGCACGGTGCTTTCCTACGGCTACACTGCGATCGGCAGCGATGCGAGCGTGCGCGCAAGGGGAGGTGTGACCGCGCGCGGCAAGCCCCATCCCCGCGCCTTTGGAACGTTTCCGCGCGTCCTCAAACGCTATGTCAACGACGCTTCGCTGCTCCCACTGCCTGAGGCTGTGCGCCGGGCCACATCCCTTGCCGCACGCCGGCTCGGCTTACGCGACCGTGGGGAGCTGGTAAGTGGGAGCTTCGCCGACGTCGTGGTGTTCGACCCAGGCCGCGTCGCCGACACGGCGACCTACTCGGAGCCCTACCGATACCCGGAGGGCATCGTCCACGTCTTTGTCAACGGCGGTTTCGCGCTCAGGGAGGGTGTCCTGACCGGACAACGGGCGGGGCGCGTGCTGCGGCGGGGGCGTGACCTCTGAGGCAGGTATTGACCGGGGGCCTCCTCGCGGTATAATGCTGCCGAGGAGCGTGAACGAACCATCATTGTCCTACGTTTCCATATTGCTATGAAGACGACGGGCGCGGCAGCTTTCACTGCTGCCCTTTTTTTGAGCGCGCTCGTCCCAGCGGCGGCTGCCCCCGTGGGCGTGCCGCATCCGCCGCCCCCACATCGCGTCGCACCGCACGCGGCGCTCGACCCCTGGGTAGAAGGCGTCACTCCCAGCCTCGAAAACGAGCTTTTCGAGACCACTTACAAGGTGTTGCCACGGCACAACGTGCTCAAGGTCTACGTGTTCGATGCTTCCGGCTACGAATCGGCCGGCATCCGTTTCTCCGCGCGCGTGCCGCACGAACCGGACGATCTTTCCGAAGCTGAGCTCGATCATGAAGCGGCAGAACTCATCCGTACCACCTTCGACCGCTTTCCGCAGATCCAGGAGCTCGATATCTGGGGCACGATACCTGTCGCCAACGCGCAGGCCACCGAGATCGAGAACACCGTGTTCTCTGTGTCGGCAGACCGCACGACGTACGAACGGATCCGCGACGATGCGTCGTTGAACGACCCTGATTTTCTCGCTTCCTTCGGACCTGTTTGGGTCGCACCTGAGGTCCCGCGGTGAAGCTCTTCTTCGCGCTTACGCTGACACTCGTGTTGACGTCTGCTGCGTTCGCCCCGGAATCACGTTCGGTGCCGATCCGGGCGCCGCAGGCCGCGCTCCATCACGAGGATACGGACGAGGACGAAGCGCCGGAGCAGAGCGACGGAGCCTACGGCCCGTACGACGAGGTCTGGAGGGTGCACACGCAGCGCAAGGACATCGCCCTGACCTTTGACGATGGGCCCTATCCTTTCTATACGCCGTTGCTGCTCCACGTGTTAGACCGCTCTGACGTCCACGCGACATTCTTCGTGGTGGGGCGCTCGGCGCAATCCTTTCCCGAACTCATCTTGCGCATCTTGGCAGACGGCGACGAGCTCGGCAACCATACCTTCAACCACATCCCGCTGACCAAGCTCTCCGATCAACAGATCGAGGATCAGATCGCCTTGGACGGCTCGCTCCTGCGGCGGCTCAGCGGAGAGCCGGTCTCGCTCTTCCGCCCCCCGCACGGGCGTTTCAACCAGCATGTCGTCGTGATCGCACGCGACCTCGGGTATCGCACGATTTTCTGGAGCGACAGCGCGAACGATGTGAAGGACATCCCGCCGTCACTCATCGTCCGGCGGGTCGTGGGCCTCGCAAGCCCTGGTGGTATCATCCTCTTGCATAGCGGCGAGTACCGGACGATCGAAGCGCTGCCCGCCATCATCGACCGGTTGCGCGGGGAAGGTTACCGCTTCGTCACGGTTTCCCAGCTGCTCGACGAGGCTTCCGACCAGCCGGATCGTTGATCTTCGCCCACGCCTTGTCCACCTCGCGCCCGAGCGCGGTGAGATTCCCGTCGTTGCGTATCACCACGTCCGCTCGCTGCTCGTACTCCGACTCGGGAAGCTGAGCGCGCATGCGCGCCTCGATCTCGGTGGGCGTGAAACCGTCGCGCTCTGCGATGCGCTGACGGCGCAGCTCGGGCGACGCGACGACCGCGACCACGCGATCGCAGTTCAGCTCGAAGCGGGACTCGAAGAGGAGCGGCACGACCACGATGACGATGGCGCTCGAGGGCGCCGCGCCGATGCCGCTCAGCACCCGCTTGAGAATGGCCGGATGCATGAGCGCGTTCAGCTTCGCCCGTTTGTCGTCGTCGTTGAAGATGAGCCGCGCAAGCGCGGCTCGGTCGAGTCGCCCGTCGGCGCCGACCACACCGGGACCGAACTCCGATTTCAGCGCGTCGAGCAGGGCGCTCGGCGGCGCGACCACTTCGCGGGCGATGACATCCGTGTCGATCACGATCGCGCCCTTCTGAGCGAAGAGCGCCGCGACGGTGGTCTTGCCGGATCCCATCCCGCCGGTCAGCCCGACGATCATGGGCGAACGCCCAGAGGGCGATGTCGCGATCGCCTTCTGCGATACCGTGGGTCGGTGAGAATGTCTACGATTCGACCGGCTCGGTCGCAGGCGCTTGCGCTTCGGTCTGCGCCGTGGGATTCACCGCGTTGATGCTGGCGGTGATGCGGCGCGATCCGACGTTGATGGAGAGAATCTTCACGGGCACCGTCGCGCCCGCTTCAGGTGCCGCGCTCGAGTCGAACTCCGATTTGGGCACCATGCCGGTCACACCCGGGATGAGCTCGACCAAGAGGTAATTCGCGGTCGCTTTGCTCACGGTCGCGTTCACCACGTCGCCGTCGTGCAGGGTCTCGGGAACCGCTTTCCACGGATCGTCGAGCGAGTGCTTGAGCGAGAGGCTCACCTTGCGAGCTTCCGGGTCGAACTTCATGATCTCGACCTGCACCTGATCGCCCACCTTCACGACTTCGCTCGGGTGTTTGATGCGGCCCCACGACAGCTCGGTGTTGTGGATGAGCCCGTCGACACCGCCCAAGTCGACGAACGCGCCGAAGTCGGCCAAGCGCACCACCGTGCCCTCGCGGATCTGGCCCGGTTGCAGCGTGGCGAGCAGCTCTTGCTTCTTCTGGTTGAGCTCTTCATCCAGCACGATGCGCTGCGACAGCACCACGCGGCGGCGCTTGTGATCGAGATCGATCACTTTCAATCGTAGTTGTTTGCCGACCATCTCCTCGAGATTGCCGATGGGCTGGCGCCGGATCTGCGACGCGGGCACGAAACCCCGCATGCCGAGATCGACGAGCACGCCGCCCTTGACCACCTGGGTGACGGTCGCGTTGATCGCTTCGTTGCGATCGTGCGCTTCGAGGACTTTCTCCCACGTCTTGAGCGCGCGGGCGCGCTTTTCGGAGAGGTACATCGTGCCGTCGCCGTCGCTATCGATGCGATAGACGAGCACCTCGAGCGTGTCGCCGACGCGCAGCTGCGAGATCTCGATGCCCGGTGAGAGCTCGCGCGCGGTCACGACGCCTTCGGACTTCCCGCCGATGTCCACGAGCAGTTCGTCGTTGGATTTCGCGACGATCGTGCCGGTGAGGACCTGCCCTTCGTCGAGGGTCTTTAGAGATTCTTCGTAGAGTTTTTGGATGGCTTCGAATTGATCGTCGACGGAGCCCTGAGGTTCGAGGACGTGGGTATCGGACATGAAAAGAGAATCACCTTTGCTTACGATTTTGCATATGGAGCGTGTGACGCGGGCGGTCGGTTAGCGCTGGCAGACCGGGCAGTAGAACGTGCCCCGCTGGCCCAGCACGACCCGCCGGATTGGCGTGCCGCAGCGCCGGCACGGTAAGCCGGCACGACCATAGACGCGCAATTGCTTCTGAAATTCGCCTTCCTTTCCTTCCGCATCGAGGTAGTCGTCCACGCTCGAACCGCGATGCTGTATGGCTTTGCGCAAGATGCGTCGCAGCGCGCGCAGCAGCCGCTCGCGTTGCGCCTTGGTGAGTTTTCCGACAGGCTTGCCGGGACGGATCCCCGCCTCAAACAAGGCTTCACAGGCGTAGATGTTGCCGACCCCGGCGAGGCGTCGCTGGTCGAGCAAGAAGATCTTCACCTTCGTCGTGCGTCCGCGCGCGATCGCCGCGAAGGCGGCTTCGTCAAGTTCCGGCGCCAACGGATCGATCCCCAGTCCGAGCGTTGCCACCGGATCGCCGCGCAACACCCGCATGCGGCCGAATTTGCGCACGTCGGCGAAGACGAGGGACGCACCGTCCGAGAACTCGATGACCGCTCGCTGGCGCTCGACTGGACGGCGGTCGCGCTGGAAGAGCAAGTTGCCAGTCATGCGCAGATGCACGGTCAGGTGCACGTCTTCGCCCAGGTCGAATACGAGGAACTTTCCCGCGCGCCAGACGCGCTCGATCGTCTTGCCCACCGCGAGCTTTGGCGACAGACTGTGCCGGTCGAACACCGGGGGTTTTCTGTCGTGTCGGACGCGGGCGATGGTGCGACCGCTGACGCGCGGCGCCAGATCGCGGACGATCGTCTCGACCTCAGGCAGCTCCGGCATCGCGCTCGTCGATCGATTCCACTTGCTCCCAATTCGGGCCGATCTTGCAATCGACGACGATGGGGACGGAGAGCTCCATGGCGTGCTCCATGGCGTCGCGCACGAGCGACGCGGCGGCGGCCGCCTCCTCCGGGGCGACGTCGAAGATGAGTTCGTCGTGGACTTGCAGCGCAAGCCGCGCGCGGATCCGCTCGCGCGCGAAGACGCGATCCACAGCGAGCATGGCGAGCTTGATGAGATCCGCGGCCGTGCCTTGCGCCGGGGCGTTGATCGCCATCCGCTCGGCGGCCGCGCGCTGCGGGTACACGCGCGAACGCAGATCCGGCAGATAGCGGCGCCGGCCGAAGATCGTCGTGACGTATCCCGTCGCCCGCGCTCGCTCCAGCGTATCGTCGATGTAGCCCTTGATCTTGGGGAAACGCGCCAGGTAGTCGGCGATGAACTGCCGTGCCTCTTCGCGGCCCATCCCGGCGCTTTGCGCCAGACCGAAATCGCTGATCCCGTAGAGGATGCCGAAGTTCACCGCCTTCGCTCTGCGCCGCAGCTCGCGCGAGATCGGGCCATCCTCGGGAACGCCGAACACCGCACGCGCTGTAAATGCGTGGATATCGTCGCCGCGGCGAAATGCCTCGATGAAGTGCTCGTCCTGCGAGATATGCGCCAAGATGCGCAGCTCGATCTGCGAGTAGTCGGCCGCGAGCAGCACGTTGCCCGGCGTCGCCGGCAAGAAGGCGCGACGGATCTCGCGGCCGGCCTCCGAACGGACGGGGATGTTCTGCAGGTTGGGATCGGAGCTCGACAGCCGCCCGGTCGCGGCACCGATCTGATGGAAGGTCGTGTGAAGCAGCCTGGTCTGCGGATCGACGAGCGCAGGCAGCGCATCGACGTAGGTCGATTTGAGTTTGCTGGCTTCGCGGAACTGCAAGAGCTTGGCGGCGATCTCGTGCTCTTGAGCGAGAGGCACGAGCACCTCAGCGCCCGTCGCATAGCCCGTCTTCGTCTTCTTGCCGGGCAGACCGAGCTGTTCGAAGAGGATCTGCCCCAGCGCTTTGGGTGAATTGATGTTGAATTCGTTTCCCGCGAGACGGTAGATGTCACGCGTCGTGGCGTCGATATCGCGCGCGAGCGATGTCCGGATCCGATCGAGCTCGTCAGCATCGATGCGAAAGCCGACCGCCTCCATCTTCGCGATCACGGGCGCGAGGGGTTGCTCGATCTCGAAGAGCACCCGCTCGAAGCCGTCGCGCTTGATCGAAGCGAGCCGTGCGTCGGCGGCGCGCAACAGCGCGTCTGCGCCCTGCGCAAGATCCGCTCGCACGTCCGCACGGCTCTCGAAGAGCGTCGACTGCGTCGTCTCTGGCGGCTTCGCCCCACCCTCGCCTGGCGTGCCCACGAGCGCTTGCACCAGTGTCGGCTCGCCGCGCGCAGGATCGCCGATGGCGGCCGCAAGCATCGCGTCTAAGGCTACGCCGCCCACCTGCAAGCCCGCTCGTGCGGCCCAGCCAGCCAGATTCTTGAGATCGAAGACGATCTTGGCAGGAGCTTTTGACGCGAGTAAGCGCGCAAACCGTTCGCGGACGCGTTGCGCGCCAAGGGCGCGAAGCGGAAAGACCGCTCCACTACGTGGCTTCCAGGAGAGCGCGATCGCCGCAGGCGTTTGGGTGCGCCACGACTGCAGCGCGGGTTCGAGCGTCAGGGCCACTCGCTTTGCCGCAAGTGCCGCATCGAGCGCGCGCGCGATCGCGGCCTCGTCCTCGAGCATTTCGTAGGTGCCGGGCTCGAACGGAGTGGGCGCTTCGGGGCCCTGCGCTTGGGGCGACTCGCCCATGCTCGCAAGCGCTGGGGCGACCTGGGTCAGCAGCGACTTGAATTCGAGCTCGGCGTACAGCTTCGCGAGAACGTCAGGGCTCGGCTCGTGGTAGCGCCAACCCTCCCAGTCGGGCACGATGGGCAAGTCGCGCTTGGCCGTTGAGACGTCGCGGCAAGCACGCGCCTTATCGGCATGCGCGCGTAGCAGTTCCGCGATGCGCTTCGGCGTCACGTCGTCTGTGTTCGCGAGCAGCGCGTCCAGCGATCCGAATTGCGCGATGAGCTTGGTCGCGGTCTTCTCGCCGATCCCGGGCACCCCAGGCAGGTTGTCGGACGGATCGCCTTTCAGGCCGCGGTAATCTGCGAGCTGGTCGGGAGAAAGCCCATATCGCTCGCGCACCGCGTTTTCGTCATAGCGGATGAGATCCGAGATGCCTCGCTTGGTGACGACGATCGTGCAGTGCGCGTCGACGAGCTGCAGGAGGTCGAGATCGCCCGAGACGACGATGGTATCGAGCTGTTGCGCGCGCGCCAACGTGGCGATGGTCGCGATGCAGTCATCAGCCTCTTCACCCTCGAGCGCGACGATCGGGATGCCGTAGCTTTGAAGGATCTGCCGGACGATGTCGAATTGCGGCCGTAAATCGTCCGGCGTTTCCGGACGCTGCGCCTTGTACTCTGGGACGGCGGCGAGGCGCTCAGCGGGTATGCCGGCGTCGAAACAGGCGACGACGTGCGACGGCTGCTCCTCTCTGAGAAAGCGGGCCAGCATGCGCTGGAAGCCATACGCCGCGTTGATCGGCCGGCCGCTCGACGTGGTGAGCGGCGGCAAAGCGAAGAACGCCCGATACACGAGCGAATATGCGTCGATCAGCAGGAGCTCGCTCTTATCGGCCATGGGTGTTGCTAGCGCGCTCGGATGTCGGCCGGATACGATTGCGCCTCAGCGATGCGGGGCAGTCGCGCGGATGCAGGCAGCGCGAACGTCAAGAGATACGACAACGCGGCGATGCCGACGAGCGACCACAAGACAACGCTCAAACCGGCTGAGTCCGCCACTTTGCCCAAAGCCCCCACGCACAGGCCGCCGAGACCAGTGGACAGGCCGATGAGCAGCGCCGATGCCAGCCCGACGCGATTGGGCATGTACTCCATCCCCATGACGACGGTCGTTGAGAGCGTGCCGATGATCACCGCGCCGGTCAACGCCAGGGCGAGCAGCGCTAAGAACCCGGACGACCACACGTACAGCGCGAGCGCGAAGGGCGCCATCGCGAGACTCACGCTCATCACCTGACGCGCGCCGAAACGGTCAGACAAAGGTCCTGCAAGCATGTTAGCCACGGCGCCTGTGGCGAGAAAGACGAAGAGCAGCGTGCCGTTGCGGCTCGCGGGTTCGTGCAACACGTTCACGGCGTAGAGCGGCACGAACGTCAGAACGCCGCCGTAGACGGCGGATCGCAAGGACGTGACCGCCACGAGCATGTTGATCGCTTTCGGCCAGGGTCCGCGCGGCAGCGAGCGCACGTGCGCTTCGTGCAGATCGTGCGCGCGAGAGAGCGCTGGGACCACGCACGCGACCACGAGCGCGACGAGCAGCGCCGGGAGGGCGAGCAAGACCGTGCCACGCATGCCCTGCCACGCGATGAGTCCGATGACGAGCGGGGGTCCGATGGCGACACCGATGTTCCCGCCCACCGCGAACACGGAGTTCGCCGTCGCGGGCAGATCGCCTGACACCGTTCGTGCTGATTTCGCCGCCTCCGGATGATACATCGCCGAGCCGATGCCGGCGAGCGCGACGAGCCCAACGACGAGCGCATAGGTCGGAGCGACGCCGACGAAAGCAAAGGCGGCCAAAGCGAGCGCCACGCCGAGCGGCAGCAAGAAGCGCGTGCGCATGTTGTCGGTCGCGATACCGAAGATCGGCTGCATGATGGATGACGTCACGCCTGAGGTCATGACGAGCGCTGCCAGCCAGAAGTAGGAGAAGCCGAACTCGTTCTTCAGGTACGGTAAGAGAGCAGGCAAGCCGCCCGCGCTCACATCCACGGTCAGGTGGCCGAGCGAGAGAATTCCGAGGATCCTGCGGTTCACGTTCGCACGCCCCGCAGCGCCAGGGCTTGCACCCGCGCGGCGAAAACCCGCCGGAGGATGCAGCACCCCTCGCTCTTCACCGTCCTCACCCTTGTCATCCTCATCGCCGCCCTACCGATCAACTCCGCGTTGGTCGGCCGGCGGCTGCGTTCGTCGACGGGGTCGCCGTCGTCGAAGTACTTCCGGTATGTCCGCACGATCGTGGTCCT
Source organism: Candidatus Acidiferrales bacterium (assembly GCA_035622315.1). Classification (GTDB taxonomy): domain Bacteria; phylum Vulcanimicrobiota; class Vulcanimicrobiia; order Eremiobacterales; family Eremiobacteraceae; genus JAJPHJ01. The sequence goes on along the minus strand of DASPVP010000145.1, from coordinate 19,306 downwards.
GTGGTCAGTTACGGCTCTCGCCGTGTACGCCCTCCGCTTGCACGGGATCGGTGCGCGCGATGTCGGATTGGTCATGCCGCACGCCCCGTGGGAGATGGCGTTGGGCTGCCTGACGCTCATCGCACCGCTCGTCGCGCTGCTCGCCGGCGCGCCGCGTGGACTTTCTCCGGACTACGCCGCCGCGCTGCGAGCGATCGTGCCTGATGGGTCGGCTCAATGGGCGTTGTTTTGGCTGGTGGCAGCGAGCGCGGGCGTCTGCGAGGAGTTCCTGTACCGCGGTTATCTGTTGTGGGTCGTCTCCCGTCTCACGGGCGACCTGCTCTTAGGCGTCGTCGCCTCGACGCTCGCGTTCGGCTTCGCGCACGCGTATCAGGGGCGCAACGGCATCGTGGGCGCTACCATCAGCGGCGGTCTTTATGCAGTCGTGCTGCTCGTGACGGGGTCGCTCTATCCATGCATGATCGGTCACTTCGTCCAGGATTTAGCCGGCGCCGCGATCGTGACGCGCCGGCGTGCGTCGGTAGCGCACGATCCATCCGCCGCGCAACGCCATCTTCCGGCGGACCTTTAGGGCAGCCCTGCGAGGCCGCGCTTTGCCTCCAGGTGCGCCGAACGCAACAAGCCACAGTAGGTCCTGCCTGAGGTCGAGGGGAAATCGCCCACCACTTCTTCCATGAGAGCGCTCCCGGGAGTCGAGCATTGACGTACGTGATCTGTCAGCCGTGCATCACCGTGAAGGACAAGTCGTGCATCGACGTCTGTCCGGTCGACTGCATCAAAGGCAACGACGAGGATCCCATGCTCTACATCGATCCAAGCGTCTGCATCGATTGTGGCGCGTGCGTCGCGGCTTGTCCTGTCAACGCCATCTACAACGAGACCGAAGTGCCCGAAGAGTGGAAGAACTTCACGCAGATCAACGCGGACTATTTCAACAAATAACGTCAGCGCTTCCGGTTGGTGAACTGCCAGCCGAATCGGCCTTTGATGCACAGATGGCCGTGGGTGACGCCGCTCTCGAGCGGTGACATCACCTTGACGATTTCGCCGTCCTGGACCGACACTTCAAGGTTGCAGCCGACGCCGCAGTACGGACAGATGGTTTCACCCTTGGTCTGCCGGCCGGGTTCCCACGTGCCCTGCTCGCGTCGATCGTGCTCGCTCGCGAACATGAGCGCACCTGTTGGGCACACGCCGATGCAATTTCCGCAGTAGACGCAGGCTGAGTCGGGCAAGGGCACCGCATATTCGGTCGAGATCCTGGCGTCGAAGCCGCGGCCCGCTACGGCGATCGCGAATGTGTTCTGCGCATCTTCGCCACACGCCTCAACGCACTTGTAGCACAAGATGCACTTCGCATAGTCGCGCACGTAGAGGTCGTTGTCGCGCTTCACCGGTTGTGCCACGGTCTGCGCGCGACCGCCGCTCGGTTCGTGGTGGTGCCCCGGCAGCGCTGCGTCACGCTCGCCGGCTCGTGCGGGCGTGGCGCGCTCTCCATAACGGTCGGGCTGCGCGCCATAGCGCCGCATCTGCCGTTGCATATCCGTCGCGAGCGAGACGTCGACGGATGACGCCAAGAACTCGAGCACCATCCGTCGGCTCGTCCGCACCCGCTCAGAATCGGTCTTTACCTTCATGCCGTTCTCTGCTTGGCGCGAGCAGGCAGGTGCGAGCGTGCGCGAGCCCTCGAGTTCGACCACGCAGACCCTGCACACGTTGATGGGCGTGAGATTCTCGAGGTAGCAGAGCGTGGGCGTGTCGATGCCGGCTGCACGGCACGCGGCCAAAATGGTCGACCCCTCCGGCACGCTGACCGACAAGCCGTCGATCTCAATCCTCACGTCAGGCATGGCTGAAGACCTCGAATTTGCGCAGCGCGGATTCGATCGCGCTCGAGGCGGTTTGACCGAGGCCGCAGATGGAAGCGTCGCGCATGACTTGGCCGATTTGGGCGAGCAACTCGCGATCTTCGGCGACGAGCCCTTGCTGGCGCCTCCGTTGCAGACGATGGAGCAGCTCTTCTTGGCGTGCCGTGCCCACCCGGCAGGGCACGCACTGGCCGCACGACTCATCGCGGAAGAAAGCGGCGATCCGCAAGAGGACCCCCGCGAGATCCGCTGTCTCATCCATGACCATGACGACGCCCGAGCCGAGCGTCGCCCCGATCTCGCGGACGCCCTCGAACGATAGTGCTACGTCGATCTCCGAGGGTGTCACGAAAGCCCCGGCGGCGCCGCCAAGCAACACTGCCTGTAGACCCTTGCCGTCGCGGACGCCGCCCGCGAGATCGATGAGCGCCGAGAGCCTCTTGCCCAGCGGGACTTCATACAGACCCGGCCGCGCGACATGGCCGCATAGGCAAAAGAGCTTCGTGCCGGTCGAACCCGGCGTACCCACGTGTGAGAACGCCTCGCCGCCTTCGACGACGATGTCGAGGACGTTTGCCAGCGTCTCGACGTTATTCACGATCGTCGGCTTGCCGAAAAGACCTCTGCGCACCGGGAACGGCGGCTTGTTGCGTGGTTCGCCGCGCTTGCCCTCGATCGAATTGAAGAGCGCCGTCTCCTCGCCGCAGATATAGGCACCGGCGCCCCGGCGCAGCTCGATGTCGAAGCGCACATCGGATCCGCATACCGCGTCCCCGAGCATGCCGGCGTCGCGCGCCGCGTCGATCGCGTGCTGCATCCGCTGTGCCGCCGCCGGGTACTCGCCGCGGATGTAGAGGTAGCCGCGTTCGCACCCGCCGGCGGTCGCGGCTATCGTCATCGCCTCGACGACGGCGAACGGATCCTCCTCCATGAGCACGCGGTCTTTGAAGGTCCCTGGCTCCGATTCGTCCGCATTGCAGATCATGTAATGCGGGTGAATAGGTTCGTCCGCCACTGCTCGCCACTTGCGTGCCGTGGGAAAGGCGGCGCCTCCACGACCCGCCAGTTTGGAAGTTTCGACCTCGAGCACGATCCGCTCTGGGCCCATCGCAATGGCTCGTCGCAGCGCCGCAAACCCACCAGCGCCTTGGTAGTCTGCGATGCTCGCCGGATCCACCACACCGACCCGCCGCAGCAGCTTGCGTGGTTGGCCGACGACGACGGCGGGTACGAAAGACGGCTTGGCTGGCGTCGCAAGAAGTGCGGCTTCGAGCGCCGATGCCGTGGCCTGCGTGAACGTTATGGCGCGGGGAGCGGTCGCATGGGCTTCGAGATAGAGCGCGGCAGGCGCGCGATCGCACAGACCAAGACACGGACTGCGAGCCCAACCCGCCGTGGCGTTCGAACCTCCGCTCGCCGCCTTCTCGAGCGTGGCGCAGAGTTGGTCGGCCCCTGCGAGCTTGCAAGCGATGTCGTCGCAGACGTGTAGCATCGCCCGCGGTCGCGCGGTGGTGGCAAACAGACCGTAGAAGCTCGCGACGCCGTACGCTTCGGCCGGAGGCACGCGCAGGCGCTCGCAGACATAATTGAGCGCGCCAGGCGAAATCCAACCGACGCTGTCATTCAGCGCGTGAAGCGCCGGCAGCAACCGGTGCCGTTGGGCGCGCGCTGCATCCCCGCCGATCGCGACGTGCCCGTCGCGCGCGGAACGAATGCCGCCGTCCCATGCCGAACGCGGCGCTCCGAGCACCGCATCGACCGCTATGCGCTCCGAATCGCTCGCTCGTTCAGACGTGAAGTGCAGATCCACCCGTCAGACCCGCACCTCATCGACCAGCTTTTCGAGCCGGATCGCCGAAGCTTTGAACTCCGCAGTGCCGGATTTGGGATCGTTCGCCTCGATCGTCAACACGTTGGTGGGCACGTCGGCGAAATGGAAGGTCATGAACGTGAGACCGGGGCGCAGGCTCGCATCGATGTGGACCGGCACCACCAGGCTACCGCGCCTCGAGGTGATCCGGACTCGTTCTCCCTCTGCCACGCCGTAGAACGCCGCATCCTCGGGAGAGATGTCGATCGATTCGCCACGTCGCAGGGGCGAGACGTATGCGCTGCTCTGCACGCCCGAATTGAACGAGTCGAGCCGCCGGCCGGTCGTCAGCCGTAAGGGAAAATCGTCCGTGAGCTCGTCGACCGGACCTTCTTGGCGCACGACGAAAAACGGTGCTTTGCGACCGCGCACCGGATGCTCCCACAAGCGCGCGTGCAAGAACTGCTCGCCCGGATGCTGCTCGTCGTAACAAGGCCACTGCAGGCCGCCAGACTCCTCCAGCCGCGCGTACGACATGCCGGCGTGCATCGGGCTCAAGGAGCGCAGTTCGTCCCAAAGCTGTTCTGCTGAGGGATGGCCGAAGTCGCCGCCCAAGCGCCGCGCGACCTCGCACACGATGTCGACATCGTCGCGCGCTTCGCCGGGCGGATCCAACAATTTGCGCACCCGCTGGACGCGGCGCTCGCTGCTCGTCACGGTCCCTTCGGATTCGCACCAACCAGTTGCCGCGGGTAGCACGACGTGCGCGAGTTCCGCGGTTTGCGTGAGGAAGATGTCTTGCACCACGAGATGATCGAGGCTGCGGAGGAGATGCTCGGCACGCGTCCGGTCCGCCTCCGAGACAAGCGGGTTCTCCCCGATGACATACAGCGAGCGCAGCTCGCCCCCCTCGATGGCATCGAACATCTCGTTGAGGCGCAACCCGCGTTGCCCCGAGATCGTCACGCCCCAAGCGCGCTCGAACTTCGCACGCAGCGCGTCGTCACGGATGTCCTGGAAGCCTGGAAGATGGTGCGGGATGGCACCCATGTCGCCGCCGCCCTGGACGTTGTTCTGACCACGCAACGGATTGAGACCGCAAGCGTATCGTCCGACCTTGCCCGTCAACAGCGCGAGGTTGATGAGCGCGAAGACATTGTCGACCGCGTTGTGGTGCTCGGTGATGCCGAGGGTCCAGCAGATCATGCCTGTCTTCGCCTGCGCATACGCGCGCGCCACCTCGGCGATGACCTCGCCCGGCACACCCGTCGTCTTCGCGACCGCTTCGGGAGCATAGTCGGCGAGCGACGCGCGATATTCGTCGAACCCGGTGGTGGCGTGTTCGATGAACGAGCGGTCCTCGAGGCCGCACGCGAGGATCTCGTGCGCCATGCCGTTGGCGAGTGCGATGTCCGTTCCGACGTCGAGCCCGAGCCAGGTGTCTGCCCAAGCGGCGGTGCCTGTACGCCGCGGATCGACCACGATCAGGCGCGCGCCGTTGCGCACACCGCGCAGCACGTGATGGAAGAAGATCGGATGCGTCTCACGTGCATTCGAACCCCACAGAAAGATCAGGTCGGTCTCTTCGACCTCCTGATACGAGTTCGTGCCCCCGCCGGCTCCGAAAACCGCCGCCAGACCGGCGACGCTGGGAGCGTGTCAGGTACGGTTGCAGCTATCGACGTTGTTGCTGCCCATGACGACACGTGTGAACTTCTGCGTGAGGAAGTTCAGCTCGTTGGTCGTCTTGGAGCAGCTGAACAAGCCGAATGGATTTGGTCCGCCAGCACGCTTTGCGGCGGCAAATCCGTCCGCGGCACGATCGAGCGCCTCGTCCCACGAGGCAACCCGCAAGCGGCCGTTCTCACGGAGCATCGGCCGCTCGAGACGCTTGAAGTCACGGCTCATGGGCTCGAGGGTTTCGCATCGCGGGGGCCCGCCCTTCATATGAGCCGCGCGCCCGGCTTCATATCCTGAGACCCTAAGCCGATGAAATGAGCAGGCCCCTCATGAGCTCGCCTACCTTTAACTATCGCTTTCGTAGACTGCTGGGTTTCGTCACCGGCGATACTGCGCCGTTGCCGCAAGGCTCCGAGCTCGAGACGGAGCAAGCCTCGCAGCCGCCGGCGGCGGCGCCCGCAGCGGTCGCCGACGAACCTGCGGCTCAAGTCGGCGAGCCTGGCGGTGATGATTTCGACCGGCTGCTCAAAGAAGGGCGCATCCGCACGCTCTTCCAGCCGATCGTCTCGCTGTCGAATGGCAGCGTGCTCGGATACGAAGCGCTGTCACGGGGGCCGATCGGCACGCGGCTGGAGAGCGCCGACGCGCTCTTCTCCACCGCGGCCGAACGCGGCGCCGCGGCGCAGCTCGAACACATCTGCCGCCTGCGCGCCATGGCGAATGCCTCGGGCATTCCGCCCGGATGCTACCTCTTTTTGAACATCAGCCCGCGCGTGTTCGAAGAACGCCACGAGGCGCTCTCGCGCGACGTGGTGGATCAGAATCTGCAAGAGCGAATCGTCCTCGAGATCACGGAGAAGCAGGCGATCGACGATTTCGATCTGTTCAAGCGGACGCTCCAGCACTACAGCCGCCAGGGCTTCAAAGTCGCGATCGACGACGCAGGCGCTGGTCACAATAGCCTTCGGGCGGTGACGGAAGTCCGGCCGCACTTCATCAAATTGGATATGGCGCTCGTGCGCGACATCGACCGCGACCGCGCGAAGAACGCCCTGGTCTCGGCGATCATCATCTTCGCGCGACGCATCGACGCCAAGGTGCTCGCAGAAGGCATCGAGACGGTCGAGGAGCTGGCGACGCTCATCGAGATCGGCGTCGAATACGGACAGGGGTTCCTGCTCGCCCGCCCATCCTCGGTGTTCGCAGAGCCGAAGGCGGAGATCGCCGCGTTCATCCGCGAGCGCGCATCGGCCAGCCGCACCACGCCGATGCCCAAACGCATGACCGTCGGTGCCGTCACCCGGCGCGCGCCGGCCCTCTCGCCGAGCGCCTACACGATGGAAGTCATGGAGATCTTCGATCGCAACCCCGACCTTGACAGCGTCGTCTTGACCGACGCCGGCGTTCCGCTCGGCCTCGTCAGCCGGGCGAAACTGTACGAGCGCCTCTCGCATCAGTTCGGGTACTCAATCTATGCGAAGCGTCCTGTACGATTGGTCATGGACGACACCTACCTCGCGGTGGACAAGAACGATCCGATCGACGATGTGGCCCGCAAGGTCGTGCACCGGCGCCGCTCAGAGATGTACGATGAGATCGTGGTCCTGGAGAACGGCGCGTATTCGGGCGTCGTGTCGGTCAGAGACCTGCTCCACACCATGACCGAGTTCCAAACGTCCGTCTCGCGCTACTCGAATCCGCTCACAGGCCTCCCAGGCCGGATGCTCGTCCAACAGGAGATCGAGCGCCGCACCACGAGCACGTTGCCGTTCGCGCTCCTCCACGTGGACATCAATCACTTGCGCCACTACAACGAGCGCTTTGGGTTCGGACGCGGCGACGAGATCATCAACGTCCTGGCGGAGACGCTCACGACGTCCGCCAAGGCGATCGAAGGTTCGAACGCGCTCGTCGGTCACCTCGGCGGCGTCAATTTCATCATCCTGAGCTCCGAGAGCAGGGCGGAACAGCTCGCGGACGCGATCATCCACGAGTTCGAGCGCAAGGTGGCTGCGCTGCACGTCAGCCGGGACTTGCCGCTCATCGATGTCGGGAGCGGAACGAGATCGGAGGCGCCTGTCACCTTGACGATCGTTGGCCTGCGGAGCTCCCGCACGCCCCTACCATCGTACGCCGCGGTGTCGTCGAACGTGTCGCGCTACAAGCGCGCCGCGCGGACGCTCCATACAAGCTCGTTCGTCCTCGACGGCACGCTCATCAGGCCCAACGAACTCATTCCGCGCCGGATAGGCTAACGGCGGAGAAAACCGTCCTACTCCGAACCGTTCGCGCTGGGTTGAAAGCCCCTACGAGCCCGAGATTCCTTGCGTCGCGACCGCGCCTTGTTTATTATTAAGAGAGGGACCGCTCGCTAGGCGCACTAACACAACCAGACGACCGACGAGTTGGTCCAAGAGGCATATGGCGCCATTCTTCAAGTCCCTGAAAAAGGCCGTCCAGGTAGGACGCAAGCCACGGGCACATGCACGAGTCATGATCAGCGAACCCGTACGGCTTGATACGCCGAGGTCGGTCGAGCAGAAAGCGATGCTCGAAGACCTCTCCGTCGGCGGTGCCTGCGTGCGCACGCACGTGCGCCTGAGGCCCGGCGATCCCGTCTGCCTGCTGCTAAGTCTCGGCACCAACCACCGCGTGGACGCAAAAGGGCGCGTCGTCTATGCGAACGCGGGAGGTTCGGGTTACCAAACGCGGTATGGCGTCCGCTTCACGAGCCTCGACGAACAACAGGCCAACGCGATCTCCGAATATGTCGTCGATCAAAAATTCGGCCGGCAATTCGGCATGCGACCGTTTCAATCGAGCTTCGAGCGAGAACAATCGTAAGGGGCGGCGCAGGATGCGCCGCTCTCTAGAAATGCGGTGGAAGGCGCACTAGGGGCGTGCCTGCTTTGCCGTTCTACGATCGCCGCGCAGCCGGCGTGACGCTGGCCCGGGCGCTTTTTCCCAGAGATCGTTGCGTGGTGCTTGGGATCGCGCGCGGCGGCGTCGTGGTCGCGGCGGCGGTCGGAGCGGCGCTCGCCGCGCCACTGGACGTCATCGTCGTGCGCAAAGTCGGCCACCCGATGCAACCCGAGCTTGCGATCGGCGCTGTGAGCGTCGACGGCGATGCCGTGACGACCGAACACGCCGCGGGATTGCCACGGTCACTCGTGCCTGCCCTGTTCGCAACGGCGCGCGAGAAGGCGGTCGCGCTCGATCAACGCTTGCGCGGCGATCTCCCTTCGATCCAACTCGAGGGACGACCGGCGATCATCGTCGACGATGGCATCGCCACGGCCGCGACCATGTTGTGCGCTATCGAAACGGTTCGCAAGCGCAAAGCGAGCTTCATCACGGTGGCGGTACCGGTCGCCCCGGCGGATTGCGCCTTCGCGTTGCGCTCGCATTGCGACGAGCTGGTGGTGCTCGTCGCCTCGCGCGACCTGCCGTTCGCCGTTGGCCGCTTCTACTTCAGCTTCGCAGAGGTGTCAGACGATCGGGTCCGCGAGGAGCTCGACCGCGCTCGGGCGCGTGGGGCCGCCTAACGGATCTTTCGGAGCACTTTGGGCGGGAGCAGCCACACGAACTTGCCCGCACCCTTTTTGAAAGCCTCAAGATCGACACGGCACAAGGCGCCTTTCTTGAAATCCACGGAGCCCCCGCCGCGCAGTCCGGTCAGGAACGCGACGCTCTTGGAGAGATGCGGCTCGTGGCCAACGAGCAAGATGCGCTTGTTGGCTCGGTTCGTCTCGAGAAGCTCGAGCAGTTCGGCAGGATCGTGATCCGGCTCGAGTGCCGGTGTGGTTTGGATGTCGCGGTTGTCGATGCGGTAGGCGTCCGTGACAGCCTCTGTGGTCTGCCGAGCGCGCGTGTAACCGCTGTCGTAGATGGCGTCGAACTCGACGCCAATCTTCAAAAGACCGCGGACGATCTCGCGCATCCGTTCAAGCCCTTCGATCGTCAGAGGGCGCAGGCGGTCGTCGGGATATTTCTTCGCATCCCGCTCTTGCGCGACGCCGTGGCGCAGGAAATAGACTTCCATGAAACCTGCAGTTGGCGCAGCGCCGCTTGGGGCCTTCCGAACGGCAACCTTAATCTGCGGGTGACGACGCAGAGCGCGCAGAATTGCGGGCGCTTATGCTGCTCGCACAGACGTGGTCGTATGCGTTCGCGCACCCGCAGGAACTTCTCTTGGCGTTGCGCCAGCACGTCGAACTGTGCGGGGCAGCGCTCGCGCTCGCCGCGATGGCAGGCATTCCGCTCGGCGTATGGACCTCGCGCAGCGAACACGGGCGCTCCATCGTCGCGGTGGTGACCGCGCTTCGCGTCGTGCCGAGCCTCGCGGTCCTCGCGTTCATGTTGCCCATTCTCGGTCTTGGCTTTTGGCCGGCGCTCGTCGCGCTCGGCCTGCTCGGTTTTCCCCCTATCCTGATCAACACCGACGTGGCGCTGCGTCACGTCGCTCCGCCGGTCAAGGAGGCGGCGCTCGGCATGGGGATGCGCTCCTCGCAGATGCTCGCACGGGTCGAAGCGCCGTTGGCAGCCCCCGTGGTGATCGCAGGGTTGCGGACGAGCGCGATCGAGGTCATCGCGTCCGCGACGCTCGCCGCCTTCATCGGTGCCGGTGGTCTTGGCACGTTCATCTTGGATGGTCTCGCCAACAACGACATGCGCCAGTTGCTGCTCGGCGGCGCCAGCGTCGCGCTGTTGGCCCTCGCCACTGAGGGGTTGGCGAGCGCGCTGCTCGCGGCCAGCGCGCGGCACACCGGATACGCGGGTGCTTCCCGTTAAGCTGACGCGCAGGCAAACGCTCGTCCTCTTGGGCGGGGCCGCGCTCTTTTCGTGTGCGCCCCACGCCGGCGCGTCCATCAGCATCGGGTCGAAGAACTTCTCTGAGGAGTTGCTGCTGGGCGAGATGTATGCACAGTTGCTCGAGGGCGCCGGTTTCCCAGTCACCCGCAAACTCGATCTCGGCGGCACGAACATCGCCATGGCGTCGATCCTGCGCGGCGAGATCGACTGCTATCCGGAATACACGGGCACGGCATTGCTCGCGCAGCTCAAGCTCGCGCCGATGCACGACCGCGAGGCCGTCTACCGCACCGTCAAGCGTCTCTACGCGGAGCGCTATGGCCTCGTGTGGCTCGAGCCAGCCCCGATGAACGACACGCAGGCGCTCGCCACGACGCAGGCGACCTCGGCGCGGCTCGGCATGCGCACACTCTCCGATTGCGCGCGTCTCGCGTCGCAGCTACGCCTCGGCGCCGTGCCGGAGTTCACCGACCGCCCTGATGGTCTCCCGGGCTTGCAACGCGCCTACGGCGGATTCCATTTCGCGCAGGTGACCCTCATCGACATCGGTCTGAAGTATAAGGCGCTCCTCGACAACCAGGTCGACGTGGTCGTCGCCTTCGGCACGGACGGGCAGATCGACGCCGACAAGCTCGTGGTGCTCGAGGACGATCGCCACTTCTTCCCCCCGTATCAGGTGGCACCGGTCGTCCGTCGCGATGCGCTCGCTCGTCATCCGCGCATCGCTGGGATCCTCGATCCGCTAGCGCCCCATCTCACCGATGCGACCATGCGGCGATTGAACTGGCGCATCGATGGCGGACACGAAGAACCCCACGACGTCGCTGCCGACTTCCTCGCCAGTATCGGTCTCGCGCGCTAAGCCGTGAACGGCGCTTCGAGCATCCGCTTCGATCGGGTCAGCAAAGCGTACTCGGACGGTCGTCGCGTGGTCGACGAGGTGAGCCTCGATGTCGAGCGTGGCACGTTCGTCGTGCTGCTCGGCCCCTCGGGCTGCGGCAAGACGACCTTGCTCAAGACGGTGAACCGGCTCGTCGCGCCGACCTCAGGACATGTCGACGTCGAAGGCGTCGACGTCGCCACAGTCGATGCTACCACGCTGCGGCGGGGCATCGGCTACGTGATCCAACAGATCGGGCTTTTTCCCCACATGACCGTCGCGCAGAACGTGGCGGTCGTCCCGTCGCTGCTCGCTTGGCAGCACGACCGGATCGCGAGCCGGGTCGCCGAGCTGCTCGATCTCGTCCGGCTTCCGGCAGACGAGTTCGGTAACCGTTACCCGGCAGCACTGTCCGGCGGTCAACAGCAGCGCGTCGGGATCGCGCGGGCTCTTGCGGCCGACCCGGCCATTCTCTTGATGGACGAACCGTTCGGCGCGTTGGATGCGATCGAGCGCTCGCGTCTTCAAAGGGAACTTGCGGGCATGCAGCGGCGCCTGCGTAAGACCGTGGTATTCGTGACTCACGACGTCGACGAGGCCTTGCGTCTCGCCGATACGATCGTGGTCATGCGAGAAGGCCGCGTGGTGCAGCACGACCGGCCACTTGCGATTCTGGCGAAGCCGGCATCGGACTTCGTGGCCGAGCTCGTGGATGCTGGCGATCTGGTGCGCCGGTTCAGTGCGATGAAGGTGCGCGACGCATTGCTCGAAGCTGGCTCGAGCGAGCCTGCCCTCACGACCCTTCGCGCGGACGACGATCTTCGTGCGGCGCTCGGCGCGATGCTTGCTTCGGGCAGCCTGCGCGCGGCCGTCGTGGACGAGCGCGGAAACGCAGCAGGTACGCTGACGCTGCAAGGCATGCTCGACGCCGCCCGAGCCGCGGCACGATAGCGATGCTCCAGTACGTCGCTCGACATCCAGGCGTTGTGGCCCAGCTGACGCTGCAACACATCGGCCTGACGGCGGCATCGCTGTCGCTTGCGCTTGTCATCGCCGTGCCTTTGGGGATTCTAGCGGCCCGCAAGGCGCGGCTTGCGCCCTTCGTGTTGGCCGCAGGAAGCGTCATCTACACGATTCCGAGTCTCGCGCTCTTCGCGCTGCTCATACCCGTGCTCGGACTTGGTTTTTGGACAGCGGTGATCGGCCTCGCCGCCTACGCGCAAATGATCCTCGTGCGAAACGTCATCGTCGCTTTGCACGGCGTCGACCCGGCTGTCGTCGAGGCCGCGCGCGGCAATGGCATGACTGGTGGACAGATCCTCTGGCGCGTCGAGCGGCCCCTCGCCATGCCTGTCTTCCTCGCGGGCGTCCGCGTGGCGACCGTGTCCATCATCGGCATCGCGACGATCGCCGCATGGATCAACGCCGGCGGTCTTGGCGTGCTCGTGCTCGACGGCATCGAGCACGACTATCCGGCGAAAGCGGTCGCAGGCGCGCTTGCGGCGGTCGCGCTCGCTTTTGCGGCAGACCTGGTCCTGCGCACGATCGAACGCCGTTTTCGGGTGCCCGCCTAGGCCGCTCGTCTAGACCGCGCGCAGCAAGTTACAGGCAAAACGGCCTTGCGAGTCGAGCCACGACGTCTCGAGCTCGTAGCCGGCCGAACGCGCGAGTTGTCTGACGTCTTGGAGCGAGAACTTGTACGACGACTCCGTGTGGATCGTCTCTTTGGCGCGAAAAGCGACATGCACGTCGAGCGCATCGATGCGCACCATTTGGTCGACGAGGCTTTCCAAATGCATCTCGATCCGTCCGGCACTCTCATCGTAGAGCGCACGGTGCCGGAACTGATGCAGGAGGAAATGGCCGTCGAGCTCGCGGTTGATCCGCCCGAGGATGTTGGTGTTGAAGGCCGCTGTGACGCCGAGTTCGTCGTCGTATGCAGCGACGAGTGTCTTTGCATCCTTCTTCAAGTCGGTGCCGAGCAGGAGCGCATCGCCGGTCTGGACCACGGCGCGGATGGCCTGAAGGAATCGCCGGGCCTCGGGTGGATCGAAATTGCCGATGTTCGAGCCCAAGAAGAGCACGAGCGTTCGGCCGCCCTTCTCATCCTCGGCCGCCGCGAGCTGTCGCAGACCGTCGAAGTATTCGCCTTGATAGCCGCGCACGTCGAGGTTTGGATACTCGGCTTGGAGTGCCCGCGATGATGCGTCGAGCGCAGCCGCCGAGATGTCGATCGAGCTATAGCCGAGGCGTTCGTGCAACCGCAGCGCAGCTTCGATCAAGTAGCGCGTCTTCGTCGCGCTGCCGCCGCCGAGTTCGACGAGGCGATCGAGCCCTGCGCGCTGCACGATCTCGTCGGCGTGCGTCGCGAAGATCTCCGCCTCCGCGCGTGTCAGGTAGTATTCTGGCAGCGCGCAAATCGCTTCGAAAAGCGCTGATCCCAACTCGTCGTAGAAGTACTTGGGAGAGAGCGTCTTCGGACGAGCGGTGAGTCCCGCGAGCACGTCATCGCCGAAAGGCATCGCCGCTGATTCGCACAGGGCTCTGCTTATCTTTCTCTCGAAGCGGGACGGCGATGGAACAGATGCTCACGTTTGATGATGGTGCGACCACGACCCTCGAATCGTGGGGGACGGCGGGACCGCCGGTCATCTGCGTCCACGGGATCACGAGTTCGCGCCGGTCATGGGAGCGTACCGCGCTCGCGCTCGAAGGCTCCTATCGCATCTTCGCGTACGATCAGCGCGGTCATGGCGACGCAGCGGACGTCCGAGGACCGATGACGCTCGAGCGCAGCCTCGCCGATCTCGCCGATGTCGCGCGAGCGGTGGGCGCGCCTGCAGCGCTTCTCGGTCACTCGTGGGGTGGAGCGGTCGTGTTGCTCGGCGGACGCGAAGCGTTTGCGACGCGCGTCGTCGCCGTCGATCCTATGATCTATGTGCCGCCAGAGACCTGGCGCAAAGAGTATCTGGACGACGTGGAGCGGGACCTCGCGATGACGCCGGCCGCACGAGAGACAGAACTGCGTCGCCGGCTTTCCTCGTGGCACGATCGAGACCTCGCAGGCAAACTGCACGCGGTGAAAAGCATGCGTGCTGAGGCGATCCGCGATCTCGGGGAACAAAACCGCGTCGATGCAAGCGGCTGGGATCTGCGCCGCCTCATGATCGGTTATCCGAAGCCGCTGCTCGTCTTCGCCGCAGGTCCGGGCGAATCGGTGATGTCCGACGAGGACCTGGACCTGCTCGGAAAGCGCGGCGGCGAGAATGTCGAGGTCGTGCGGTTCGCGGACCAAGGCCATAACTTGCATCGCACTGACTTCAACCGTTATATCGAAGCGACCAAAGCCTTTCTGGCCAACGGGTGAAAGTGAAAGCGCGCGATGTCGCATCGCGCGCTTTCGAGTTCCCGAGTTGCCGAAGCGAGCTATTTCGCCAGCGTCGCGTGCAGCTCGTGGAGATCGTCAAGCATGTTGAGCGTCACCGCATCCTTGATGTGGTTGTGGGGCACGCCCATGTCGTGACGCATGTGCGCGGCCTTCTCATCGGCGTGGTTGTAGCCGTGCACGGCCGCGTTGTGCTTCTTGATCGTCTCGGGATCGGTCTTGCCCTTCGTGCGGACCCACTCTTCGAACTCGATGTACGTCGGGCGCCGCGTGCGTACGTAGGTGATGACCTCGTCCTTGTTCAGTCCGAGGTTGCTGATCGTCATCGCGTCGAAACCGGGACCGCACTCGTCGTAGCCTTCCGGTAAGAGTCCGGCCGAGGCGAGCGTCAGCTTCGTCCATAGTCGTGGGAGATGGACGGCGCCCAGCGGTCCTGCGGTGCCCGAGCTGATGATCGGAGTGATCTTCGTGTGAGAGGCTACCGCCATGTCATTCCTCCTTCAAGGTGCGGCGATGAGTGCTTACGTTTGAGAAGCGGTCGTCGTTCACGCGCGTGCGTGCTGTCGTGCGTTTCGCGATTTGAAGGTGAGCTCGGCGACGCCGGATTTGTCCAGTTCGCCGAGACCCTCCGTCACCATTCTGTCGAACTGCGATTTTGTCGCCTCGGCGAGCGGCAGCTCGAGCCCTTGTTCGCGCGCGAGCGCTACGGCGATACCGGAATCCTTGGCGGCGTGCGCCGCGGAGAAGTAGCAGTCATGCGCCCGGTTCTGCATATCTTCGCCGTCCGTGACGAGGACCCGCGAGCCCGCGCCGGTCTGGGAGAACACCTCGCGCAGCATCGTGAGGTCAAGCCCGAGCGCGTCCGCCAGCCCAAGCCCCTCGGCGAGGCCTGCGGTGTTGATGTTCATCACCATGTTGACGAGCGCTTTCACCTTTGCGGCTTCGCCGGCTTTGCCGACGAATTTGAGGGACGAGCTCAACTTCTCGAGCATCGGGCGAGCGCGCTCGAAGGCTTCCTTGCTGCCTCCGACCATGAGATAGAGCGTGCCCTCGCGCGCCTGCGGGATCGAACTCGCCATGCACGCCTCGAGGCTGTGCGCGCCGCGCTCGCTCGTGAGCTTCTCCACCTCCACGTGAACCGACGGCGAGATCGTCGCGCAATTCACGTAGAGATGTCCCTTCGCGCCGTTGAGGAGGCTGTCGCCTGTGGTGGCGTAGATCGAACGCATCGCGGTATCGTCGGTCACGACCGTGATCACGACATCCGCCAATTCATTGACCTGCGAGAGCGTCTGCGCCGCCTTGGCCCCGATCTCGCGCGCGAGGTCGTGCGCCGCGTCCGCGCGCGTGTCATACACGGCCGTGACCGCGTAGCCCACGTCTTTCAGACGTCGCGCCATGTTCGCACCCATCCGGCCCACGCCGACGACGCCGACCTTAAGTGATGATGTCATGGCTCACAGTCTCCCGGCCGTCGAGGCCCAAAGTGCTCGCCGGCTTCATCTTCTAAGGAACGAAGCGGCATGCGGATGGCCGCCTGTCGTCGTCCATACGTTCGCCGTCACAAGGATACGACTGAGTCAAGCGGCGCGGGGAGCGCATTTTCACGCGCTCAGATTGCGTTTTCCTTCCAAAGGAGGGCCCGTCGGTCGGCAAGAAGCGGCGTTGCGGGCTTTTGAAAAATTCAAAGGCGACGGCCAAAGGAGTGACCCGCAATGAGCACGTGGGAGAAGCCCGATTTCACGGTTGTGTCCCTAGGCGCCGAGGTGACGGCCTATCTAGGGAATGACGCTGAGCGGACGCCCGTCTGACGAGCGATCCGGTCCAAAGCGCATGAGCCACAGCAACGCTGTGGCTCATGCATTTCATAGACCTCCAGATGCGGATTAAGGTCTTGGGCAGCGCGGCCGGGGGCGGGCTGCCGCAGTGGAATTGCAGTTGCGGCAACTGCTCGGCCGCTCGTGCGGGGACGATCCCGCGACGACACGTGGCGTCGCTCGCGGTGACCGGGGATGAAACGCAATGGGTCCTCGTCAACGCGAGCGGCGATATCGGCGCGCAACTTGCCGCGACGCGGGAGCTCGCCCCCCAAGCAAAGCGCCGAAGCCCGGTCGGGACGCTCGCGCTCACCGACGCCAACATCGACCACGTCGCGGGTCTGCTCGAATTCCGCCAAGCGGGCGAACTCAGCATCTACTCTTCAGCGCTCGTGAAGGAGACGCTTTGCGCGTCACCGATGTTCGCGCAGTTCGGCGCACGATTCGCCTGGCATGGATTCGAGGCGCGTGACGGACCGCTCTGCGTCGCGGGCGGCATCGGCGGGCTCTCGATCTGGGCGATCGCCGTACCCGGGCGATTGCCTTCGTATGCCGGAGGAGCAATCGCACACGGAGCAGCCGTTGCTTATCGTTTCGTCCAAGGCGACAGACGCGTGCTTTACGCGCCTATCTTTCTCGACGTCGACGCGGCACTTGAGCGCGAGGTGGCGGACGCCGACGCGATCTTTTTGGACGGGACCTGTTGGAGCGACGACGAAATGGTCACGCTAGGATTGGGCCCGCGCACCGCGCGGGAGATGGGTCACGCACCGATGACTGGACCAGGCGGCTCGCTCGAGCGGGTTCGCACGTCGCGCGCCCGCGAACGCTACTACACGCATGTCAACAATTCTAATCCGATCTTGGATCCGGCATCGGCCGCTCGTCGAGAGCTGACGGGCGCCGGATTCGCCGTCTGCGACGACGGCTTGGTGATCTCGATCTGATGGCAACAAGAGCACAGGCTGCGCCGCGGCACGATTTCGAGACGCGCCTGCGCGCAGTCGGTGCGGCCCATTACCATGACAAGCATCCCTTTCACGTGGCGATGCACGAAGGCAGGCTGACGCGAAGTCAGATCCAGGGTTGGGTGGCTAATCGCTACTACTATCAGAAGAGCATACCGCTCAAAGACGCCGCCATTCTCTCGAACCTGCCGGATCGCGAGAAGCGGCGCCGCTGGATCACCCGCATCATCGACCACGATGGGACGCTCGAGCAACAAGGTGGGGGCATCGACGCATGGCTCGCGCTCGCACGCGCGGTAGGCCTCAGCGACGCCGACGTGATCGGCGAGCAATCCGTCGCGCCGGGAACTCGGTTCGCCGTCGACGCGTACGTGACGTTCGCCCGCAACCAGCCGTGGATCGTCGCGGTCGCGTCTTCGCTGACCGAGCTGTTCGCCCCCGATCTGATGGCCCGCCGCATCGAGGTGCTCGCTCGCAACTATCCGTGGATCGACGAGGGAGGTCTCGGGTACTTCCGTCGCAGGCTCACCTTGGCGCCGCGCGATGCGGCGTACGCCTTGGCTTGGGTGCTCGACGGAGCGACGTCGACCGATCTGCAAGATGCCTGCGTGCTGGCACTCGAGTTCAAGTGCGACGTGCTTTGGGCCATTCTTGACGCCACGCAGAACGCGTGCGGCGCGGGATCCGACGAGGCTCGCCCGCGGTGAACGCCCCCGCGCTCGCACCCGGGGTCCGGTTCCGGCGCTCGGCGGATGGACAAGGCGCGCTGCTCATCCCCGAGGGCGTCGTCAACCTCAACGACTCCGCCGCAGCCATCGTCGAGCTGCTCGATGGGCAACGGACGGTCGATGAGATAGCAGCGCTGCTGGCGGAGCGCTACGGCATCGACCTTGCCGTCGTGCGCAGCGACATCGAAGATCTCGTGCAGCGCCTCTCCCAGAAGCTCTGGCTCGTGCGATCCACCGCCCGAACGCCCTGATGACCGCACGGCCGCTCTCGCTTTTAGCCGAACTGACCTATCGGTGCAACTTGCAATGCCCCTACTGCTATAACCCGCTCGATCTCTCGTCGTACGCGGACGAGCTGGAAGCGCCTGAGTGGTGTCGCGTGATGGACGAGGCCGTCGACCTCGGGGTACTGCAGCTGCATCTCTCGGGCGGAGAGCCCACCCTACGGGCTGACGATCTCTGCAGCATCATCGGGCACGCGCGGGCCCGAGGTCTGTACACGAACCTGATCACGCAGGGTACGTTCTTGTCGGACGAGTTGCTCGACCGTTTGGTCCGCGTGGGCCTCGACCACATCCAGATCAGCATCCAAGGCGCAAAGCCGAGCGACGCCGATGCGATCGCGGGCGCGAAGGTCCACGAACGCAAGCTTGAGGCGATCGCGCGGGCCGTCCGTCGCAATGTCGCGGTGACGCTCAACTGCGTGCTTCACGCGTTCAACATCGATGACGTCGCAGCGGTCATCGATCTCGCCGAGGACCTTAGCATTCGGCGTCTCGAGCTGGCCAATGCTCAGCTGTACGGCTGGGGCTTTCGCAACCGCGCAGCGCTTCTACCCTCGCGCGAGCAAGTCGATGCGGCTGCGGCGATCGTGCGCGATGCGCGAACGCGGCTTTCCGGCCAGATGGAGATATCGCATGTCCTTGCGGACTACTACGAGCAGTTCCCCAAGCCGTGCATGAACGGCTGGGGCAGCCGCTTTCTGACCATCGCTCCCGACGGGCGCGTCTTCCCTTGCCCCGCGGCTGCGGCTATCACGACGCTTCGGTTCGAGAACGTGCGCGAGCGATCGCTCGTCCAGATCTGGGAGCGATCACCTGCCTTCGCCGCTTACCGAGGGACCAGCTGGATGCCAGAACCATGCCGCTCGTGCGATCGACGCGAGATCGATTGGGGCGGCTGCCGGTGCCAAGCGTTTCTCTTGACGGGCGACGCCGGGGCGACCGATCCGGCCTGCACGAAATCTCCACACCACGGCCTCGTGGAACAAGCCCGACGGGATGAGCGGGGCGCATTCATCCCGCGCCGCTTCTCCTAAGAGCTCTATTCGGAAAAGATCACAACGGTTGCGGCGCCCG
>DASPVP010000144.1:0-6625 GCA_035622315.1 Candidatus Acidiferrales bacterium | reverse complement strand
GATCCTGACCGGTGGGCGGCGCAACGTCTTGCCGAGACAACAGACGATGCGAGCGCTTATCGACTGGAGCTATGACCTGCTCACGGAGAACGAAAAGGCGATGTTCCGAAGGGTCGCCGTTTTCGCCGGCGGTTGGACGCTAGATGCGGCCAGCGACGTCTGCTCGGACGAACAGATCGAGCCGTGGGACGTGCTCGATCTCTTGTCCGCGCTTGTGGACAAGTCGATGGTTGTCGCGGAGCTCAGCGGCGCAGAGCAGCGCTATCGGCTTTTGGAATCGACCCGCCAGTACGCTTGGGAGAAGCTCGTCGAGAGCGGCGAGCGAGATCGAATCGGCGCCCGCCATGCGAAGTTTTTTGAGATCTTCGGACAGCAGCACTACCTCGAGGCCACGACAACGTCTGTTCGCGCTTGGAACGCCCTTATGGAGCCCGAGCTCGATAACTTCCGGGCTGCGCTGAATTGGACGCTTGCAGAGCGTCATGACCCTGCTCTCGGAGCAACCGCAGCGGCCGTTTCGGTAGCTTTGTTCTCGCGCCTCAATCTCCAGATCGAGGGCTTGCGCTGGGTGGATCTGGCTCGACAGGTATCGGAAGGCGTTTCCACGCTGACGCAGGCTCGGCTTGCACGTTGGGCAGCGCTTGTCTTGGAGGGCGGCGGCTTTGAAGAACGCCAATCCAAATTCAAGCACGCGATAGAGCTGTTTCGCTCGACAGGGGATAAGCGTGAGCTTGGGCTCGTCCTCATGAGCACGGCTTGGGATCTCGCGACGCTCGATCGCCTTGATGAGGCAAGGCCGCTCAACGAGGAGGCGCTCCAGATCGCGCGCGAGCTAAATGAGACAACGGCCTTCGCGCGATGTTTGTCTCAGGCGGCATTCCTCGCACCTGACCCGATGGCCCAGGATCGTCTGTTTGAAGAGAGCCTTGCGATGTGGCGGTCGCTCGGCGACGAGGATCGGGTCGCCTCCACGCTCGTGTGGCGCGCCGAAGCCGCCTTCGTTCGAGGAGCCTACGATCAGTGCGTCAAGTATGGCGCCGAGTCGCTAGAGATCGCGGAGCGCACGAAAAACAAGTTGCAAATTGGCATCGCGCTGTCCAATTTGGCCAACTATTATCTTGCTGCCGGAGAGCTGCCCTCGGCGGTTGAGTTCTCAAGAAAAGCGTTGCGCGTAGCGCGCGAGAACGAAGCGACCGCTGGTACGCTGATGACGATCATCGGCGTCGGCAATCTCGCGTGTTGGTGTGCGGCGAGCGACGATACCGAACGTGGTGCCCGGCTGTTCGGGTTTTCCGACGCGGCACTTGATGCGTTGCACGAGCAGCGCCAGTCAACCGAGCGCATCAACCACGAGCGCGCGCAAGAGCGCCTGCAAAAGGCGCTCGGGTCGCGTTTTGAAGAGTTGGCGCGCGCGGGAGCATCGATGAGTGAGGAGCGCGCCATCGACGAGGCTATGCGGGTCTAAAAACCTCGCCGGACGCAAGGGCAACCCTGAGAATCGACGCGCTTGAGGCGGGGTCAAGGCGAGTGCGCAGCGACCGCAGAACAATAACGCGCGTGGTCTTTGCGCCGGGAGGGGTTCTTGTCCCAGGCCTCCGTTGAAACTCGGCCGCTGCCTAGCGGCACCGTCACCTTCCTGTTCACCGACATCGAAGGTTCGACCGAGCGTTGGGAGCGCCACCGCGAGGCGATGAAAGACGCGGTGCGGCGGCACGAAGAGATTCTCAACGCCGCCATCGCGGCCCATGGGGGCGCGGTGTTCAAGACCGTCGGCGATGCGTTTTGCGCGAGCTTTCAAACCGCACCCGCCGCGATCGCAGCGGCGCTTGATGCGCAGCGCGCGCTGCTCAAAGAAGATTTCAAGAGTGTCGAGGGATTGACCATAAGGACCGCGATCCACACTGGTCTCTCCCACGAACGTGGTGGCGACTACTACGGCCCCACGGTCAATCGGGTCGCGCGCTTGCTCTCCATCGGACATGGAGGTCAGGTGCTCGTGTCCGGCGCCTCGGCGGACCTCTCGCAAGGCGATTTGCCGGAACAAGCTGCGCTACGAGACCTCGGTGCGCATCGGCTCAAAGACCTGACGCATCCGGAGCAAGTCTATCAACTCGTAGCGCCCGGCCTTCCGCCGGAGTTCCCGCCTCTCCGTTCTCTCGAAGCGCTGCCGAACAATCTCCCGCTGCAGATCACGAGCTTCGTCGGACGCGACGTGGAGATTCTCACGATCGGGCAGACGCTCGCGAAACAGCGGCTCGTCACGCTCGTCGGTGCTGGCGGCGTAGGGAAGACGAGACTAGCCCTCCAGGTAGGCGCCGATCTCCTTGAGCAATACGAAGACGGCGTTTGGCTCCTCGAGCAAGCGCCGATCAGCGATGGCACGCTCATCCCCAGCGCCTTGGCTTCTATCTTCCAGGTAAGAGAGGGTGAGGATCGGTCCATTACGGAGGCGCTGGTCAATGCGCTCAAGCTCCGCCGAACCCTGATCATTTTCGACAACTGCGAGCATGTCGTCGAGGCAGCGGCACGCCTCATCGACACGATTTTGCGGAACTGTCCGAACATCCGCATTGTCGCAACGTCGCGCCAGGGCCTCGGGATCGCCGGCGAGTCGGTCCATCGTGTCGCTTCCCTGGCCGTCCCCGATCGGCAGGCGGATCTGACCGCAGAAGAAGCGATGAACTACGGCGCAATCGCGCTGTTCGTCGAGCGGGCGATTGCCGCCACCGATTCGTTCCGCCTGACCGATCAAAACGTAGCTATCGTGGCGCGCTTGTGCCAGCGTCTGGACGGTATCGCGCTCGCCATTGAACTTGCGACACCGCGATTGAAGGCGCTGAGCGTCGAGCAGCTCGAGACAAAGCTCAACGAACGCTTTCGCATTCTCACAGGAGGCAGCCGCACCGCGCTGCCCCGGCAGCAGACAATGCGCGCGCTCGTCGACTGGAGCTACGAGCTGCTCACCGACGACGAGAAAACCATCTTCCGGCGCGTGGCGGTGTTCAGCGGCGGGTGGACGCTCGATGCCGCGACCGCTATTTGCTCCGATGAGAAGATCGAAGATTGGCAGGTGCTCGATATCCTGCAATCGCTCGTCGACAAGTCTATGGTGGTCGCCGAGCTCCTAGGGTCCGAGCAGCGCTACCGGCTGTTAGAATCGACGCGCCAATATGCGCACGAACTGCTTGAGAAAAGCGGCGAGCTTGAACCCATGCAGACGCGACACGCCGCGTATTTCCACGACTTCGGCAAAAAGGTCGGCGACTCGTATCTGGACATGCCGACCAAAGCGTGGCTCGCGCTCATGGTGCCGGAGAACGACAACTTCCGCGCCGTCGTGGATTGGGCGCTCGGGGAGAAACAAGACATCGAAACCGGTGCCAGCCTAGCTGCGCACCTTGGGCAATATTGGCGTTTGACGTCGTACGGCGCGGAGGGGCGCGCTAGGATCGAGATGGCCACGGTGATCTGCGACCAGCTAAAGTCCAAAGACACCGTCGCAAGGTTATGGCTCGCCAAGGCGATCTTGTCAAGCCTGATCGTCGGGTGGGAGTCACTGGAAGCGATCGCCGACCGGGCAGTGAAGTTCAGCCGCGAGGTCGGGGACGACGTCTTGATCGCCCAGGCGCTGCGTCAACTCGCTGAAGCGCACTTGCGCCAGCAACACCATGACGAGGCGGCCGCCATACTAAACGAGGCTGCCATGCTCGCCGAGCGCGCCAACAAACGGCAGTTGCTCGGGATCATCAAAGCCTCCATTGCTCGGAATTACAACTTCCAAGGCAAGGTCCCAGAGGCTCGTGCGGCTTATGCCGAGGCGCTGAGCATCGCGCGCGCCCACGGTGACGATCGCGGCAAAGGCGTCATCGTCGCGAACCTTGCGGAGATCGAGTTCAACACGGGTAACCCGCAGCGGGCGATCGAGCTCGCGACGGAGATCCTGGATATACCGGGAGACCGTTATATCACCCTCAACAACTTGGCGGCTTACAATATCGCGCTTGGCAACCTTGATGAAGCGCGGCTCAACGCCCAACGGGCGCTGCGCCTCTTACAGGATATCCAATCGAGCGTCCACACAGCCATCAGCATCATGCACTGTGCGGCGATTGCGGCCCACGGAAAGAACGCGACGACCGGCGCACGACTTTTTGGATACGCATCCTACGTCTTTGAGGCGGATGCGGTTCCACTTGAGCCGACCGAGAAACAAGAATACGTTGCTCTTCCTACGCAGCTTCGCCAGGAGCTCGGAGCCTCCGAGTTCGACCGGCTTTGCAAAGAAGGGGCCGGGCTTTCCGAGGAGCAGGCGATCGAAGAGTCTATGCGCGTTTAAGTATCAACGAGGCGCTTCGCGACTAATTTCCCCGAGGATACCGCAGCGGCTTGCGGGCTGCGACGAAAGAGGAGCGCGGCAAAAGGAATATCCTGCCGATGACAAAGGTAGGGCCAAAGACCCAATGACCACGTCATCGCATGCTCACTAAGCTTTTCGTCGCCCGTCCGACGTTGGCGGCCGTCCTCATCGCGGCGCTCACCATCGGCGGCATTCTTGCCATCGCAGGTCTGCGTGAGCAGGAGCTGCCCAACGTCGAACTGCCGGTGGCCACCATCATCCTTTTCTATCCCGGCGCATCGCCTGCCGAGATGACCGATAGCGTCGTGCGCCCGATCGAAGACGAACTCGCGGGCGCGCCCTATCTCGAGCACACGACAACGAAGGTCCAAGAAGGCTTCGCGACCATCATCGCGCAGTTCAGTCTGAAATCCTCGCGCACCGAGGATATCGTCGAGGTGCAGCGTCGCGTCCAGGCGGCGCAGTCGCAATTGCCGCCCGATCTCCCGACGCCGCGCATCGATACCTTCGACCCCGGCGAATCCGCCGTCATAACGCTCGCTGTCACCTCGCGTACACTGAGCACGGGCGACCTTTCGGCGATCATCCAGAACCATCTCATCCCGGCGATCGAGCAAGTGGCGGGCGTGGGCTACGTTCAGGCCAACGGCATCGTCACGCCGGCGGTACAGGTCGAGGTCGATCCCGCGCGGCTCAAGGCCAAGAAACTCACGATCGACGACGTCATCGGCGCGCTCGCGGTGAACAACGTCCGCTTGCCCGGCGGCATCCTGTTCGGCGACCAGCGCGAGACGGGCATCAACATCCGCGGGGACATCGACGGTCCCGATGCGATAGCCGGGCTCGAAATCCCCGGCGTTGCCGGCACCCAGATCGGCGACGTGGCAAAGGTCAACGATAGCTACGCGCCGTCGCGCATCGACTCGTTTGTCGACGGCGAACCCAACTTCTTTTTGACCGTCCAGAAGTCGATCGGTGCGAACGAGGTCGAGACAGCAAAGGCGGTGCAAAACGCCTTACCCGATCTGCAGCAACGCTTCCCCGGCATCTCCATCTCGGTGATCGACGACCAGTCCGAGCGGACGCAAGCTTTGTTGAGCGGCGTGCTGCGCACGCTGATCGAGGGCATCATCCTGGTCGCCATCGTCATGATCTTTTTCCTGCGATCCTGGCGCAACGCGGCTGCGGTGCTCATCGCCATCCCCACGTCTTTGTTCTCGACGCTCATCGTCATGCAGCTGCTCCACTTCACCCTCGATACGGTGTCGCTGCTGGCGATGACGCTCATCACCGGCATCTTGGTCGACGATTCCATCGTCGTCTTGGAGAACAGCGAGCGGCACCGCGAGATGGGTGAATCGGCCATGCGTGCCGCCATCAACGGCCGTCTCGAGATCGGCCTCGCCGCCATCGTCATCACGCTCGTCGACGTGGTCGTCTTCTTGCCCATCGCGTTTCTGCCGGGCATGGTCGGCAAGTTCCTCGGAGAGTTCGCGCTCGTCGTGGTGGTGGCGACGCTCTCATCGCTGCTCGTCTCGTTCACGATCACCCCCGCCCTCGCGGGCAACTGGTCGCTGCTCTCGAGCAAGCGGACGTTGCGCATCGTCGATCAGTTCAGCCGCGGCTTCGAGCGCTTACGCGACTGGTACGCAGAGCGCGCGCTGCCCTGGGGGCTCGCGCATCCATGGGCCGTGCTCGGTATCGCGGCCGGCACGCTGATCCTCGCGATCGGCCTCATCTGGCCGTTCGGGATCATCGGGTTCGAGTTCGATCCACCCCAAGACGAAGGCGAGATCATCGTGCAGCTCAACTATCCAAGCGGCACGCCGCTCGCTGTCACGCGCAACACCGTGCGCACGATCGAGCGCGACGTCAACCTCATCCAGGACCTCGACAGCGAGACCTCGCTCGCCGGCGCCGCCGAATCACCGACCGGCGGCTATGTCGTGGACAGCGGCGTCGGTCAGATCGATCTGCGCCTGCGTCGCGACCGGCGCTATTCGACGAACTATTGGGTCGACTACGTGCGCAACTTGGTGGCCCAACTCGCCCCCGACGCCAACCCGCTCGTCATCTCCGCCACGAACACCTACGGCGGAAGCTGGCAGCCGATCGACTACCTCGTGAGCAATTCCCTTGGCGATCCCACGCCGTACGCCAAGCAGGTCTACCTCGCGCTGCAACAGACGCCCGGGGCGGAGAACGTCTTCAGCTCGGCCAGCAGCCTTGCGCCGCAGCTCAACATCACCTTCGACAAAGACAAAGCGC